>JBGPGA010000007.1:0-36280 GCA_041483635.1 Thermoplasmata archaeon
CCTGGCCGCGGCGGAAGACGTTCTGAACCAGATGCGATGATCAGGACAGGCGTCCGTAGCGGTCCAGGATCTCGACCACGTCGGGAACGGGAAGCTCTGCGGACGTGTTCCCGTCCCGTCCCACGACCGTCGTCGCGGTGAAGAGGGAATCCACGATCGCCTCCTCCGTGGCCTCGACGGCCGCGAGCAGGATGGGGTTCAGCTTCGCGTCGTGGACCCGCTTCTCCTCGAGCAAGTCCTGGGGCGCCTCGTACGGCACGCGGCTCGATGTCGAGAAGGCGACCGCGATGTCCCCGCTCCCGTTCGAGCTGAAGGAACCGAGACGGGCGAGGCCCATGAACGCCCTCCTCGCCACGCGTCCGAGCTGTCGGGAGGAGAGTGGCGCGTCCGTCGCGAGGACCGTCACGATCGATCCGCCACCCCCGGGCGGGATCACCGCGGCCGTCTCCTTCGCGATGAGCTCGCGGCCGACGGGCACGCCCGCGATCGTGAGGTGCTCCCGCCATCCGAAGTTCGAGAGGACGAGGGCACCGACCGTCCAACCCCCGTCCTCGGCCTTGAGGCGCCGGCTCGCGGATCCGATTCCACCCTTGTACTGGCAGCACGTCATGCCCGTCCCCGCGCCGACGGCCCCCATCCGGACATCGTCCCCCGCGACCGTGAGCGCGTCTCGCACGTGGGCGGGCTTCACGTGGAGGCCGCGCTCGTCGTTCAGGAACGAGTCGTCGCACTCCGAGACGGTCGGGGCGATCGCATCCTCCTCCTTCGCGGCCTCCGGGTTCGACTCGAGGGTCGCCTCGACGAGCCCCATGAAGACGTTGCCCACGCAGAGCGTGTTCGTGAGACCGATCGGCGTCTCGAGCAGGCCGGACTCCCGCATGCTGACGGCCGAGGTGAGCTCTCCGCACCCGTTGATCGTGTCCCACATCGCTTTGGGTCGGTCCCGCCACACGTTGCCCCGGTGGGGCACGACGACCGTGACGCCCGTGCGGACCGGACCCTGGCCCGCGACAAGCTTCCCGTCCCCGGAGACGAGGGTCACGTGGCCCACCCGGACCTCCCCGACGTCCGCGATCGTGTTCCTCGGCCCTGGGCTCAGGACGCCGAGACGCAAACCAAACTCACGGCAGCGGGCACGCATGGCGGTCCGCTCACGGGAAGAGGTGGCATGCTACTTGAACATCCCCCGTGACCGCCTCGAGGGTCGGCTCCTCGTACGGGTGCAGGTGGACCCGGATGCCACCCGGGCCGCGCTCGACCGAGCGGATTGCCTTCAAGGCGCGGACTTCTTCCGACCTCGTCGCGAGGACGGACCGGAGCCACTCCTCCGCCCCTCCGTCCAGGGTCAGCACGTCGCCCTCGGCGACCGCGGCCCGCCCGAGGCGTTCCGCGTGGCCCTCGGAGGCCGCAAGCTTCCGGAGGTCCTCGAGGACCTCGTGGGCCGTCCAACCGCACTTCTCAAACGCGACGGGACACCGCGGGTGGAATCGGCAACCCGCGGGGATGTCCGAGGGGTCCGGCCGTTCGCCCTTCAGGACGATCCGCTGGCGCCGGCGGTCCGGATCGGGCTTGGGGACGACGGAGATGAGAGCCTTCGTGTACGGGTGCCGAGGGTTCTTGATCAGTTCCTTCGTGGGACCCTGCTCGACGATTTTGCCGAGGTACATGACCCCGATCCGGTCGGCGAGGACCCATGCCAGGCTGAGGTCATGGGTGATGAAGAGGTACGTGAGGCCTTTGTCCCGCCGCAACTCGAGGAGGAGCTCGAGGATCTCCGTGCGGATGGACACATCGAGCATGGAGACGGGCTCATCGGCGACGATGAACTCCGGATGGAGGACGAGAGCACCCGCGATGGAGACCCGCTGCCGCTGGCCCCCGCTGAGTTCGTGCGGATAGCGGAACATGAAGTCGCGGGGCGGCCGGAGCCCCGCGTCGGAGAGGGCCTGCTCCACCCGCGCCTCCGTCTCGGCGCGGCCGTGGGTCAGGTGGTTGACGATGACCGGCTCCGAGACGATCTCGTAGACGGAGTGCTTCGGGTTCAGTGACTCGTAGGGATCTTGGAAGATGATCTGGAGCGTCTTCCTGAGCTTGCGCAGTTTGTCCGCCTCGATCCCCTTACGGGACTGCCAGTAGCCCATGAAGAGGCGCGCGCTTTCCCCCGTCGTGGCGAGGGCGAGGACGATCAGGAGGGCCTGGATCAGGGGCGCGACGAAATCCCGGCTCCAGGCCTCGCCGTATTGGGCGAAGGCGGCCCCGATATCGAGCCCGTTCCCCGAGGTCAGCTGCAGGAAGAGGTTCGCGAATCCCCCACTCAGCACGGCCCCCAGGATTCCGACTAGGCCCAGCAGCAGAGGGACCCGCGGGGTGACCTTGACCCAGGGGAAGGTGCCCAGGAAGGCGATGAGGACGCCCATCGGAATCAGGGAGAACCACGAGAACCCGGTCGATCGCAGGCCCGCATCGAGGCCGCCCCCGACGAGTCCGCCCAGGACCGTACCTGCCAGCGCCATGAGGAGGAACACGGCGGCATCCCGGACCGTCCAGCGGACCTTCTCTCGGAAGGCGAGGGACCAGCGCCGCTGGATCCCCTCCACGGTCGCCTGGTCGTCGGTCCTCCGGGCGGCCAGATACTGATCCAGCACCTCGTTCGGGACGTCCACGAAGACGTCTCCGCCCGTGGGCTCGACGAGGCGCAGGATCCCCTTTCCGGTGGTCGTCTTGCCGCACCCGCTCTCGCCGACAAGGCAGTAGACCTCCCCCTTGCCGATGTCGAGGTCGATCCCGTCCACCGCCTTCACGTAGCTCGGCTCGGTCCGACGGAGGGAACTCAGGAAGCCTTGGCGCTTCACGAACCACACCCGGAAGTCCCGGACCGTCAGGTACGCTCCCCGGCTCATGGGCCCTCCGCCTCCTTCGTGTTCAGGTGGCATGCGGACCGGTGCCCGTCTCCCACGGGGAGGACCTCTGGCTCCCGCTCCACGCAGAGTGGGAAGGCGAACTTGCAGCGGGGGTGAAAGCGGCAGCCCACGGGCGGGTCGATGAGGCTCGGCAGGAGCCCCGGGATGTACGCCGGCAGGGTCTGGGAGCCATCGATGTCGGGGAAGGCGGCGATGAGGTCCTTCGTGTACGGATGGTTGGGTCGCTTGAACACGTCCCGGACGGATCCGGTCTCGACGATCTTCCCGGCGTACATGATCGCCATGGAGTCGCAGGTCTCCGCCATGACCGAGAGATCGTGGGAGATCAGGATCATGGAGAGGCCCAGCTCCCGCTTCAGGCGTTCGAGGAGCTCGAGGATCTGCGCCTGGATCATCACATCGAGTGCGGTCACAGGCTCGTCCGCGATGACGAGCTTCGGGTTGCACGCAAGGGCCATCGCGATCATCACGCGCTGGCGCATGCCCCCGGAGAACTCGTGCGGATAGTCGCGCATCCGATCCTTGCTGATGCCCACGAGTTCGAGCAGGTCTCCGACGCGCTTGTTGGCTTCGTCCTCCCCCACCTTCTCATGGAGCAGGATCGGCTCCGCGATCTGGTCTCCGACCCGCTTCACGGGGTTGAGAGCGTTCATCGCGCCCTGGAAGATGATCGAGATGTGCCGCCAGCGGAACCCACGGATCTCGTTGTTCGTGAGCTTCGTCAGATCGCGGCCCGCGTACTCGATCGCACCGTCCACGATCCGGCCGTTTTGCGGGAGGAGGCCCATGATCGCCAGGGCTGCTGTCGTCTTGCCGCATCCGCTCTCCCCTGCGAGGCCGAGGGACTCTCCCTCTCCCAGGGAGAAGTCGACCCCGTCCACCGCGCGGACGACCCCATCCAGGGTCCTGAAGTGGACCTTGAGCCCCCGGACGTCAAGGAGGGCCACGTCACCGCCTCCGGAGGCGCGGGTTGAAGATCTCGTCGAGGGCGAACCCGAGCAAGGTGAAGCCCATGACCACGGCGACGATGGCGAGCCCGGGCGTGACGATCCACCAGATCAGGTGTTTCTCGACGGCCGAGTATGAGTAGGCGGCCTCGATGATCGTGCCCCACGTGATGACCTCGTTGGGGTCGAGGAACCCGAGGAAGCTGAGGAAGGCCTCCGTGAGGATCGCGACCGCGACGGTGAGGATCGCCTCGGCGAACACGAGGGAGAAGGAGTTCGGGAAGATGTGACGCCGGACGATCCGGACTTTCGACGCGCCAATCGCCCTCGCCCGCTCGATGAACTGCCGCTCTTTGATCGTGAGGACCTGGGAACGCACGAGGCGGGCGGTGCTCGCCCAGAACGTGATCCCGATGATCATGATCATCGTCCAGATGGATCCCCGGCTGCCGACGATCCCGAAGAGGATCAGGGCGAAGACGAGGGTCGGCAGGACGAGGAAGAAGTCCGTGATCCGCATGAGGAGCTCGTCGAGCCAGCCGCCATAGTACCCGGACACAAGCCCGATGAACGTGCCGACCCCCATGCTGAAGATCGAGGCCAGAGCGCCGATGAGGATCGTAATCTGGCTTCCCCACCAGACCCGGCTGAAAATGTCCCGCCCCAGGAAATCCGTCCCCAGCCAGACGTATCCGTTCGGCGAGGCGTAGTCCATCTCGTCCGGCCGGGTCGGCGGGCAGACGTGGAAGTCTTGTCCGCACAGGACCGCGTTCGGATCGCGCAGGATCCCCGTCGCGGTCAGGAGGGGGGCGCTGAGGGCCATCACGATGAAGATCAGGAGGATGATCAGGCCGAGCATGCCCAGCCGGCTCTGCCGGAAGACCCTCCAGAATCGGAGGGACCGGGTGCGGAGGCTCTCGAGCCGGACCCGGAGGAGCGACTCCGTGTGGACGGCCTCGCCCTCGGCCACGTCCCGCTCATCCCGCTTGGGTCGCCGGAGCACGAGACTCCTCACTCCAGGCGGACCCGCGGGTCCAGCCACGCGTACACAAAGTCAGACACGAGGTTCGCGACCACGACGCTGATCGTGATCAGGAGGAACAGGCCCTGCATGAGGGGATAGTCCTGGTCCTCCACGGCGCGGATCGTGAGCTGTCCGAGTCCATCGTACGAGAAGATGGACTCGACCTGGATCGCGCCGCCTAACACGAAACCCAGGTTCAACGCGATGACCGTGACCATGGGGAGCCGGGCATTCGGCATCGCGTGTTTCTTCAGGATCATCCGATCCGAGAGACCCTTCGCCCGAGCGGTGACGACATAGTCGTCCGTCAGGACGTCGATCAAGGAGTTCCGCATGATGATCGAGATTCCGGCGAGCTGGACGAGGGTCAGGGTCATGGCCGGGAGGAACCAATGCTGGAGCCCGCTCACGAAGATCTCCAGGGGGTCTGTGGGATACGGGGTCTGGAGGGGCAGGCTCGCTGGGAAGAGCGGGATGATGCCGATCTTCTCTTGAAATAAGATCAGGAACACGATTCCGAGCCAGTACGTGGGCATCGCGTAGAAGAAGAACCCGAATCCGAGGGACGCGAGGTCGTACGGCTTGCCCCGTCGCCACGCCGCCGCGGCCCCGATGATGATTCCGATCCAGAGGGTGAGGATCGTCGACGTCCCGACGAGGATGAGCGTCCACACGGCCTTCTGGGCGATGATGTCCGTGACGAGCTGGTCTTGGTGGAAGAAGGAGTAGCCCCAGTTTCCCGTGAACGTGTTCACGATGTACTTTCCGATCTGGATGAGGGGCGGGTCGTTGAGCCCAAAGATCTCCCTCTGTCGTGCAATCAAATCGGGGCTCGTCGAGTGGCCGCCCTGCCGGATGAACGTGATCGCGGGGTCGCCCGGGATCATCCGGAAGAGGATGAAATTGGCCACCAGGATGATCAGGATCGTGATGACGGCGTTCGTCACTTTCCTGATCACGACGGTCCGCATGGACATCTGGTGCTCACCCGGGAAATAGTGTGGACGACGGGGATGAGCCGACCCCCGTCGTCCGGGGTTTCATTTCCTCACGGACTCTTGGGCGGCTCCGACGGCTTCTCCGGTGGCGCCACGATTTCCTCTTCCTTCTTCCGCCGCCGCACGAGCAGCCAGATCGCCAGAACCGCGATCACGGCGACCACGCCCAACCCGATCGCCGCCACCACAAGGGGTGACAGGCCCTCCGGCGGGACCGGCAGCGGATCCAGGGCGAAGTTCTGCGTCGTGACCGTGCCGATCACGACCGCGACGCCCGTGGCGTTCTTGTCGTAGTACCCGCTCCGGCTTGCGGACACGTTGTACGTCCCCGGAGGCAGGGTCACGTTATAGTCTCCGCTCCCGTCGGTCCGCGCGGAAGTCTGCCGTGGTCCGGTGACCCGGATCGTCACATTCCCGAGGGCGCTCCCGCTCGCGGAGCTCGTCACGCGACCCGCGATCCAGCCCTGGTTCTGGGTCAGGTTGAAGTCCACCCGTACCGAGACCTTCTGGGCCACGACAACGCCCGTCCTCGTATCTGGTGTGTAGAGGGCCTGGCTCGCAACCACGGGGAACGTACCGACTGCGACGGTTAGGTTGTAGCCGCCGTTCGCGTCCGTGCTCGTAGAGTGGTGCTCGGTTCCGCCGGCCAGGAGCGCGTCGACCGTCGCTCCGGAGATGGCCGGATGGGCCGGGTTCGTCCCGTCGCGGACGGTCCCGAATATCCAGCCGTACTGGGCCGGCAGCGGGTCCACAATGACCTGGAACGGGGCCGAGGTGGATGTCGACCCGCACTTCCCGTCGGAGATGATCGCGGTCACGTTGTACGTGCCCGTGATGTTCCACAGGAAGCTCTGCGTGGCCTGCGTCACACCCGCCGGCGTCGTGCTCTGGGAGGTGTTCCCCTGGCCCCAGTAGAAGACCCAGGTGATCGGGTCGTCCTCCGGGTCCGAGGCGTTCGCCGTGAAGCTCGTGCTCACGTTCGCGTAGACGTGCCGCGGCGCGGCGCCTTCGAGGACCGGGGTCGTGGGGCACTGGTTCGTAACCCCTCCCGCGGCCCGCACGGTGAGCATGACCAGGTCGTTCCCGTAGCCCGTGAGGCCCAGACCCGGATGCGCGTTCCAGCTTCCCCAGCCTACGAACGTGTCGGTCCGCACCACGGTCAGCGAGTAGGGGTAGTACATGATCAAGTACGCCGCGTCGTGGTACAGGATCTTCTGCATCTCCCAGATCGTCTGCTGCCGCTGGGTGGGGTTCACCTGCTGTTGCTGCTTCACGTAGTCGCTGTCATACGTGGCGTTCGAGTACCAGGCGTCCTGCCAGTTCAGGATCTGCTCCGTGGTCATGACGCTGAGGAGGAAGTCGGGGTCCACGTCCCCGCCCCAGCCCCAGATGTACATGTCCTCGCTGCACGCGTACGTGATTCCGATGAGCTTGGACTCCGTGACGACGTCGGTCGTCACCCGGATGCCGACCTGGGACCACCAGTTCTCCATGCGAAGGGCCGCGTTCTGGCCCTGTGCATCGTAGTTGCGGACGGAGATCGTAAAGCTTAGCATGTTGCTGTTCGGCGCACTCGATCCCCATTGGTCCCCGGCGACGACCCTGGCCGGGTTGACGACATCCCGGATGTTGTCGCCATCCGTGTCCGCGAACGCATCCTGGTTGTTGCCCGCCGCGGGGTCCAGGTTCTGGCCGTAATCGCCCGGCACGGTCTGTCCTGCCTTCAGGGTGAATCCGTCACCGGCGGGATCGTTCAGGAGGGCGCGCGCA
Source organism: Thermoplasmata archaeon (assembly GCA_041483635.1). Lineage (GTDB taxonomy): Archaea > Thermoplasmatota > Thermoplasmata > RBG-16-68-12 > RBG-16-68-12 > RBG-16-68-12. Next base: position 7,661 of record JBGPGA010000007.1, read on the forward strand.
CGGTTCAGGTTGAATGAATAGTTCTCCCCCGCCGTCACGTTGTAGTGCCAGTAGGGCGTCGCGGGCGGGATCAGCGTGCTACCGGGTCGGCCTTCGCCGCTGATCACGTTGTCCACGAGATTCTGGCGGTCGACCGCGAACTGCAGCGCCTGCCGGACCGTCACGTTCGTGAGGAGCCAGTTGCGGCCGCCGTGGGCACCCCAGTCGGAGATGAGCTGGTCCGATGCGAGGCAGGCCCCGACCTCCGCCATCTCGATCGCATCGACCGCAAACCGACCCACGTTGGGTGAGCTCGCGCCGCCCACGCTGTTCGGGACGAGATTGAACTTGTCCGCGGGCAGGGCCGCCGTGGCGTCGATTGTCCCCGCGACGAAGGCGTTGTACAGGCCCGTCGCGTCCGCGTAGTACGTAATCAGGATGCGGTCCACGTAGTCCTGGGTCGGGTCGAGGCGCCAGTAGTTCGTGTTCAGGTCCAGCTGGATGTAGGTCCCGTGGACCCAGGTCGTCAGCTTGTACATGCCGGTCCCGATGGGCGGCACGTTAGCCACGTGGGTCGCTTGGTTGCAGGGGATGCTCGCCCAGATGTGCTTGGGCAGGATCTGGATGAACATGGCGAGGATGTTCGCCTTGGGTTGGTACGTGGGAATGCGGATCGTGTACGGGTCGAGGACCGTGATGTTGTTCACGTCGACCCCCGTGTTCGTGGCAGGGTTCCCCAGGTAACTCTGGAGCAGGCCCAGGTTGCAGCCGAGGGGGTTCCAGGCTGTCTGGGTCCAGATGCGGCGGAAGGTGAAGTTCACGTCCTCGGCGGTGAAGGGCTGGGGGTTCGTGGGGGTGCTGTCGTGCCACGTGGCGTTGTGGACGAGGTTGAACGTCCACACTCTCTGCGACGCGTCGACGGACCAGCTTTGGGCCAGGGCCGGGACGGGCGTCGTGTCGGGCCCGATGCCCACGAGCAGCTCGTATGTGTGCGCCCAGATTTCGTAGGAGCCGCTCAGGACGCCCACAAACGGGTTGAGGCTGTCCGGCTCCTGGAGGGCACCCACCCGGAGGGTCGTGAAGACCTTGGGCTGCGGGCCCGGGCCCACAGCCGCCTGCACGGTCGGCAGGAAGACCATCGCCCCCGCCAGAAGCAACACCGCGATTGTCACTGCGCTCGCCCACACACGTGATCCAGAATCGGGTCGCATGGCCTCTCCTCCGGGAGCAAGGGGTCTTCCGCGGCTCCGAGATTTCAAACCCTTGCGAAATTGAGTAGCCGCCCCATTCGATTAATACATTTCTGTCTATACGATACAAAGGAGTGCACGCCGAGGGAGCGTCCGCGTCGTTCGCAAGAGCGGTAGCAGGTCGCTTCGACCCGGTCCGGGCCCGTTTCGTTTCGTCACGGACAAATAGATGATTGAAATTGCTCCGCCTCGCGCCGAGGCGAGGTCTTGTCCGCGTTGACCGGAAGAGTGCATCGCTTCTACCTCTACCAGGCGTGCTCCTCCTTCGCGATCTGGATCCCGTTCTGGGCCCTCTGGATGCGGGCTCACGTCGCCTCCGATTTCGAGTTCACCCTCGCGGACGTCGCATTCTGGGTCGGGCTCCTCATCTTCCAGCTCCCGGTCGGCGTCCTCGCGGACCGCCTCGGGCGCAAGTGGACGATTGTCCTCGCGGAGTGCTTCCGGACCGCGGGCATCCTGGGCTATGGCCTGGGGATCAACCTCCTGGGCTACGTCGCCGCGAACATCATCTGGTCCCTCGGAGGCGCTTTCTCCATCGGCACGTCCGCGTACCTCTACGAGACGCTCATGGAGGGTCGGCTCGAGGTCGAGTTCCCCCGGTACATCGGATGGAACACGGGAATCCAGCTCCTCTCGAACGCGGCGGCCGCGTTCGTGGGCGGCGTCCTCGTCTCGACCATGGGGAGTTTTCAGCAGACCCTCGTGTGGGGCGCCCTGATCAACGTGGTCGCCGTGGGCGTGGCCCTCACGTTCATCAATCCCTCCGTGGAGAGGCATGTCGAGCCCACGGCCCTGCGCCAGCTCGGGCAAGGGCTCCGGATCGTCCGCCGTCGAGAGGGCATCGCGCTCCTCATCGGCCTCCAGGTGTTCATGGGGGTCAGCCTGTACCTGATGACCGCGTTCCGACCCTTGTACTTCCAGGCCCTCAGCCTGAGCCCCGGCGACATCGGGTTTGCGATCTTTCTCCTCCTGCTCCTCGCCGCGCTCGTCTCCGCGTTCACGGGCGCGATCTCGGACCGCCTCGGCGAGTTCGGCACGCTCGCCCTGCTCACGTCCCTGGCTTCGATCCCGTTGTTCGGCATGTGGCTCGCGGGACGCGCTCTCTGGGCCGTGTCCTTCCAGGCTTCGATCTACGTGGTCTGGAGCCTGCAGCCCTCGATTCTCTCCGCGTACATGAACCGGCGGCTCGAGCCGGGGCAGCGGGCGACCGTCCTGTCTATGGGTTCCTTCGCGTACACCCTGGGCCTCGTGATCGCGGAACCCCTCGTCGGGCTGGCGACGACGGCCACGAGCCTCCTGTTCCTCGGGCTCTACCTCGGCCTGCTCACCGCCATCCCGTGCGTTTACATCCTCATCCGATGGCGGGCGACCGTGGCGCCTTGGCCCGCGATCACGCCGGTGCCGTCCCGCCTCATCCCCGGCGGCGCCGCGATCTCTCGCTTCTCGCGGGTGTTCGAGCGGCTGGGGCGCCTGTGGCCCTAGGCGCACGACTCGTACGGAGACACGCCCTTTCGTGGTCCGGAGGGATCTCGACGGGACTCGCGGCCTCCTGGCCGGAGGCGGGGATGCGACGAGCGTTCGTCGCGTCCTACGCCTCGTAGGTGGAGTGGCTCTGCTCGTGCATGAACTGCGGGAGGTAGAAGTACCCGCCCGCGGCCTTGCCCGAGATCCCGGACATCTTCCATCCGCCGAAGGGCTGGACGCCGACGACGGCCCCCGTCGTCGATCCGGCCGCACGGTTCGCGTACATGACCCCCGCTTCACACTCGCGGAAGAAGCGGTCCACGTCCGCAGGTTTCCTGGAGAAGATTCCCGCCGTGAGCCCGTAGTCCGTGGAGTTCGCGAGCTCCAACGCGTCATCAAGGCCATCCACCTCGATTACGGACAGGATCGGTACGAAGAGTTCCTCGTTGTTGACGCGGTGCTTCCGCGGGAGGCCGTCCACGACGGTCGGCTTGACGAAGAGGCCGTCTCCCTTCAGGATCTCTCCCCCGATCAGGATCTTGCCCCGCCCCTTCTTGACGTCCGCGATGGCCTTCTGGTACGTCTTCACGGCCGCCTCGTTGATCACGGGTCCCAGATACACGTCGCGCTGCGTCGGGTCTCCGATCTTGATCTTCTCCGTCTCCGCCACGAGCTTCTCGACGAACGCTCGCTTGACGCGCTTGTCGACCAGCACGCGCGAGCACGCGGAGCACTTCTGTCCGCCGAACCCGAAGGCCGCGCGCATCGTACCCTGGGCCGCCTTGTCCAGATCCGCGGTCTCCGTGACGATCGTCGGGTTCTTGCCGCCCAGCTCCGTGATGATCGGCTTGGGGAACGTCTCGCTGAAGGTCCGGTATGCGCCGAGCCCGACGTCCCGGGAGCCGGTGAAGACGAACCCCGCGACACCCGGGTTGTCCACGAGCTCTTGGCCGACGGTCGATCCGGGGCCCGTCACGTAGTTGAAGACACCCGTAGGGACGCCCGCCTCACGGAAGATCTTGCAGAGCTCCCACCCCATGTACGGGGTGTCGCTCGCGGGTTTGAACACGGCCGTGTTGCCCGTGATCATCGCGCCCGTGGACATGCCGCCGGCGATCGCGAAGGGGAAGTTGAAGGGGGCCACCACAGCCCAGACTCCGTACGGCTTCAGCAGGTCGCGGGTCTTCTCGCCGGGGACGTACTGGCCCATCGCAAAGTCGTATCCGTGGTTCCGCTCCATCTCCTCCGCGTACCACCGGATCAGGTCGGCCGTCTCGTCGACGTCGGCCATGGACTCGTAGCGGTTCTTGCCGTTCTCGAACGACATGAGGGCCGCATAGTAGAACTTCTTCGCGCTGACGAGGTCCGCGGCGCGCCGGAAGATCCGGACGCGCTCCGCCCACGGGGTCGCGGCCCAATCGGGGAACGCCTTCTTCGCCGCCTCGACGGCCTGCTTCGCGTGGGCCTTCGTTCCCTTCTGGAACGTGCCCAACACGAGCCTCCGGTTTGCGGGCGAGGTGTCCGTGAAGCTCTCCCGCGTCCAAATCTCCTTGCCGCCGATGAACAGCGGGTGTTTCTGTCCGAGGTCCTTCCGGACCTGGTCGACCGCGGTTTCGTAGGCCTGGTGGAACTCGTCCGTCTTCCCCGCCTCGACCGCATTCTGCCAGGTGCGCTCGTTCTTGAAAACCATGGATCCTCACCCTTCGGCCGGCGGATGTCCCCGCGCGGAAAATAAGGTTTCGGAATGTACCGCTCAGGCGATGTAGGAGTCCGTCGTGCCCTCGTAGCTGTCGTACTGGACGAGGACGCCGATGTGGGCCAGGAGCTCCCGGGCCCACTCCCGCGAATACGAGTTCGGCGGCAGGTCGGTCGTCGTCCCGAGCCACTCGAAGATCTCCTTGAACGCGTCCTTCTGCTCGTCCCGCGTCAGCCGCTGCCCGAGACCGCCCACGGAGGTCTCGATCCGGTTCATACCGAGCACGAACTCCTTCACCTGGGCCAGGAACTTGGCCTTCTCCTCGCGCGTCATGGGCTCGACCTCTCCCCGCCGATGAGGCGGCCGCGGGATAAACGTTGCTGACGAAGGTTCAAGGGGGACGGGGCGGTGGCAGGGATCCGTGTCGGAGTTCGTCCGCGTCGCGAAAGCCTCCGAGATTCCGCCGGGATCGTCCACCGTCGTTGTCGTCCTCGGCCATCCCGTTGCCCTCTTCAATGTCGATGGCTCGTTCCACGCGGTCTCCAACGTGTGCCTGCACCGCGGCGGGCCGATCGGAGAGGGCACGCTCGACGGCCCGATTGTGACCTGCCCGCTCCACGGATGGGAGTACGATGTGCGCACGGGGGCGAATGTCTCGAATCCGATGGCCCGCCTCCGCACGTACCCGGTGCAGGTCGAGGGCGATGACGTCCTCGTGGGGCGCTGAGGCTCACCTTTAACCGCGCTCCGGCGGTTCGCCGCCCTCCGTGGACTGGATCCTGGTCGTCCTGACGATCCTCGGACTCCTCGCGGTGCTCGCGAACCTCGCGAGCCTTCGCCAGGGGCTGCTCCTGCGGCGTGGGGTGCGCGTTGCCCTGCGCATGGCGTTCGGGGCGTACCTTCCCCGCGTTGTGGTCCTGCTGCCCGTGCGGGGAATCGATCAGGGGTTCGACGCGAACGTCCGCGCGATTCTCTCCCAGGACTATCCGGTGTACAAGGCTCTCCTGATCGCGGACGCCCCCGAGGAGCCCGCCGCGGCCCGGGCCCTTGAGATCGCCCGCGAGGACCCGCGGGTGCCCGTGAAGGTCGTGCTCTCGGATCCCTCTGGAATGGGCGGCAAGGTGAACGCACTGAGGACCGCGCTCGGCCATCTGTCCGAGGACGACGAGGTCGTCGTCTTCGCCGACGCGGACATCCGCCCCGCGCCGGACTGGCTGCGCCAGCTCGTCCAGCCCCTCGCCGACGTGACCGTCGGCGCGGCGACCGGGTTTCGGTGGTACGTGCCGCCCCGAGCGACCTTCTGGTCCCTCGTGCGGTCCGAGTGGAACGCGGTGAGCGCCAACGTCCTCTTCGACGGTCGGCGGAACTACACCTGGGGCGGCTCCTCGGCGATCCGTCGCGAGCATCTGCCTCGCTTGCGCCTCGAGGAACGGTGGCGGGAGGTCCTGAGCGACGACCTCGTGGTGACCGAGGCAGTGCGATCGGCGGGACTCCGCATCGCGTATGCGCCCGCATCCCTGGTGCCTACGGTCGAGGATGCGGACCGGGCGGCCTGCCTGGAATGGTGCGCGCGGCAGATGACGATGGCCACCCTGTACCTGCCCATCGTCCGGCGCTACGCGGCGGCCGCCTTCGCCGTCTTCGATGGGAGCGTGGTCTTCGGAATCGCGTGCCTCCTCCTGGCACCGCTCGTCTCGTGGTGGTATGCACTCCCTGCGGCCCTCTTCCTCTTCACCCTCCCCGCGACCGTGGCGAAGGCATCCCTGCGTCGCCGCGCATTCTTCTCTGCAGCCCCGCACGTCGCCGAACTGTGGCGGGTGTCTATCGCGCGTTCGGCGATCGCGACCCTTGCCGTACCGTGGGTCATGGTGTGGGGACTGGCCCGCACGCGACGTCCGAGCGTCCTCCGCTGGCGGGGCCGGAGCTACGACGTCCGCGACCCGAGACACGTGCGGCTCATCGGGACCGAACCCGCTCTCGAAGGCTCTCCTGGAACTTCGACAGCTCGCTGAGGATTTCGTTGCGCCGCTCGCTCCGTTTCAGGGTGGCCAGCATCGAGAAGGCCGGCGGCGCGAGCGCGAGCAGGACGGCCGCCAAGACGAGCGGCACGGTCAAGGGGACGTTCGCCGCGGTGGCCGCAACGAGCACGGCGCCCACGATCGTCGGCGGCAGGAAGAAGGCGAAGAAGACGCCCGCGATGGAAACGAGCGGCTGGCGCGCCTCCGACTGCATTTCGAGGACCTGCGCGTCCGTGAACGTCTTCGCCGTGTGGACCATCGGCTCGCTGTGCCTCGCGAACCGGTCGCGGATGACCTCGAGCGCGTCGAGAAAACCCTGGGACTCCGCGCGGAAGGCGCGGATGGCTCCCGGCGTGAAGCGCACGAGGAGTCGCCGCCCCTCCGTCGTCTCGAGTCCGAGTCCCGCGTGGACGAGCGTCCCGGCGCTCGACGCGAAGGGAGACGTGAACGATCCGGAGACCTCGTAGCTCGCGGGATAGATGTCGCGGATCTGGTCCCACCGGAAGTCCTTCTGGGCCCCGAGCAGGCGGTGCCACAGGGGCAGGGAGATCTCGATCCCGTTCTCGTACACGTACGTGGGGTTGGGCCGGAAGAGGACGATGGCCACGAGCAGGATGCCGAGGGGTACGAAGCAGAGCCCGTTCAAGGGCCACCAGCCCTCCGGCGCCGCGGCGAGGGGGCCGAGGACGAACGTGACGACGAGGAGGAGGATGAGGAGGGCGACGGGCATCGGGTTCGCGGGGATGGGCTTGTATGCGTACAGAAGGGGGCCCGGGTCATCCGCTTCCATCCCAAGCGGCTATGCGCGCGTCATTCTTAGGGCTGGCGGGGATCGAGAGCTTCGTCAATACGCGATTATCGGGGGAAACATCGCGAAGAATGCGAATACCACAGCCATGATCATCCCGATGATCCCATGGATTACGCCTGCGACGACAACCGACCTCGATAGGGAGTCCGCATGGGGTCGGTAGCCCAGGAACGTGAGTGCGAAAAGGAACAGGGCGCCGGTCAGGTACGTGTAGACGAGGGCGACCACGATCCCGCGAGGAATCTGGCCGTATCCTTCCGGCTGGGTGGCAATGAGGCCCGCCGCCCCGAGGCCGACGAGGAACAGCGCATCCGCGAGAAGAGCGCGCGGGGGCACATGCAGGCCTCGAGACCACTTGCTGACCCGAATCTCGATCGCCATCAAGACGAGCACCGCCACGGCGGAGATGGCCCACACCCCAGCGAGGCTCGCCAGGAGTTGCGAGCGGGCGAGACAGTTCGCGCCGAGCGCGGTGTCATGGCAGAATGGGAGGAGGCCCATCTCCCGCTCGTAGTCCACACCCATCGCCACCGCGAGGAGCGCGAAACAAAATGCCGATAGCAGCGGGAGGAGGCGAGCGGCTCTTCCGGGCGCTCGGACCAAGCCGCCCTTCATTCCCGCCACGGGTTGCGTCACCCGCCTCCCTGTAAATATGCGTTTGGAAGTGGTTCGGCCGCATCCTCGGAGACAAACCCTTTTGGCGAGCGACCCTTACCGTTCGCGTGCTCGCCCTCGGCATCGAAGGGACCGCCCACACGATCGGCGTCGGAATCGTGGACGAGCATTGCCGCGTCCTCGCGAACGTCTATGACATGGTCAAGCCGGAGAAGGGTGGCATTCATCCGCGTGAGGCGGCGAATCACCACGCGGAGCTCGCGGCCCCGATGCTTCGCAAGGCGGTCGACCAGGCGGGGGTCGCCTTCGACGACCTTGACGTCGTTACCTTCTCCCAGGGCCCGGGACTGGGCCCGTGCCTCCGGACGGTCGCCACGGCGGCCCGCGCTCTCTCCCTGACGCTCGACGTCCCGCTCGTCGGCGTGAACCATTGCGTCGCCCATCTGGAGATCGGCCGCGGCCTGACGGGGTGCAAGGATCCCGCGCTCCTCTACGTGAGCGGGGGGAACACCCAGGTTATCGCCTATGCGCGCGGACGCTATCGCGTCTTCGGCGAGACGCTCGACATCGGGATCGGGAACATGCTCGACAAGTTCGGCCGCGAGGTGGGCCTGCCATTCCCGGGAGGCCCGCGCCTCGAGCAGCTCGCCGTCGAGGGTGGCCAGCTGCTGCCCCTCCCGTACAGCGTGAAGGGGATGGACGTCGCCTTCAGCGGCATGCTGACGGCCGCGCTCGCCCTGCACAGGGGCGGCGCGCGCCTCGAGGATCTCGCGTTCTCGATCCAGGAGATCGCCTTCGCGATGCTCACCGAGGTCACGGAACGCGCGATGGCCCACGTCGGGAAGGATGAGGTCCTCCTCGGCGGGGGCGTCGCGAGAAACAAGCGACTCCAGGCGATGGTGGGTCGGATGGCGACCGACCGCGGCGCGAAGATGTTTGTGCCTCCGGGGGATCTGTGCATCGACAACGGGGCGATGATCGCGTGGACGGGCCTGCTCATGCACCGCGCGGGGATTCGGATGTCGCTGAAAGACACCCACGTGGACCAGCGATTCCGGACGGACGAGGTCGCGGTCACGTGGCGGTGAGCGGGACCCGCACCGCGAGATAAGGACCCGATCGCTGGGGAATCCATCGGTGGATTTAAGCCGGCCTAATTGTTGCTCTCGAAATTGATAGTCAATGAACCGCATGACCCAGGTGGTCCCCATGACCAAGCCCCCCGAGGAGGGTGAGCTAGACGCGGCCCGGAATGACGGAGCCGAAGCCGCCGGGAAGGTCCCCCCGAAGGGCGCGTTCCATGCCGTCCGCGCAGCCCTCGATTTCCACGCTCTGCGGATTCTCGCCGCGACGGAGGAGCGGGAAAGCTCCGCGTTCGATTTGAGTCGCCGTTTCGGGATTCCGATCGTCGCGTGCTACCGCCGCTTGCGGGAGCTCGAGGACCTGGGGCTCGTCACGTGCCTGCGAACGATTACGTCCGCCCCGGGCCACCGCGTCCGGCTGTTCCGGTCCCAGCTGCGGTCAGCCCGGATCACGTTCGAGGACGGCCGGCTGTGGGCGCAGGTCGAGATCGCCCATGTGGGTTCGGAGGAGGTGGCTTCGGCCTTGATCGAGGAGACCTTCGACGCCCGCGTGGTCCGTCGGAAGCGATCACGCGCGCCGCGCGACCTCAGCGACGGCGGCGCCTCGCTCGAACTTGTGCCCCATCGCGGCGAGGGTGCCCTCGACGCCGGTGAAGCAGGCGGCTAGGTCCGGGAACGAGCAGATGCCCATGTGTCCGATCCGGAAAATCTTGCCTTTGAGCTGGCTCTGACCGCCCGCGAGGATCACCCGGTACTGCTCCCGGAGGATCTGGCGGAACTTCGCGTCATCGATCCCGGGCGGATACGTGGCGGCCGTGACCGTGTTCGAGGCGAAGCGCGCGTCCGGGAACAGGTCGACGTCGATCGCGGCGTACGCCGCGCGGGCCGCCTCGGCAAGCTTCTTCGTCCGCGCGATGCGGGTCTCGAGCCCTTCCTCCTTCAGGAGGCGCAGGGCCTCGCGGAACGCGAGGAACAAGGGGACGGCGGGGGTGTAGGGCGTGTCCTGCTTCCCGAGGCCCTCCACGTGCGCTTTCAGGTTCGTGTAGAACGACGTTTCCGAGTGCAGGGACTCCGTCGCGCGCTTGGAGAGGGCGACCGCCGCCAGCCCTGCGGGAGCGGCGACGCACTTCTGCGATCCCATGACGAGCGCATCGATCCCCCACTCATCGAAGCGGCTCTCGAGTCCGCCGACCGCGGTGATGCCGTCCACGAGGAGGAGCTTGTCGTGCTTCTTCACGGTCTTCGCGATGTCCGCGATTGGGTTCGTGAGTCCCGTGGAGGTCTCGTTCCAGCAAACCGTGACCGCCTTGTAGGAGCTGTCGGCCTCGAGGGCCGCGGCGACGCGCTGCGGGTCCACCGCCTTCCCCCATTCGAACGTGAGCGGCGTCGGCGTCGCGAAGACGGAGCAGAGGTCGTTGAATCGTTCGCTGAATTTCCCGTTGACCAGGTTGAGCACCTTGTCCTGCTTGCGCAGGAGCCCGGAGACCGCGGACTCGAGGCCCGCGGTGCCCGACCCGGAGAGGATCGCGACCTCGCCCTTCGTTCCGAACATGTACTGGACGAGGTCGCGCAGCTCGGTGAGGATCTCCTTGAACTCCGGGCCGCGGTGGTTCAGCGCGGGAGTCGACATGGCCCGCAGCACCCGCGGATGCATCTTCACGGGGCCGGGAAGCATGAACACGGTGTCCTCGGCGTCGTACATGGTGGGCGAGCCAAGAGGCGACCCGACTTAAACGATTCGTCGATTCTGTTCGGGCCTCTTTCCATCCACATTGCGTCGTCTGAGTCGCCTTGCGATTCAACGCGGATCCGCATCCGCGACGGCTCGGCTCCACATGAAACGGAGTTCCTTCCCGTGATACGATTCCAGCAACCATTATATACAAAAACCCCCTTCCGCCGGACAAGCGTCGGTCAAACAAGGTCGACTCGACCTACGCGAGCGGATGATCGCATGAAGGATGACACCGAGAAGATCACCCTCCGCCTGCCGAAGCGGTACCTGAAAGCTCTGGACTTCCTGATCGAGGTCGACGACTTCCCGAGCCGCTCCGAGGCGGTGCGCGCGGCCATCCGAGATCTCGTGTATGCTCGCGTGGAGCTCGTCACGGACAAACTCAAGAAGCTCCAGGACGCGGAGAAATCGCTCGCCCAGATGGATTCGTTCAAGAAGGAATTCCTACAGAAGTGAGAAGGGTCAGAAGGGATGGATGCCGCCGGAGGGTGACTTCGCTGAGCCGCTGGAACGTCACGATTACCTCCCCCCCAACTGGGTGGCCATTGCGCCACCCACTTTTATTTTGAAGCCCGGACCTGTTCCCTCTTCCCAGTTTTGAGAATCGGTATCGAAAACCGGAGGTGATACCCACCTCGCTACGGCTATACGCCCCTTGCGGCCGTGGGCGCGCCGATGGCGACGATTGCAGTCGCGGAGAGCCTGCCCGCGGAAGCGGATTTGCTTCCCGTCTCCCTTCTCTCCCAGTTCCGCCGGTTCCTCTGGCTCGCCTCGGGGATGTTCAGCACGTCCTCCCTGGCGCTCGCGTTCCTTGATTACTGGATCGCGGCATCCTCGGACCAGGCGACGACGCACTTCCTCGCGGCCGTCGTCGCGGCCGCGCTTTTCGGCGTGGCCACGGTGCTGAAGCTCGGGCCGAGCGAGGCGTGAGTCCCCTCCCGGGCTCACACCGCCGAACGTTTATCTACGGACGCCTCCATCGCCGCGCATGTGGAGCGGGAGGTCTGGGTCCGAGCGGGCATGTTCCTCGCGATCATCGTCCTCGTCGTCCTGATTCTTGCGACCCCGAGCCTCATGGGCCATCCCCCCTCACTGACCCCTCCCATCCTGATCGTCACGGTGACTCCGGACCAGTCGAGCCTGATCGTCTACGTGACCGGCGCCGTCCAGGCCTACCTCTACGACAACATCACCGTCGGCCTGACGAGGCTGAATGCCGCGAACGTGAGCGTGCAGAACATGAGCCAGTCCGAGACGTTCACGTACGGCGTCGAGATCCGGGCGCCCCTCAATCTCACGTACTGGCGGGTCCACGTCTGGCTCGTGGACCGGCAAGACAACTACTTCGAATACAACGTCAGCATCCGGGCGTATGTGGATCGAAACAACAACGATCACTTGACCCTGGCCTTCTCCCTCCCCGATGACAAACCGACCTCGGTCGTGACCCGCGTGCCGCCCGACGACTTCCTCGTCACGATCCCGAGGAGGGGAACGATCCCATGAGGGTCTCCCGCTGGACGCTCCTGTGGCTCCTCATCATCGGGGTGCTCGTGATCGTCTGGGTGGCCGTGCTCCTCGGATATCTGACTCCCAGCGACATCGTCGGATCCTTCCTCACGTTGGTGTACGCCCTCGTCGTCATCTCGGTCCTCGCGATCATCGGTGCCGTGTTCCTCGGGATGGTGATCAGCCACCGGATCATGTCGGGCCAAGGCTTCACCCCGTTCGAGGAGGAGATGCTCAAGATGCGCCAGGAGGTCCGGGACCTCCACGACCGGATCGACGTGATCGCGGACAAGCTCGGAGCGGGGCCGGACCCCAAGGACCGGGCGCGCTAGGCGAGCCGCTCCGGGCAGACGGATCGCCGGGAGCAGTGCACGCACTTGCCCGGCCGGTTGTGGTTCCGGTGGGCCTCTCCCTGTGCGACGGCGCGTCGCATCTCCCCGACCTTGGTCAGCACGAGGCGCTTCAGGTCCTCGTTGTATTCGATGTCGTGGCTCGCGTCGTCGTACCGGATCACCCCGTAGGACGGCGGCTTCCCGTACTCCTCCTCCATGAGGAGGCAGTACGCCGCGATCTGGAGGATGTGGGAGAACAGGGGACCGCGCGGGGTGCGCCCCGTCTTCACCTCGACGGGGATGTGCTGATCGCCTTCCAGGAGCACGGCATCGGGCCGACCCGACAGGCCGTACCGCTTCGCGACGAACAGCTTCGGCTTCTCCCGTTCGGAGTCGATGTAGACGAGCTGTCCCTCCGTCATGGAGTACTTCGCGCGGGTCTCGAACGCCTCCTCCGCGGATCGCATGGAGCGGTAGAGGAAGACGCTCGCCCCGATGAGCCAGGCCAGCGCCAGGGCCATGAACGCCTCCGCAAGGAGCGAGTTCACGAATCCGGGGATGGAGACCGCGGCCACCGCAAGGACCGCCGCGGCCATCGCGGAGACCAGGATGATCCGCTCGGAGAAGAACCGCTCCGCCTCGGAGGACAGGTGCTCCGCTCGGTACAGGAAGTAGACCGAGGACAGGAGCCAGATCAGGGACACGGCGGACAGGAGTCGCGCGATCTCGATCGCGAAGTCGACCAAGAACGTCACGCCCACGATGGCGATGATCGTGGCGGCGATCGCGAAGTACATAACCCCCGCCTCGGCCTCGAGGGCCGAGGCCTCACGGGTCGTGATCCCTTTCAGATCCTCGGAGACCGCCGAGTGCCTCTCCTCCCCCCGCACAATCTCCGGACCCTCCTCCGGCGCCATCCCGCGGCTCAGCCACCAGCTCAGGGGACAGTACCCGAACTTCTCTAGGTCCGCGGCCGAGATGAGCTCGGAGGAGGCCACGCCGAATCATCCCAGGCCGGGGCTTTAGACCTTTGTCCGTCCGTCTCATTTTCCGCAGCGAGAGGGCGGATGCGACCCCGACGAATGCGTAGAGCGCCGCGACGATCGCCGGGTCGTCGATCGTCCGGTCATCCGCAAGGTCCGGAAGGCGACCTTCCCAGTCATCGAGGAAGGCGGCCTCGAGCCGGACCGCGACCTCTGGGTCCTCGAGGAGGAGGCCGATCTCACGGTTTTCCGTCGCGGAACCGTGCGCCCAGTTCATGCTCGACACGACGGCGATGCGGCGGTCCACGACGAGGCCCTTGTTGTGGACCCGTTCCAGGGATCCATGCGGGCTCAGGACCCGCGCCTCGAGGTCGACCGCTTCGCGCGTCGCTCGTGCGTTGAGCTGGGCCGCCAGCTCCGCGTTTCCCGTCACCTCCTCCTCGGACGACCACTTGCTGCCGTCGAACAAGAGGCGGACGTGGACCCCGCGGCGGGCCGCGGAGAACACGGCCTCGAGCAACCCGTTAGGCCGGTCGCCCCAGGGGTCGTCCGCGTAGAACGCCTCGATCCAGATGTGGTCCTGGGCGGACGCGATCGCATCGAGCCAGCCGTCCGGCGCGAGGGCATTGTCGGGCCCCACGATGAGACGGACCGTCCGTGCGCCCGCGACGGCCAGGGTCTTCCAGGGCAGGACCGGCCCTGAGCTGGGAGCCTCGCCTCGGGCCATCCCCGTGGCGGGCACCGAATCGCCCCGGCTTGGGTCGAAGTCCTCCTCGAACACCTCCCAGAGCTGTCCCGCGAGAACGCGGTCTTCCACGATCACGGACCAGCCTCGGTTTCCCGCATCCCCCGCGGCGGGGAACCCGGAGTCCCCGAAGTTCTCGGAGCTGACGAGGAGGGCGTCGCCGTCCACAATCGCGTACTTCGCGTGGAGGTACCGATACCGCTTCACCAGGTCCACGCCCGAGCTGAGGAACCGGACCTCTGCGCCCGCGGCCAGGAGGTCCGCCACGGCGTGTCGCTCGTCCTCGTCGATCCCGCCGACCGGGGCGCCCTCGAGGAGCACGCGGACCCGCACTCCCTGGCGAGCCCGCTCGACGAGGACCGCGTCGATCGCCTCGCTCGTGAGCGTGTAGACGGCGACCTCGAGGGTCCGGTCCGCGGAGGCGAGGAAGGACAGGAGGGGCCCGCGGCCTTCGTCCGGAGAGAGGATGACCCGCGGCACGGACCCGATCTCGAGGGGCCGCGGGTCGAACTCGGATTGCCCCAGGCGGTACGAGCGCACGCCTTCCCAGTCCTGGGCGGCGTCGTGATCCAGGGCCCCGTCGTCCCCGCGGATCCGCGTCGCGACCTCGCCCCTCCCGGGAGCAGCCGCCGGGCGGCCGTCCCATCCCGGCCCGACATACGAGGACGCCCCGTAGGCGTAGGCGTCCACGATGGCCCCGGAGGGGTCGGAGAGGAGGACCTCGTCGCCCCCGTCCGCGAGCCGGAGGATCCCGCCTTCCATCCGGGGGACCTCGCCCTGGTCGTAGGTGAAGTCCGCACGCCGGCGGAGGTCCTCCGCGTAGCTCGTCGCATTCCGCGTCGCGACGAGCCGCCCGCCGGGATCGAGGACGGAACCCGGAGGGAACGAGGCGTTGGCCTCCCGATCCGAGAGGGACCAGCCGGCCAGATCGACCCGTTCGGCTCCGAAGTTCACGAGCTCGATGAACTCGTCGTCACGGGCCGCGTTCGGGTAGACGCGGGAAAGGAGGACGCCCAGCCCCGCCTCGCTGGGAAAAAAAGGGGCCGCGGGAGACCGGGGACCGAGGTCGGCCTCCGGGCCGCGGCCGGGGAGGAGGGGGCCGGACACGAGGAGGACCGCGACGAGGAGGATGGCCGCGGACCTCGCGTCCGTCACGACGGCAGGAGGGTTGGCGGCCGGCATAAGGGGCCGTCCTACACGCACGCTACGTTCCCTCCCTGAAAACGCCGGACCAGGGCTGAAAAAAAATCAGGTGGGATAACCGTGACCACTTGGTCTTTTATCTCCGCGGGCCAGGGATTCTCCTGAGGCGCGTGGGATTGACATCGCGGGCATCAGCCGTCGCACTCATCCTTCTGGGGCTCCTGCTCCTGGCGCCCCTCCTCGCCCCGACGGTTGGGAGCCTTCCCGGATTCGGTCTGCCGGAGTCCCGTGTCGCCGGGGTTGGACCGTCGGCCTTGCCCTCGCCGGGCCCGGCCCCTCTCGCGGCGAGCCTCTCCCTCGCCGCCACGACGTCAACCCCCACCGCGGACCCGAAGGACAGCGTGCTCTTCAGCATCCTGTTCAACAACACGGGGGACCAGTCCGCCCCGGACGCCTGGATCAACGTGACGGCGCCGAACGGATTCGTCCTCCGCGGGGACACCGCGATCGGGAACCTGTCCGGGTTCCCGAGGTACCGCTTCAGCAACGTGGGCCTGGGCCCGCAAGGATTCCAGCTGTCCTTCCTCGTGGCCATCGGGACGGCGCCCGGAACGCGCCTGACCCTGTCCGTGACGATGGTCTACTCCGACGGCACGGGAACCCAGCGGTTCGTGGGGCCCGCTCGCGCCTCGGTCCTCGTCGGAGTCGTGACGAAGCAGCTCTACCTCGGCTGGTCCTCGTCGCCCGCGGGCGTCCTGAGTCCGGTCCCTCCCGCGGGTGGCCTCCTGTCCCAGGGGATCTTCACCCTGCCGAGCGGTGGTCCCGCGGTCAATTTCGACCTCGTCCCTGTCCTCAGTCGCCCCTTCCGCGCGCTCAACGTGACGGCGGTCCTCTACGTGCAGCCCCTCTCCACTCCGGCGAACCTGGACATGAACCTGACCCTGGTCGACGTGAACGGAGCGGCCACGAACGCGGTCGCGAGCGTCGAGCAGGTGAACGGCGTAACGGGGTCGGGATACTGGACGTTCTTCTACACGTTCCCATCGGTGAACTACCTCTTCGCCGCGGGCCACCAGATCCGGCTGCAAGTCCTGAATACCGCGGCCAGCGGCTTCGGAGCGCTCCTCGCGACGAACGCGACGGCGGAGCCCTCCCGAATCGGCTTGCAAACGACGACGTATGTGACGGTCGACTCCCTGACCCCGCGCGCAAGCCCGCCGACGTACCTCTCGCCGAAGTCCTCCCTCGTCGTCACGGCGAACATCTCGGACCCCCTCGGGAGCCGAGAGATCACGGATGCCCGCCTGAACCTGACCGGACCCTCCGGGGTCGTTGTGACGTGGCTCTCCCTCCTCCCCGCCGCGGCCGTGGACCTGTCCAGCCCATCCGCCTGGAAGCTCTTCCGCTACACCTTGAACCCGCCGCTCGCGAACGGGACCTACTTGATCGAGCTGACGGCCATCGAGCGAAACGGCGTGGTCGACGTGGCGACCGGATCGGCCACGGTCCGAGCCCCCTTGTTCGCCCTCGAGAAGGTTTCGAGCGTGAACCAGGCGAAATCCGGAGTCCGGTTCACGTATTCGCTGTGGTACAACAACACGGGCACGGGCCCCGCCGGCACGGTGTGGATCAACGACACCCTCCCGAGCCAGGTCAACTTCCTCTCGAGCGTGCCCACGTTCTCGTCGACGACCGGGAGCACGTACCGCTGGGTCCTGACCTCCGTCGCCGTCGGGAGTCACGTGGTCCAGATCAGCGTCCAAGTCAAGGGCAGTGTCTCGGGAGTGGCTTACATCCGGAACTGGGCTTATCTCAACTACTCGGACGAGCTCGCCTTCCTGTGGCCCGCCCAGATGAGCCACGCCGACGTCGTCCTCAACGGTCCGGTCCTCACCCTCGGCGTGACGAGTGTCCCCGCCAATCTGATCCATTCGGGCCAGTCGGTCGGGTACACGCTGAACCTGGCGAACTCGGGGGACGCCGCGAACAGGATCTGGATCAACGACACTCTTCCCTCGGCGCTCGCGTACGTCAGCGACACATCCTCCTCGCTGGGCGGAACCCGGACCGTGACCGGCGGTCGGATCAACTTCGTCTTCTCGAACATGCCCTCCGGGACGGGGACGCCCGTCTCCTGGTCCTTCACGATCACCGCGCGCGCCGCCTCGGGCCTCTCATGGGGCACGGTCCTCACGTGCCGCGTCACCCTCAACGATACGAGTGCGAACAACGTGCTCATGCCCGAGCAGATCGTGACCGCCTCTCTGACCGTTGCAGCCCCCTCGATCCCTTCGGCTCTCGCGGGGTTCGGCGTGCCGACGGCCGTCCCGGTCATCTCCCTCCCGCTCTACGTGAGCTTCACGAACGTGGGGAACGAGCCGGCGACTCCGCTCTGGATCAACCTGACCCTGGACCCGTCCCTTCGCTTCGCGAGCTCCTCCCTCCCTCACACGGTCACGAACTCGACGGTCCAGCTCACGATGCCCAATGCGGCCGTGGGCGCCGATAGTGCGCTGCTCTACGTGGCGGCCTGGCCCGGCGTCACGGATCGGCAGGTCCTCTCCGTCTCCGGGGCGCTCGCGGGCGCAGACGGCTTCGGGAACATCCTCGCTCCCGTCGCCGTGACTCCGGGGACGATCCCCGTCGCCTTGCCGCGCGTGAATTTCACCCTGACCCCGCTCAACATGACCGTGGAGGCCGGGGACATCATCCGGTTCACGGTCGCCGGTGGGAACACGGGCAGCGGATTCGCCTCCCGGGTTTGGCTGAACGTCACCCTGCCCGTGGGCCTGACCCACGTCTCCGACTCCTTCGGTGTGAGCCCGGTCGTGCTCGGGGCGAGCTATTCATGGACTTGGGTCAACTACGCGCCCGGCGCGCACACCTACTTCTTTAACCTCACCCTCGGCGGCTCGGCCGCGGACGGGTCGAGGCTGGACCTCTCGTTCTCCGTGCAGGCCATGGACCAGGGTGGCCGCCCCCAGCCGAGAGCCGCGTTCGGAGGCCGGGTCAACGTCCTCGCGCCCGCCTGGCTCCTCTCGATCCTGCCGGACCGCGACCACGCGCTTCCCGGCGGGACGTGCAACTACACCGTCCGCGTCCAGAACGTCGGTTCGACGGCGGCCCACTTCCTCTGGCTTCTCCTCAATCTGAGCCCGAACCTCGCCCTGATCACCCACACGGCTCCCGTTCCTGCGACGGGAGGCACGACGCTGAACTGGACCTTCCAGGATGTGCAGCCTGGCCAGATCATCCAGTTCAACGTCCTCGTCAAGGTGGCGGACGGGACCCCCGGGAACACCGTGATCGCCGAGATCCTGGCGGCTCGGTACACGAACAGCGCGGGCGCGGTCCTGGGCTACGTGCGCTCGACCCCGGCCCAGGTCATCGTTGAGGCGGACTTGATGCCCCTTCTCTACATCCTCGGCGGGGGGTCCGTCGCAGGCGCGGGGGTCGTCATCCTCGTGTACCGGCGCTACCGGGTCCGCATCGAGGACGTGTTCCTCATCTACCGGGACGGGATCCTGCTGTCCCACCTCACGAACACGAAGGCCTTGGACAAGGACGAGGACACGCTCAGCGGCATGCTGACCGCGGTGCAGGACTTCGTCCAAGATGCGTTCACGTACGGGGAGCACCGCGAGCTCCATCAGCTCGAGTTCGGCGACTACCACATCCTGATCGAGCGCGGGAAGTTCGTCTACCTCGCGGTCGTCTACCAGGGCCGTGACTCGGGCCTCATCCGCAAGAAGGTCCGGACGGTGCTCGAGCGGATCGAGGCCTCCTACGGCGACGCGTTCGCCCGGTGGGAGGGCGACATGCAGGACGTCGAGGGGACCCGCGACCTGCTCCAGGAAGGATTCGTCGGGGTCGACCACCCCTGGTCCCTCGTGAAGCCCAAGGGACGCTGACCCGGTCCAGACGTCCCGGGCCCGCGCGGATGTGCTCTATGTGGGCAGGCCTTATCGTGCCCCGGGTCTCTCTCCCTCCCCGTGTCCGGCTTGCGCCCCGAGGACATCCCGGCGATCGTCTGCAAGGGCCTGTCCAAGCGGTTCGGGGAGATTGAGGCCCTCCGAGAACTGACCCTCCTCGTCCCCCGAGGCACGACGTTCGGCCTCCTGGGTCCGAACGGCGCGGGCAAGACGACCTCGATCCGCCTCTGGCTCGGCCTGACCGCTCCGAGCAGCGGCACGGCCTTCGTCCTCGGCCGGCGCATCCCGCCGCGGGAGGTCCTTCCGCGGGTCGGCTACATGCCCCAGGACGTCGCCGTGTACGGCGACCTGACCGTCGACGAGAACCTCGCCCTGTTCGGCCGCCTCGTGGGCATGGGGGCCGAGGCGATCGAGAATCGCACGGACGCGGTCCTCGCGCTCGTGGACATCGCGGCGCGGCGCCACGACCTCGTCTCCACGCTCTCGGGCGGGATGCGGCGCCGCGCCTCCTTGGCCGCCGCGCTCCTCCACGACCCGGATCTCCTGCTCCTGGACGAGCCCACGGTCGGCGTGGACCCGGAGCTGCGCGCCGCCTTCTGGACCTATTTCCACGAGCTGACGCGGCGCGGCAAGACGGTCGTGATCACGACCCACTACATGGAGGAGGCCGCCCGCTGCGACCGGGTCGCCCTCCTGCATCAGGGGCGGCTCATTGCGGAAGGGCCCCCGTCCTCCATCAAGGAGCGCACGCACACGGGGAACCTGGACGACGCCTTCCTCGCCCTCGTGCGCTCGGGTCGGGAGGCGGGCGCATGAACTACCGCCGCGTCCTCGCGGTCACGCGGAAGTCTCTCTCCCAGTTCCGCCACGACAAACGGACCCTGGGCTTCGTCGTGGGCATGCCGCTCCTGATGGTCCTCGCGTTCGGGTACACGTTCGGCGGCCAGGTCCACGATGTCCGGACGATCGTCGTGAACCAGGACGTCGGGCCCATGGGAGCGCGGCTCGTCCAGAACATCACGGGGGATACCCTCTCCCTCGTGGCGTACGCGGACCTGCCCTCGGCGAGGGGGGAGATTCAGGCGAGTCGCGCTTGGGCCGTGCTGTGGCTGCCCCAGGAGTTCTCGCAGGAGCTCGTCGTGCGGAATGCCATCGTGCACGTTCTGCTCGACGGCTCGTCGCCGCCAATCGTTTCTGCGGTCCTCGCCACCGTCCGGGCCTCGGCGGAGAAGGCCTACGCAGGTGCGGGGGGCGCCGCAGCGCTCTCCCTCGCCCAAGATTACGTCTACGGCAACGTCGAAACGAGGTTCATCGACTCCTTCGCGCCCGGAGTGATCGCCCTCGCCGTCCTGATGGTCTCGACCATCGTCTCGGTCATCCTCATCGTGCGGGAGAAGACCGGGGGCATGCTTGAGAGGCTGTTTGCCACACCGCTGTCTCCCCTCGAGCTCGTCCTCGGTCAGGCCGCCGCCCTCTCCCTCGTCGCGGTGGCGCAGAGCGCCGTGATCCTCGCGGCGGCCATCCTGCTCTTTCAGATCCAGGTCGCCGGGAGCATCGCCCTCGTGTTCCTGATCATCCTGCTGTTCGGAGTGGGGAACCAGGGACTCGGCATGGTCGCCTCCGCCGCCGCGCGCAACGAACTCCAGGCGGTCCAGTTCATCCCGCTGGTCCTGTTCCCCTCGATCCTCTTGGGAGGGATCTTCTATCCCCTCGAGGCCATCCCGGGCGGACTGCGTCCCCTCTCCTATGCGGTCCCGACCACGTACGCGGCCGACGCGATGCGCAGCGTGATGTTGCGGGGATGGGGCGTCGGAGATATCGCTCTCGATGTCGTCGCCCTCGGGCTGTACGCCCTCGTGACTCTGCTGGCAGCCACGCTCCTGATTCGGCGGCAGGCGTAGGCTCAGCGGAGCCCCTTCGTCAGGTCTCGCAGCGCCTTCTCCGGGTCCTTCGCCTTGACGACGCCCGATGCCAGCAGGACGCCCACGGTCCCCAGCTCCAGTGCTTTGCGCACATCCTTGCGGTCCTTCACGCCCGCGCCGCAGAGCACGCCCACGTCGCGATCCACGCTATGGATCCGCGCGACCGCATCAGCGACCACCTCGGGCCGCGCCGTCGTCACGCTGATATCGCCTCCGATGAGCTCGGGCGGCTCGATCGCGATGTAGTCCGGTCCGAGTCTCGCGAGGGCCTCCGCCTCCTTCAGGTCGTCCGCGCACGCCACGACCTCGAGGCCGAGCTTCCTGCAGCGCGGGACGAGCGCAGCGACGTTCTTGTGAGGGATTTTGCGTTCGCTGTGGTTGAGGAGCGTCCCCGCGGCGCCCGCCTCGAGGAGGGCCTCGGGTGGGAGCCAGCCCGTGTGGGCACCAGCGTCAGCCGTGTCCGCGTGCTGTCCGAACACGGGGATGTGGACGAGGCGGGCGATGTGGGCGAGGTCGGACATCGGAGGCGCGACCACGATGGATGCGCCCGTCTCCTCCGCGACCTTCGCGCACAACTTCGCGAGTTCCCAGCCGCGCTTCCCGAGGACCTCGGGATAGACCTTGAAGTTCACGACAATGGCGGGGAGGCGCATCTACCGTGGGAAGGACTCGCGCGCTCAAATAAGCTGTGGCACGGTGGAATCCGGATGGGCCAGGCTACTTCACGCTCTCCCACTTGCCCTTGTGCTTGTCCATGAGCTCGGGCATCGTGGTGTACTCCATCTCGTCCATCGGGAGGCGGTGCGGCTCGAAGGGTCCGTGGCGGCGCATGTAATCCGCGATCTCCGCGGCCTGCTGCCGCGCGGGATCGAACGCAGGGTCGTCGAACAGGTCGACGGGCGGAAGGATGAGGTGCGCGTTCGTGATCTGGAAGCCGAGGCCGAAGCACCGTGGCGGTCCGTCGAAGCGGGAAGTTCGGTTGTTCTTCTCGCCCACGACCATGACCGGCCCGTTGTGGGAGCCGCGGTTCCAGCCCGAAACGAGGAACGGCCATGCCCAAGCCTCGAGGATTTCACCCATCGCCGGCAGGCCGCTCTGCGCCCGGACGATCGCAACGGGGTCGTCCTTCCCGACGTACTTCCCCGCGATCTGGGATAGTTTGTCCGTGGAGACGCACGCGACGGGCTCGTCCTTCGGCACCTTGTCACTGCGGGCGTACACCCGCTTGATCACGTAGCGGCTCTTCGAGCCAAGGAACATGAGGAGGTCGTACATCTCCTCGGGGCAGTTCAGGAAGATCCGCTCGTGCTTCTCGATGTCCCAGACCTCGAAGCGGAAGCCCAGGTGCATGGCCGCGTCGATTACGAGCCCCGCGGAGTTGAACGGGTCGCCGAAGATGCGGAAGATGGGCAGGTTGAACGCGCCCGGCTCCGTCTTGTCCATCATGAAGATCGCCACGGGCTCCGAGGGCCGCTCGACCATCTCGATCTCGGCGCTTCCGGGGCCCATGCCTCGGACGTTCCCAGAGAACGCGTCGGCGAGGAGGTCCTGGCCCGCTGCGTACAGGTGGAGGTCCTTCGCGACCTTCGTGCCCTTCTCGAACGTCCGCCAAGCGAGCTCGTGGACCTGGCGGTTGTCCTCCCCCTTGCGGTGGGTCATGATGAGTTCCATGTCGTCCCCCGCGCTCGTCACGTAGAAGTCGTCGATGACGCCGAGGGACTTCCCCTCCTTGAGGTTGGCCCGCGCCGCGTCCATCACCTGCGGATGCACGACCTGATGTCCCGCGATGCTGCCGACGTCGGCCTTGATCAGCGACAGGGTCGTCTTGGAGCCGTTGGCTTTGGGCATGGAACCCTCTCCCGGTGAATCGGATGTCTACCCGCCATATTAAGGTTGTTTCGCTTCACGCCGAATCAGCGACGGCGGAAGGCGGCGATGAGTGCCTTCGGCGGACGTGGGTTCGGGCCGTGGAACAACGCATCCTCGATGGAGAGGACGTCGAACGCGGGCTGGAAAACGGACCGTAGCTCCGCGGGGGAGAAGTGGTAGGGTCCTCCCTGCCGCGACTCCTTGTCCGAGAACGCCTTCAGGATCAGCAGCCCGCCCGGACGGAGGATTCGATGGACGGCCTCGACGTAACGCGACCGGTCCTCCGGCGGGAGAACATGGAACATGCCCCGGTCCACGATCGCGTCGACGAAGCCCGTCGGCAGGGTCGACTCGAGGATGTCATCCACGCGGAAATCGATTCGCACGCCGTCGCGGGTCGCAGCGTGTTTCGCCTTCGCGACGGCTGCGGCGGCAATGTCCGTTCCGACGACCTCGTACCCGCGTTTCGCGAGCGCGATGGCCTGGGTGGCGGGTCCCGTCCCGAGATCGAGGATCCGAGCTCCTTTGGCCAGGTGGTTGTCGATCGCCCGAGCGATGTCGGGGTCGAGCGCGGACGTGTACCAGGGTAGCTGGGTCACCTCCGAGCTGCGGTACAACTGGTCCCACCAGTTCGGCGCACTCACGACCTTTTCAGGCGGCCGCGGGCCTTGTGCCTTTGCCTCAGCCCTTCTCCGCCGAGATCATCCCGTAGCACGCCCGGGATTCCTCGAACGGCTGGCCGCGGTACATCCGGGTCGAGTGGTCTGGCCTCGTGAAGCCCATTTCCTCGGCGATCTTGAGCGCGTCTCCGTGATACCCGCCGACGCACATGCGGAACGTCTTGCCCCTCGTGCTGGCCAAGGCCGATTGGAGAAGGTCTGCCGCCACGCCTGGGTCGGCCGGGTCGGCGACCCAGGGTCCGATCGGATCCCGCCACTCGCCGCGCCGCACGAGGAGGTAGCCGCGGACCCTCCCGCGTCGGCGGACGAGGAAGGCGCGGTCCGGATACTCCGCCAGGAGGGCTTCGAGGACGCGACTCCGGTCGAGACCCGTCATCGCGCGGTCGAACGCGAACACGGCGGGATGGTCTCGGGCCTCCAGCCTCGCCGCCTTCGGCGTTCCGGCGGCGCCGTCGGACAGGAGCCGCCAGGAGGGAAACTCCTCGATGAAGCCGAACCGCGCGTAGAACGGCTCCGTGCCGGGGACGCCGTCGAGCTTGGTGCACGGGATCCCTCGGCGGTCTACGAACCCAAGGCAGGCTCGCATCAACGCCTCCCCGATCCCGCGGTGCCGGAGTTCCTTCAGGACAATCACAGAGTGAATCCACGCGAACCGACCCATGGTCAGGGAACCAGCCGTCCCTGCAGGGATGCCGTCAGCGACGGCCTTGAATACGCCGTCCGGTTCGAGGCGCACCAGCCGCACCCAGTCCGGAGCCGTCCGGTGCCATTCCTCCCCGTCCGTGAGGAGCATGCCGAAGGGCACGTCGGCGAGGTTGAAGGGGCGGATCTCGAGGGCCATGCCTTGCGGTCATCGGCCGAAGGCGGTAAGGCCCTTTCGGACCGTTCTCAGAAAAGCCCTTTGATGGTCCCCTTCTCGTCGATGTCCATGTGGATGGCGGCGGGCTCGGCACCCAGGCCGGGCATCCGCATCATCTCGCCGGCGAGGGCCACCAGGTACCCCGCGCCCGAGCTGGCGCGCACGCCGCGGATCTTGAGGGTCCAGTTCTTCGGGGCGCCCAGGGTCTTCTCGTCGTCGGTCAGGGACATCTGGGTCTTGGCCACGCAGACCGGCAGGTCCGCCAGCCCCGCGTTCTCCATGAACTTCATGTCCTGCCTTGAGGAATTGACGAAGCTCACGCCCTCGGCGCCGTAGATCTCCGTCGCGATCTTGGCGACTTTCTCCTCGAACGGGTCCCCGTCCTTGTACACGAACTTCACGGAATCGGTCGAACGGTTCGCGGCCGCGATCACGAGCTTCGCGAGCTCTTGGCCGCCCTTCCCCCCGTCCATGTACCCCGTATGGGGCGCGGCACGCACATGCCCGTCTTGGCAATGTTCCACGATTGCGTCGATCTCCCGCTGTGTGTCCGTCGCAAAGCGATTCACCGCGACGATCGGCGGGATGCCGAGAGTCTTCAGGATCCGGATGTGGGCGTCCAGGTTCGGGAAGCCGGCCTCGAGGGCCTTCAGGTTCTCGTCCTTGATCGCTTTCTCCTTCACGCCGCCGTGGTGCTTCATCGCGCGCGCGGTCGTCACGAGGACGGCCGCATCGGGGGCGTAGCCGCTCTGGCGGCAGACGAGGTCCACGAACTTCTCCGCTCCGAGGTCCGACGCGAATCCGGCCTCCGTAAAGACCATCTCCCCCGAGCCGAGGGCGAGCCGGTCCGCGATGATCGTGTTGTGCCCGTGCGCGATGTTCCCGAACGGGCCACCGTGGACGAGGGCGGGCGTCCCCTCGAGGGTCTGGACGAGGTTCGGCATCAGGGCGTCCTTCAGGAGGATCGCGCATGCGCCGTCCGACTTCAGGTCCTTCGCCCACACGGGCCCTCCCTTGTGGTTGAAGGCCACGAGAATGCGTCGGAGGCGTTCCTTCAAGTCCCGCACGCCCTCCGTCATGCACAGGATGGCCATGACCTCGCTCGCGGCGGTGATCACGAACGTGTCCTCGCGAGGCACGCCGTTCTTGGGCCCGCCCAGGCCGTCGACGATGGCCCGGAGCTGGCGGTCGTTCATGTCCATGCACCGCGCGAAGTTCACGTGGCCCGGATCGACATCGAGCTCGTTGCCGTGGAAGACGTGCGCATCCATCATCGCCGCGATGAGGTTGTTCGCCGCGGTGACCGCGTGAATGTCCCCGGTGAAGTGGAGGTTGATGTCCTCCATGGGGAGGACCTGGGCGTGCCCGCCTCCCGCCGCGCCCCCCTTCACTCCGAACACAGGCCCCAGAGAGGGCTCACGGAGCGTGATGAGGGCCTTCGTGCCGAGTCGGTTCGCGGCCTGGCCGAGGGTGACCGTGGTCAGGGTCTTCCCTTCCCCGTGCTTTGTCGGGGTCGTCGCCGTGACGAGGACGAGCTTCGCCCGCGAATGTTTCTTGGCCCTCTCGACGACGCCGAGACGGACCTTCGCGATGTGCGGCCCGTGGAGGACAAGGTCCTCCGGGCCAATCCCGAGGTCCGCGGCCACGTCCACGATTGGGCGCATTTTGGCCGACTGAGCAATCTCGATATCCGTGGGCAAACGCGGTCCTCCTTTCCCCGCCGGTAGGAGTGGTGTCCATAAATCAGTTCTGCATTTACCGGGTAATTTCAGCATGGTGTGCCGGTACAGGTGGTATGACCGCTCGCGAGCGCGAGTCGTCGAGCCGGGGCAGTTCCCCCGACATTACTTCATCAACAGGGCGGCGCGCATCTCTTTGAGCCGTCGGACGCGTCCGAAATCGAGGAGGCCTTCTCGCTCGTCGACGCCGATCACGCGCGCATCGTCGATGCCCGTGCGGTTGAGGATGGGCGAGAGGTACGGGTACGACGAGACGTCGACTCCAAGCGCGAGGGGGCTGAACGCGGGCAGGACGATGAGCCGGTCCGTCACGAGGAACGCGGGCACGCTGACGACCGCACCGAGCTCGTCCTTCAGCTTGACGGCGGGGTGTTCGTGTCCCATGACGATCGGATGGAGGGTTGAGACCTCCTCGTGGCCGTGGACGATCGTATAGCCGCCGAGGTCCGCCCGATCGTGGAGCGTGAGGTTCAGGTCTCCGAGGATCGTTGCCAGATAGTTGTCGTGGTTCCCGCGGACGAGGATGGGGGTCACGTGCTCCCGGAGGAAGCGCAGGACCTGCTTCACCTCGATCCATTCATCCGTCAGGTTGCGGGAGAACTCGTGCTTGAAGTCGCCCGCCACGATGACCTTCTCCGCCTTCACGCGGTCCAGCATCTTCCCGAGTCGCTCGAGGATCACGCGCCGTTGGAAGCGCGGGATGGAGACACCCTGCTCCGCGAGGGCGCCCTCAAAGCCCAGGTGCAGATCCGAGATGACGAGGGCTCGTTCCTCCCGGAGGAAAAGCGCGAAATCCCGGGTGACGTCGACGCCCTTTGCAACCTCGAGGCGATCCATCGGGTCGAGGAAGGCAAGGGACCGACATAATCCTGATGGGGAATAGAAAAAACGAGCTCCGCGCCGGCCGCAGCCAGGGGAGCTCGAACTAAGAAGGTTCGTCGCTCGTGTGCCGTTGCGTTTAGAATCGGCGCGGCCGGCGCTTCGCGAAACAGTCTCGGCAGTAGACGGGTCGAGCAGGGTCCGGTTTGAACGGAACCTGCGTGGCCTGGCCACAGTCTGCGCATACGGCGTCGTACATCTGGCGCGGACCGCGGTCGAAACCGCCTCGTCTGCCGCCTCTATCTTCGTCCATTTACTTACTACCTATCCGGGTTTGGTACCCGGATGGCTGTGTGACACCCCTACTGATTCATAAAGGTGCGTATCCGGTTTGACGTACCCGTTTCCTGGTTACTAGGTGTGGCCATGGACGCGATCACTGACGGAGGGCGCGGAGCACGACCTCGACGTGCGGGAACTGCTCCTCGGTGAGATGCACAAGGAGCTTCCGCCACCTCGGGTTCATCCGGACGGCCGCACGGACATCCGCGATGGCCCCCGTCTCGTTCCCCAGGCGCATCCGCATCGCGGCTCGCCAGAAGAGGAGCTCGTCATTGTCTCGGGCCATCCGGACCGCCTCGCCGTACCGTCTCTCCGCCTCCCGCGCCCGGCCCTCGATGGCGGCCTGGTCCGCCGCATCGCCGAGCTCGTAGGCTCGTCGCAAGGCGAGCAGCCGCCGGAGCTCGCGGATGGGCTGCGGGTGGTCCTCCACCCGGAGATCCGTCTTCCGTTCCGTCCAGGGTTTCCCCCGCTCCCCGGGCCCGACGATCAGGAGGGCGGCGGACTGCATCCCGCGCGCGTCCCCGCCGTCCCTCTGGCCGGCCTCGAGGGCCGCGAGGAGTCGCTCCCCAAGCCGACCGCGCATCGACTCGAAGGCACGACCCATGGCGGGCCACACCCGCTTCGAGGCGAGGAGATTCCCCTGAGCGGAGTAATCCTTCCCGAGGACGTGGCCCGCGTACTCGATGCATCCCGCGCCGGTCCATGCCGCCGTCCGCCCCCGCGCGTCGATCACGCCGACCTGGCGGACCTCCCGTTTCGCGTCCCGGTTCGTGAGCTGCCGGAGAGCTTTCGAGGGGGAGACGCCACGCGCCAGGAGCCGCAGGGAGCGCGGGCCGTACGCAGGTTCGACGAACGACTGGGTCGCGACCGCGCCGACGCCGTACTGGGCCCAGGGTACCGCCGAGCCCACGGAGAAGTAGTGGGACTGGACGGCGATGCCCAGCTCCCTCGCCTTCGGGTCCCGCGCGACGATCGAGAACGTGGCGGCGAGTCGATCCGTTGCGATCCGCTTTGTCCAGGAGGGCGCGGGGTCCTGCATGGCCCGCCGCAAGAAGGGGCGGTCACATAAGTCTGACGGGCCCGGTCGAGAGGGTTC
>JBGPGA010000008.1:0-35504 GCA_041483635.1 Thermoplasmata archaeon
AGAAAAGCGGAGCTGCGACGTCCGCTCCGGAGCGCGAGAGGTCCACGACGCCGTTGTCCTCCATCGCCCTCACGTCGATTCGATATTCCCCGGTGACCAGCGGCGGGGAGAGCGTGTAGTTGAAGCGAATCCACGAGGGAAGACCGGAGGGGTCCTGGGCGAGCACCCGCATCGCACCCGCCGCGACGACCGCCCCCGCCGGGTCCGTGATGTTGATCCACGCCCCCTTGATCTTCGCGAGGCCGAACGGATCGGACACGTTCGCGTATGTGACAATCGGGTCGAGGGGCGACCACACGGTCCCATTCGTCACAGGGTTCGTCACGGTGAGGTCATCGATCGCGACGTACGTCGTGGTGAGGAGGTCGAGCCTCGAGGGGAGGGCCGTGCTGTTGTAGCCGAGCAGGAGGTTGTCTGAGCTGCCGCTCCCTCCGCCGAAGCTCCACACGGAGAGGCCGATCAGATGTCCGTATCCGAACGTGTGGTCCACGGATCCAAAGGAGAAGGTCTGAGCATGGAATCCGGAGGTCGTGAGGGTGAAGCTCGGGTTGAGCCAGTCGACGGCGGTCCCGTTGTCGAGGAGGCTCACATTCAGGCGGTAGTTCTGCGGAGGGGACTTCTGGGTGGAGATCCAGAGGGTCGCGCTGACGTCGAGGGCTTGGAACGGCCGCGCAAGAGCCGGATTGAGGAGGAATTGGACCGGCTGGGCGGCCCCCGGGTTAAGGGTCGAAGTCGTAGCCGTCCCGCTCGTCGGCACGACCGTGGTGAGGCGCTTCGTGGCGACCGAGGTTCCGCCCAGGTACAGTTGCTTCGTGACGAGCCCAACCTGGACGGAGGCCGCCGCCTGCCGGCCCCGGGTTACGACCCCCGTGGTGTTCTGGAAGTCAATCAGGGCGCGGACCGTGGCAAGGCTCCCCGGTGGTGTGGCGAGGTCGATCTGGCCCGCCAGGGTGAACGCATGGGGACCGTTGGCCACGTTCTGGAAGGTCAGGTTGGGGAAGGCGGCCTCGGACACTGGGTGGATTCCCGGGAATCCGATGGACACGTTCACGAGGGCGGACGGAACGGTCGTGTTGATCCACACCCGGGGCGCGGCCTGTGCGCCCGTGTTGTTGAAATCGACTGTGAACGTCACGGTGTCCCCAGACTGGGCGCGGGGCGGGCTCGCGGTCACCGCCACGCTCACGTTCGCGTCCCACTCCCTGCCGTAGGTGATGAAGTAGAGGTCGTACGGCAGCCCGGTCCAGAGGCCCGAGCCGGGATCGAGCAGATAGGCCAAGCCGGGCGAGTACGTGTCTGCGTTGCTGTGGTGCCACTCATATCCGTTGATCGTCGGAGCCTGGGGCGCGGTGTTCTGCGCGACGATCCAGTAGACCGTGCCGGCCCGCAGGACGGGCGACGGGTTGAAGGGGAAACTCCAGTTCGTGGGACCGGGTGGGTTGTTCGGCGAGACCTGCGAGGTCGAGGCGAGCTGGCTCGTCATGACGGGCACATGCCTCGTCGGATCATCGGAGCGAATCGAGACGACGAGCGCGTTCGTCTGGCTCCCGTCGTTTCGGACGCAGAGGGTGACATTGGTCAGGACGTAGTCCTTCGAAATGAGGATGGACTGAGCGAGCGTGGCGCCGCCGTACACGCCATAGTACGGATCGCCGGGCCCCACGACGGGGTTCGCCTGGAACACGTGCTCGCCGAACGCGTTCGCGGGGGCGGCGAGGAACGGAGCGCCGAGGCCGGCCGCCACGAGCCACAGCACGGCCATGACGGTCACGGCTGGCAGGCGACGGCTCACTCTACGACCTCTGCCATCGGGTAGCGCGGAGGCCTATTGACCCCCACTGAGGCGGTTATCCTCCCTGATAATTTTTTACCAAAACGGTTGAGTTAGTTATCCGCGGTGATAACTTTTCACGACCCGCACCTTTTTGGCCCGCGAGCCCTTGCGAGCCCGGATGGAGCCCCTGGGGCTGGACCCTCGGATCATCGATGTCCTGAAGGAAATGGGCATCGAATCCTTCACGGAGCCGCAGGTCGCGGCCATCCCTCGGATCCTCGCGGGGGCCAACGTCCTCCTCGTCGCTCCGACCGGGATCGGCAAGACGGAGGCCGCCCTGCTCCCGATCCTCCACCGGATCCTCAACGAGACACCGAAGCCCGTGAGCTGCCTCTACATCACACCGCTCCGGGCGCTCAACCGGGACATGCTCCGACGGATGACCTTC
Source organism: Thermoplasmata archaeon (assembly GCA_041483635.1). Classification (GTDB taxonomy): domain Archaea; phylum Thermoplasmatota; class Thermoplasmata; order RBG-16-68-12; family RBG-16-68-12; genus RBG-16-68-12. The sequence goes on from JBGPGA010000008.1 coordinate 2,223, forward strand.
TTCGCGGACCGCCTCAAGGTGACCGTCGCGGTGCGTCACGGGGACACGAGCTCCCAGGAGCGGGCTCGCGTCACCCGCGACCCGCCCGACGTTCTCATCACGACCCCGGAGACCTTCCAGATCCTGTTCACGGGACGCAAGCTCCGGGAGCACCTGAAGACCGTGAAGTGGGTCGTCATCGACGAGATCCACGAGCTCGCCTCGGACGAGCGTGGCGCCCAGCTTGCAGTGGGCCTGGAGCGGCTCCGCGACCTAGCAGGCCACGAGGTCCAGCGAATCGGTCTCTCCGCGACGGTCGGGACGCCGGAGGAGGTCGCGCACTTCCTCGGCGGTGTGGACCGCCCGGTCGAGATCCTCCGGATGCGGATACCGAAAAACATGCGGATCGCGGTCGAGATGGCTCCGCCCCAGACGGGGGACCACGAGATTGGGGACCGGCTGCGCGTCCAGCTCGGCCAGGCGACGGCCCTCCGGCGTTGCTACGAGCTGCTGAAAGGCCACCAATCGACCCTCTTCTTCGTGAACACCCGGGACACGGCCGAGTTCCTGTCCTCCCGGCTTGCGGCATGGTACCAGGACCCGACGATCGGCGTGCACCACGGAAGCCTCTCGAAGGAGATCCGGATCCAGATGGAGGACGACTTCAAGGCGGGCCATCTCCGCGCGCTCGTGTGCACGTCTTCGCTGGAGCTGGGGATCGATGTCGGGAGCGCCGACTTCGTCCTGCAGTACAACAGCCCGCGGGAGGTCGCGCGCCTCGTGCAGCGCATCGGGCGCTCCGGCCACGGGGTCGGCGAGGTCGCGGATGGCGTGATCCTCGCGACGCACGAGGACGACTTCGCGGAGGCCGCGGCGATCGCACGACGCGCCCTCTCCGAGGAGATTGAGGCTCTCGAGGTGCGCCAGAACAACCGCTCCGTGCTCGCGAACCAGCTGGTGGCCACCGTCGTGTCCGAGCGGTTCGCCTCTGCGGACGACGTCTATGACGCCGTGCGCCGCAGCTGGCCTTACCGCGACCTCCCCCGCAAGGAGTTCGACGAGCTCCTCGAGCAGCTCGCCAGCCTGAAGGTCGTCTGGTCCCGCGAAGGCCGGTTCGGCCGCAGCTCGAACTCCCTCGCCTACTTCTACGAGAACATCTCGATGATCCCCGACGTCAAGACGTACCGCGTCGTGGACCTCGGCTCGAGGCGGGTCATCGGAACTCTCGACGAGTGGTTCGTCGCGGAGAACGCGAAGCTGGGGCAGAGCTTCATCATGCGCGGGACGGCGTGGCGGTTCGTCGACTTCAAGGACGATCACATCCTTGTCGAGCCGGTCAAGGAGATCGGCGACGTCCCGTCCTGGGTGGGCGAGGACATCCCCGTGCCGTTCGACGTCGCGCAGGAGGTCGGCCGCCTCCGACGGGAGCGCGATCTCTCCGGGCATCCGGTGAACGAGTTCGGAGTCCGGAAGCTGGCGGAGTATCTGGAGTCCGCCGGCGCGGCTCCCGTGGCCACAGACCAGCGGATCACGATCGAGAACTCGCGCGAGCTGATCGTCATCAACGCCTGCCTCGGGTCCAAGGTCAACGAAACCCTGGGCCAACTCGTGTCTTCGTTGATCTCCGCGCGCTTCGGCCAGAGCGTCGGCGTCCAAACGGATCCCTATCGCATCGTGCTCGACGTGCCGCGGAGCGTGAGCCCGAAGACGATTGAGGAGATCCTTCGGCCGACGGACCCGGACGCGCTCGAACCTTTGCTCCGGGTGATCCTCAAGAACTCCGCGTTCCTGCGGTGGTCCTTCGTCTACGTCGCGAAGAAGTTCGGCGCCCTGCGGCGGGACGTGGAGTGGGAGGCCGTCTCGATCCCCCGCCTCCTGAAGACGTTCGAGAACACCCCGCTCTTCGAGGAGGTCCTCGACAAGGTCTTCTGGGAGCGCATGGACATCCCGCGGACCGTCGAGGTCCTTCACCAGATTCGGCGCGGCGAGATCGAGATCGTTGCCACGCACCTGACGCCGATCGGCCGCGCGGGCCTCGAGGGCGGGCGCCTCCTCGTGTCGCCCGCAAAGGCGGACCACGCGACCCTAATGGCGGTCAAGGCGCGCCTGGAGAAGGAGACCGCGACGTTCCTGTGCTTGAACTGCAAGATGACGTGGCGGGCCCCCGTGAACGACCTGCCTGCGAAGATCACGTGCGCGAACTGCGGCGGGGCCATGGTCGCCGTGATCGCCCCATACGAGAAGGACCGCCTCGCCCACCTGGACCTGCAGGCCCCGGATAAGGAGAGCCGCGCGTTCGCGAAACGCCTCTTCACGAACGCGAGCCTCGTCATGGCCCACGGTCGGAAGGCCGTGCTGGCGCTGATGGGGCGCGGTGTCGGGGAGGAAACGGCGGCCCGCATCCTCCGCGGGTACCACGAGACCGAGGACGACTTCCTCCGGGACATCCTCGCGGCGGAGATCAACTACGCCCGCACGAAGCGGTTCTGGGACTGAATCGGACGGACGCGCGGGTCAAAAGAAAGGGGAGCCCGAAAGGCTTGGGGACGGGAGGACCGCTCGGCCTCCCGGGCTCGCTGTGTGGGTCATCTTGATCCGTTCGGGAGAAGGGTCGGGTGCAGCCCGGGAAGACCAGCTCGGCACCTCGTGGACACCTCCCCCTAGGAGCTGAAATGGAGCCCCCGACTCCGGAAGCACGACCCCATCGAAATATGCGTATTTAATCGTTCTCCGTTTTGCGCGTCCGCGGGTCGTAAGACGCCTCGCAACGGAGCCCCCATCCGAATTCCGTTTCCGGTTCAGGAAGGCTCAGCCCACGCGTCCGCGGGCGAGGACGTAGATCTCCGCGCTCGTGGGAGTCGAGGCTTTCGGCTTGACGCCCTTGACCGCCTCGAACCGGGCGGCGACCCGCTGCAAGAACGCGCGGTACCCGTCGCCCTGGAAGACCTTCACGAGCAGATCGCCTCCGGGCCGGAGGGCCCGAGCCGCGAAGGAGAGGGCGGCATCGGCCAGCTCGAGGGTCCGGGCCTCATCGTACGATTTGTGGCCGCTGAGATGGGGCGCCATGTCGCTGAGGACGACGTCCGCGGGGCGGAGGAGCGCCTCGAACAGCCTCGCCTGGACGGCCCCTTCCGTGAAGTCTCCACGGAAGAGCTCGACGCCCTCGATCGGCTTGATCGAGGCGAGATCGACCGCGAGGACGCGGCCCTTGGGGCCCACACGCTCCGCCGCGATCTGGGACCATCCGCCCGGCGCGGCGCCCAGGTCGACGACGGTGTCCCCGGGGTGGAGGAGGCCGTAGTCCCGATCGATCTGGGACAGCTTGATCGCGGAACGGCTCCGGTACTCCTGGCGCTTCGCCGCGCGATAGTAGCGGTCATGCTTCCGGGATTTCACCCAGGCTTTGGGCACGGGGTGGCCCATGGGCACCCGGGCGATGAAGGTTTGGGGAAGGCGGTCACGCGCGGACAAGGAGTCGCACGGGCGGTTCGGGGAGCCGCTCGATCCGCCCGGTCAGCTCGAGGTCCCGCTGGACGACCTTCGCGTACCAACGGGCTCGGTTCTCATCGGGGAACAGCTCGGGCGGGACGAGGAGCGACACTCCATGGAAAAGCTCGCTGAAGCTCACGGGCTTCTTGACCTTCCGGAGGTAGGCCAGGATGGCGGCCTCCATGGCCTCGTACTCGGGTCGCTTGACGGAGAAGCCTGCAGGGGAGCGCACGGGCGAGCCTGCGTCGAATCGGGGACCGCCGAATATGAAACCTTCCTAAGGACTGTTCGAAGGGGGACGCCCGGGGCTCGCGGCCAACGGTCTAAATAGCCCCCGTCCGCTTCCCGCGAAGTGGTGGCATGGTCCGGACCTACGCGGATGCAGGCGTGAGCCAGGACGAGAAGGCGGCCCACATCGCGGCGCTCGTTTCGGGCCTCACCTTCCGCCGCCGCGGCGTCGGTCGTCCCCTAACGAGGATCGGTCACTTCACAGGGCTCGTCGAGTTCGGGAAGTACGCGCTCTCCCTGTGCACGGACGGCGTGGGCACGAAGCTCATCGTGGCCAATGAGATGCGGAAGTGGGACACGGTCGGCATCGACTGCGTCGCGATGAACGTCAACGACATGATCTGCCTCGGCGCGGAGCCCCTCGCGTTCGTCGACTACTTCGCGATCGAGTCATACGACCACGAGGTCGCCCGCCAGATCGGGATCGGATTGAACCGCGGGGCCCGGATGGCGAACGTGTCGATCATCGGCGGCGAGGTCGCCGTCCTCCCGGAGATCGTGAAAGGGTTCGACCTGGCTGGGACCTGCTTCGGTGTCGTCGAGCGCAAGAAGGTGATCGACGGCCGCGCGATTCGTCCTGGTGATGTAATCATTGGCCTCCCGAGCCGAGGCATCCACTCAAACGGCCTCACCCTCGCCCGTCGCCTCCTCCGAGACGCCGCGCTCACAGTGTTCGATCCGGTCGGCGCGTCGAGTCAGCGATGGGGACCCGCCCTGCTCGAGCCCACCGCAATCTACGTCCGGCCCGTGCTCAAGGCACTGAAAGAGGCCACGATTCACGGCATGGCCCACATCACGGGCGGGGGCGTTCGGAACGTCATCCGCCTCAAGCCCTCCGTGGAGTTCTCGATCACGGATCCTCTGGAGCCGCATACCCTGTTCCGAGAGTTGCAGGCCCTCGGCGGAATCGAGGACGCAGAGATGTACCAGACCTTCAACATGGGGATGGGATACGCGATCGTCGCGCCCGAGGAGGAGGCGAAGGCCATCGTCCAGGCTTTGCGGCCCGCCGTACGCGCCCGGGTCGTCGGCGTGGTCCGGAAGGGTCGCGGCGTGAGCGTGCCTCCACTGGACCTCCACTGGGACGTTTACTGACGCGTCGGTAATCCCTCAATCCCGTGGAGAATCCACAGGAATCGCTTCTAAGATTGGCTCAGTGCGGGATGGGAGGAATAGGTTGTAATGGGTATGGGCACCCGCGCCCTGCGGCCACCGGCGAAGGCAACGAAGAGTATGTCAGCCTCACGTTCTGGGATAATCGAAATGGTTCGGTGGGAGCTCTTGGTGTCAACCACCGCGTCGGCAATAGCCGTCGCCAGACGACCGAACGTCGATGCTGTCATCGGAAGGTCGAGGCTCAGCGTTGTGGAGGGGATGCTCGGCCCTGCGATCGGGCTCGCACCCCCCGTCAATAGCCTTAAGAGACCGCGTACACTGCTAACTCAGCGATGACTGGAAAAGGAAGGAAAGGCTCCAGAACCTCCCAGCGCGGCCAACAGAAGAGCAGAAAATGGAAGCGCAGAAAGCAGCGTCGGGATCGAGCTGCGTCAGCCGAACACCGCTCGCGGTGAGACGCTGCAAGCGCCTCCCTGGAATCGGGATGGGTGCCCCGGACCCTCCCCCGAGCCGGCCGGAAGGGCTATGCCGGGACGGGGCGATGAGGCGCCGCGGAAATGGAGAGATGCAGCCATCTAGGGCATAGAGCCCATCGGTTTGCACAGGGCGAAAGACGATGAACTTGGAGACCGCTGAGAAACTGGTGGCCTACCAGAGGGCCCAGGCCGCGCGGACGAAGGCGCACGAGCGCGATTTCTGCCGCCGTCCATCTTGTTCGCACGACTGGAAGCGCTCCCGCGACGAGTCACGCCGTCCGTGCAAGCCACGGGGGGACACATGATGTTGGGAATGGACGCCAAGGGTGCCGGGACGAAGGAAAGGCCGTGGGAGTTGAAGACGCCTAGCGGGCAATCCGAGTTTCTAGCGTACCGAGACCTGACCTCGAACCCGCCTGCCCTCGTGATTCAAGTCGGCAAGACGGAGCTTCGGTATCATCTGCGCTGCCTGAACGACCTGCACGCGATGCTCAAGGACCATGGCGACTGGATGCTGCTGGGCATCGCGGACGAGCACAAGCCCACCGCGAGGGGCACCGTCGAGGCTTGGGCTCGCTCGCGCAAGAACCCGGTCGGGGGCTGGTATGGCCTCAAGAAGGGACTCCGCGGGCGATTCGCGACCTACGTGCCTCCCGTGCTGGAGGTCCTGGGCGGAGCCGAGATCGAACACAAACCGAAGAACAACCGCATGCGCGCCCGCTAGTCGCTCGGGATCCGCAACCCATCAACCGCAAGGAAGCTGAGGGCGGCCTCCAAGATACGGACACGGCCGTAAACCCGCGAAAGGCTAATCCCAACCTCCGGCCATCATCCGGACGAGTGCGCGGGGTTCATGGATGAGTTCGACATTCGATCCGACGAAAGAACCTGTCGTGTACGCCATTGGCGACACTCACCTCGGACTCCATGAGTGGAGTCCCAAAGGCCATCGAGAGCGGCCGATCTTCGTGGCGGACTTCTTTCGCTGGCTGAGCGCCCTACCGGCGGAGGGCTATCCTCTGCCGATGTGGAATGGTCACGCTGTGGACACGCGTGTGTTGCGCCGCCCGGACCGTCTAATCCTGCTTGGCGACATCTTGGAGCTTTGGGAGGCCGAGAACCAGGCCGTCCTCTTCTCCGCGGCCACGGTGAGCTCCGTGTTGTCGAGCGTGCCCTGCCAGAAGATCTACGTGCTCGGGAACCACGACAACGTCCTCCAGGCGGTGGCGGGGCGGTACCCGCTCGGGGCGGGGAATCTCGAGGTGGTCGGGGACGCCTACCCGGTCAGCGACACCGGCGAGATTCGGCCGCTTCGTATCGGCGACCGCAGCTACATCTTCATCCACGGGCACCAGTTCGATCCGGTTCTCCACGGCCGCATCGGAAAGTTTTGGCCCCTGCTCGCCCCGATACGACAAATGGGGGCCGCCCTGGGGGACTACGCTTGGTTGTTCGCCGCGCTGTGGGCCTCGGCCCTGCTCGTTTATTTCGTCTATCCGTCTTTACCCGTTGACTGGTTTCTGGTTCTGGGGCTTCCACTGTTCTGGTTCCCCCGGCTCTACATGCGTATTGGTTGGCGGTCGTGGCGTCGGGTCAGTGGACTTCGATACAACCGGGACTTGGCACTGAAAGGCTTCGTCAAGTGGTGGGCCAAGGTCCATCAAGGCAAGGCGATCCCGAACGACGTCGGAATCGTATTCGGCCACACGCACTACCTGGATTGGCTGGAACCCGGTGGAAAGAAACGGTATGATCGGGCCGTGGAACCCGCGGAGGCACGGCTGAATGAATCCGTCTTGCGACTCGGCGACAAACGCCCTACGCTATACAATGTCTCCTCATGGCTCTCCGGTGGGGGCGAAAGTAGGGGCGTTGTTGTGGCGACCGCATTCTATGCTGATGCCCTGGGCCCGTTGTTCATTGGATGGGACTGGCGAGAGCGACGTCCCTTCCACATACCCTTCGAATTCGTCGAAAAACGTTGGGACGATCCGTTGGCCTTCGCGAAAGAGGGCTCCGAAATGGGAGGAATCGCCCAGCAGCTCGGGTGGCCACCCGAGATGATCCGAAGATGGGGGCAGAGTCGGGGGAGCTTGTTGCGAGTTCGAAAATCCCGAACCCAGCATCCTTGACCGGAGCTCAATACTTCAAGTCGTGAGAAGGCGGTAGTTCATTCTTGCGTGTTCATCGGCCGGATTGAAACGAAATCGCATGGAGTAAAGCGCCCAGGTCGGGGGGCGCTTTACCCTGTCGCTTTGGTCGGATTGACCTCCAGGCGGGTCCCTAGCTTCGGTTGCGTTCCCTTCATGCCCGCCCTTCGAGGGGCGGGCCCTTTCTCCCTCTCTTCCGCGAGGCAATGTGGTCCCCCCGCGGAAAGGTAAAGGTACAAAACTCATTCCATCCATCATTGAAGGGGAAGACGATGCGCAGGGCGCTCCTTGTTCCGGCAATCGTTATGGTGAGCTTGTTGGTGCTATCCGTCGCTCCGGGCATCTCGTGGAGGGCACGGGCAACGATTGGGTCTGCAGATTCAATCGCCGGATTCTACCCGAGTTCGGGCGGCCTCTTCTATGGGTATACCTTCAGCGTATTCTACAAGTTCACATATACCGGATCGGATTGCATCGAAGCGAGGCTCTACTTCAACAACGTGCTTAACGCCACCTACAGCGTCGGTTGCTCGTCGAGCGGCACCTTCTCTTTCGGACTCTCTGCCGCCTCCTACGCGTCGAGCGCGGGGGCCTACCAGTTTCAGCTCTGGTCCACGTCCTCCAACACGTTAGAGTATTCCCGAATTTGGACCACGCCAGGATTCGCCATGTCCGTTTCGCCGTCGTCGTCGAGCGCGAATGCGGGGGAGACGGTGGGAATCGCCGTCAAGTGGACGCTCGCCGCGTCCGGACCGGATTATCTCTCCGATTCGGGATCGCTCAATGTCACGGGCGCTTCGGGCATGACTGAACACGCCGTCATCGAAATCGCGGATGCCCACTACCTGGGTTACTTGGGGATCCCGGCAAGCCCGCTCTACGAGGAGGCGACGACTCTCGTCCCGGTGTCCTTTGGCACGGCCGGGTCAGAATCGGTGTCGGTGCAGTACACCGACCCGTTCGCATCGGCCTCCGGCTCCGCTTCGATCAGCATTGTCGACCCTCTTGCGGCTCAGATTGCTGCCGTCCAGTCCGAGCTCACCTCGATGCAAGCGAACGAATCCGCCAACGCGACCCGCCTCGCGCAACTCTCGGGCGAAATCGCCGCACTTCAAGGTTCGACCTCGACCAATGACACGCAAGACCGAGCCGCGCTGGCCTCGCTTGCGAGCCTGGTAAGCCAAATCTGGTCCAACCTCAACGCAACGCAGTCTAGTACTGCCTCCGTCCAGAGCGCGGTGTCGACGGCCGAGTACATCTCCATCGGGGCGCTCGTGTTCGGCGCGGCGGGACTGCTCCTGGGAGCGATGGCTTACCGAAAGGGAGGGAAGAGGGAACCCGAGTAGCGATCGACTCCCACCAAGCGCGCCCTCGTGGGCGGGCGTGAGGGGACAGGACCAAGGGCTCTCTAGAGCTCACTTACGGAAGGGGTCCAGCCGCGCTCGTCCCTCCATGAAAGCGCCTCGGCCGGGATTCGAACCCTGGCAGCCAGCTCGGCAGTCCGGGATCAGAGACCGCTAGACCGGCCGGGCCAGGCTGGCGTACCGCCTATACCCTCGGCAAACCCAAGGGAATAGTCCCTTATCCCATCAGGGCCTTCCCACGCGCGAGGCGTTCCCCATGCCCGGTCTCCTGGAGGGAATCTGCGTCTTGGACATCTCCCGCGTTCTCACGGGGCCATACTGCTCTCTGATGCTCGCCGATCTCGGGGCCGAGGTAGTCAAGGTCGAGATCCCTGGGAAGGGCGATGACACACGCGCCTGGGGTCCGCCCTTCCTTGGCGGGGAGAGCGCGTACTTCCTGAGCGTGAACCGCAACAAGAAGAGCGTCACGCTGAACCTGAAGGCGCCCGAGGGTCGCAAGATCCTTCTCGAGCTGGCGGCGCGCTCCGACGTCTTCCTGGAAAACTTCGCACCCGGCGTCGCCGAGCGTCTCGGGGTCGGATATGACGCCGTTCGGGCAGTAAATCCCGCGGTCGTGTACTGTTCCATCTCCGGCTTCGGTCAGGACGGTCCCTATCGCGATCATCCGGCCTACGACCTGATTCTCCAGGGCCTGGGGGGTCTCCAGGGGATCACAGGCGAGCCGGGCGCGCCGCCGGTCCGGATCGGCGTCGCGGTCGCGGACATCGCGGGCGGGATGTTCGCGGCGTACGCGATTGCCGCGGCCCTGGTTCACCGGTCGCGGACCCACCAAGGGGATTACCTCGACGTCTCTCTCCTGGACTCGCAGTTGGCTTGGCTCACCTACATGGCGGCGAACTATTTTGCAACGGGGAAGGACCCGGAACCCGCCGGCTCTCGCCATCCCATGATCGTCCCCTACCAAGCGTTCGCTACTCGCGACGGGTTCATCAACGTCGCCGTGGGAAACGACGACATCTTCCGCCGCTTCTGTTCCGCCATCGGGCGACCCGAGCTCGGTCAGGATCCTCGGTTCACCACGAACCCGAAGCGCGTCGAGAACCGCGGCGACCTCGAGCCGCTGCTCGAATCGATCTTCCGCAGGCACACGACGGACGAATGGCAATTGACGCTGAATGAACACTCGGTCCCCGCTGGACCCGTCTACCGCATCAGCGACATCGCACGCGATCCCCAGGTCCAGTCAAGGCAGATGATTCTCGAGCTGTCGCACCGCAGGGCGGGAGCGAACCGACAGTTCGGCCCACCCTTCCGCTCCACTCACGACCGCGGCGAGCATACACCACCACCCCTCCTCGGCGAGCACACCGACGAAGTCCTGGCTTCCCTGGGCTACAAGCCGGAGCAGATTGCGGATTTGCGGCGCCGATCCGTGGTGTGAGCCGCACCCAAGGGGGCGCAGCTTTAAGTTCGGTGTCGCGTCCCGGCCTCGCGAGTCCGGCCATGAAGCTCGGGATCCTCTTCGACATCGACGGCACGCTCATGGACACCCTCGACGCGATCGTCGCCTCGATGAACGCAGCCCTCGAAGGGTTCGGAGTGAAGCCTCTGACGAAGGACGAGCTCCGCCCGCTGATCGGGATGCCGGTCCAGCGACAGATGGATCTACTCCGGGGGATGCAGGGCGCCGTCGTGGATCAGATCACGGACCGGTACTACGAGCATTTCATGGAGCATGTGGAGAAGGGGCTGCCCCTGTACCCGGGCGTCAAGGACACGCTGCCCCACCTGGCAGACCGTCCGATCAGCACGATGACGACCCGGCGCCTTCAAGGCGCCCGGCGGATGCTCGAGGTCTCCGGGATCGCGACGTACTTCAAGGCCATCGTCGGCGGCGACGAGGTGTCGCGGCCGAAGCCCTACCCTGATCTGCCCCTGTTCTCCGCGAACGCGCTCGGCGTCCCGCCGCAACATTGCATCGTGGTCGGAGACGCCCCAGTCGACATCCTCGCCGGCCGGTCCGCCCGCATGTGGACGGTGGCCGCGGCCTACGGATACGGGAGTCTGTCGGCCCTCCGGGAGGCGAAGCCGCACGCGACGATCCAGCAGTTTACGGAGCTGCCCGGGGTCGTGGCCGACCTGGATGCGCGGGTCCGCTCGCCCTGAGCGGTCCCTCGGAACGTTCTTACCCGCATCGCCCGTTCTCGCGGCCATGGCCGAGCCCGAGGTTTCCAGCAAACTGATGCCCCTCGCGGAGGTCGTGAAGAAGTTCATCCCCGACGGCTGCCGCCTTCGATCCGGGGGCATCGCGGTGCGGAAGCCCTTCGCGGTCATCTACGAGGTCATGCGCCAGCGGAAGCGCGACCTCACCTTCCTGATGAGCGGGTGGACGGAGGATGCGGACTGGCTCATCGGGGCGGGGTGCGTCGACAAGCTCGAGGGATCCTACCTTGGGCTCGAGGCTTTCGGGCTCGCGCACTGCTACCGTCGCGCGGTCGAGAAGGGAATCCCGCGCAAGGTCCTCATCGAGGAGTACAGCAACTTCGGGATGACGATGCGGTTCATGGCCGCAGGCATGGGCGTGCCGTTCATGCCGGTCAAGTCCCAGCTCGGATCGGATCTCCTCGCGGTCGAGTCGTTCCGCCATCCGAAGGCGCTGGTCGTCGAGGACCCGTTCGGAAGCGCCGAGAAGGTCGCCCTGCTCCCGGCCTGCCCCGCGGACGTCTCCTTGCTCCACGCGCAGCGATGCGACGAAGAGGGGAACGCGCAGGTGTGGGGCCAGCTCGGGGACGACCTGTGGGGGACCCACGCAGGCAAGAAGATCCTGCTCACGGTCGAGGAGGTCGTGCCTACGAAGGTGATCCGGCACGACCCGAACCGCACGATCGTCCCCGGGTTCCGCGTCGACGCGATCGTTCCCATCCCGTTCGGCGGCCACCCGTACCAGGTCCAGGGCTACTACGACTCGGACCGTGCTTTTCGCAAGGACTACGCGGCACGGAGCACGACCCTCGAAGGCTGGGAGGCGTGGGCCGAGGAGTGGGTGTACAGCGTCGAGGGTCACGAGGCGTACCTGAAGAAGCTCGGCGAAGAGCGGCTCACCCGTCTCCGCGCGAAGCCCGTGATGAGCGGGAAGGTGAACTATGGCTACTGAGGCGTCCGGAGCGACGGTCGCTCCCGCCTACAAGCGGACCGAGCTCATGGCCATCTGTGCCGCGCGCGAGATCCGCGACGGGGAGATTGCCTTCATCGGGACGGGCCTGCCCATGCTCGGCGGCATGCTCGCGAAGCACACCCACGCCCCGAAGTGCATCATGATCTTCGAGTCCGGCGTGGTCGACGCGCGACCCAAGAGGACGCCCCTCTCAATCGGCGACGCGTGCCTCGTGCCGGGGAGCGTCATGCTGTGCGGCCTCACGGAAGTGTTCGGACTGATCATGCAGCCCGGCTACGTGGACGTCGGCTACATCGGGGGCGCGCAGGTCGACAAGTTCGGCAACCTCAACACGACGGTCATCGGCGACTATCGCTCACCGAAGGTCCGCCTCCCGGGATCGGGAGGCGCGAACGATATCGGCTCCCTGGCGAAGCGGACGATCATCATGATGAAGCAGGACCGCCTGAAGTTCGTCCAGAAACTCGACTACGTCACGACGCCCGGATACATCGACGGGCCCGGAGGGCGCGAGCGCGCGGGCCTCCCTCGCGGCGGCCCGGCCTGCGTCATCTCGGACCTGGGCGTCTACCGGTTCGATCCGGAGACGAAGGAAATGTATCTCGACTCGTTCCATCCGGGACTCAACGTGGAAGAGATCCGCAAGAACGTCTCGTGGGAGCTGAGCGTGGCTCCGAACGTCCGGAGGACGAAGCCGCCGACAAGGCGGGAGCTTCAAGTCCTTCGGACGAAGTGTGACCCCGAAGGGATCTTCCTCGGCGCGTGAGACGACATGGCGAAACAGCATTCCCGCAGGCACGGCTCAGACGCTCCTAAGGAACCACCCGTGCGTGGCCCCCACCGGGGGACCGTTCACACCCTTAGCGGGCTCCCGGTCGATCTCGTCGTCGGGCCGAGCACTCGGGATCAATACGTCGAGGATCTGGGATTCCCCGGGGAGCCGCCCTACACCCGCGGGATCCACGCGACCATGTACCGCGGCCGCCTCTGGACGATGAGGGAGTACGCGGGCTTCGGCACCGCGGAGCAGACGAACCACCGGTTCCGGTACCTCTTGGACCAGGGGAACGAGGGGCTGAGCGTGGCGTTCGACCTCCCGACCCAGATGGGCTACGATTCGGACGCGCCGCTCGCGCGCGGCGAGGTGGGCCGCGTCGGCGTCGCGATCAGCAGCCTCCAGGACATGCGCACTCTTCTCGCCGGCTTGCCTCTCGATCGGGTGAGCACGAGCATGACGATCAACGCGACCGCGCCGATCCTCCTGGCCATGTACGTGGCCATCGCGGACGAGAATGGCGTCTCCCGCCGTGCCCTCCGCGGGACCGTCCAGAACGACATCCTGAAAGAATACATCGCCCGGTCCACCTACATCTATCCGCCCCAGCCATCGATGCGGCTCGCGATCGACCTCATCGAGTTCTGCAGCCTTGAGGTCCCGAAGTGGAACGCGATCAGCGTGAGCGGATACCACATCCGGGAGGCCGGAGCGACCGCGGTCCAGGAGATCGCGTTCACCCTCGCCGACGCGGTCGCCTACCTCGAAGCGGCCATGGACCGGGGTCTTGTCGTCGATGAGGTCGCGCCCCAGATCTCGTTCTTCTTCGACGTGCACATGGACTTCTTCGAGGAGATCGCGAAGTTCCGCGCCGCTCGGCGGCTGTGGGCACGGATCGCCGAGGAGCGGTTCCACGCGGAGCGACCCGAATCCCGCGCCATGCGTTTCCACGCGCAGACCGCGGGGGTGTCCCTCACCGCCCAGCAGCCGGAGAACAATGCGGTCCGAGTGACCCTCCAAGCACTCGCTGCCATCCTGGGTGGCGCCCAGTCGTTGCACACGAACAGCATGGACGAGGCGCTCTCCCTGCCCTCCGAGAAGTCGGTCCGCCTGGCCATCCGGACTCAGCAGATCCTCGCGCATGAGACGGGAGCCGGGAACACGGTGGATCCTGTGGGCGGGGCCTATTTCGTGGAGGAGCTGACCGACCGCATCGAGGCCGAGGCGAGAAAACTCCTCGCCGAGATCGATCGCCATGGCGGCATGCTTCGGGGCATCGAGACGGGATGGGTCCAACGCCAGGTCTCCGAGGCCGCGTATCGACAGCAGCTCGCTCTCGAGGGCGGGACGCGCACGGTCGTCGGCGTCAACGCGTTCGTGGAGGGCGTCGACGACCTCCCCGGATATCGTCTGGACCCGCGGATCGCGAAGCAGCGTGCGGCACACATGGCCACATTCCGGGCGCGACGGAACGCACCCAAGGCCCGAAAGGCGGTGGCGGCGGTGACGGAAGCGGCGGGGAGCGCAGACAACCTCGTTCCCGTCATCCTCTCTGCGGTCAAGGTCGGTGCCAGCCTCGGAGAGATCAGCGATGGATTGAGGGAAGTCTTTGGTGCGTATCGGCCAAGGGGTGAGGTGTGATCGGACCCCTCCATCATGTGGGGATTGCCGTGCACCACCTCGAGCCCGCGATCGAGCGATACGCGCTCCTGGGTCTCCCCATGGACTACATCGACACCGTCCCGAGCGCCGGGGTCCGAGTCGCATTCCTCCGCACCGGTGGAATCCATGTCGAGCTCGTGGAGCCTCTCGACCCCAAAGGGGCCGTGGCCCGCTTCCTCGAGAAACGAGGAGAAGGGCTCCACCATCTTGCCTTCTCGACGGGCGACATCGTGAGCGAGCTCGCACGCCTCGGGCGGGAGGGTTTCGAGCTTGTCGACAAGGCTCCTCGGCCCGGAGCGCAGGGACGCACGGTTGCCTTCGTGCATCCCAGGTCAACGCACGGTGTCCTGATTGAGCTCGTGCAGGACCCCAGTTGATCCTCCCATGGTATCAGAGGTCTTAGGCTAGCCCAAGTCGGATAGGTTTATGCCGGGCCGTCCTCGTGGCCCGTGCGATGAGCGTCCAAGGTGCCGCTGCATCACTGGCAGCCGCGGTCATCAGCGCCGGATTTGTCTTCCTCGTGTTCCAGCAGTGGCTCACTCGCCGCAAGCCGTACCAGCTCGCGTGGACGATCGGGCTCGCCATGTTTTCTGTCGCGGCCCTCATGCAGTTCTTTGCCGAGGCGTACGGCTGGGGCGTCGCCGTCTACAAGATCTACTACTTCCTTTCAGCTCCCCTGGTGGCCGTGCTCGGCGTCGGGTCCGCATTCCTGCTCGGGCGCCGACAGGGCCTGGCGTTCTCTCTCTACACGGCCGTCGTCATGGTCGCGTTCGCCTGGGTTGTATCGACTGCGACCGTGAACGTCGCCGCGTTCAGTCTCCCCCTCCCCGCGGGGCAGGGTTTCGACGAATCCGTGCGTATCTGGTCGCCCCTCTTCACCGTTCCGGGCAGCCTCGCACTGATCGGCATCGCCCTCTACTCGTTCTGGCGCACGCGGCTCGCCTTCAACCTCTGGATCGCGGCCGGCGCTGTCGCGGCGGCCGCTAGCGGTTCCTTGGCCACCCTCGGCGTTACATGGGCGCTGTACCTCGGCGAGTTGATCGGCATCGCCCTGATGTTCTGGGGATTCCTGTCGAGTCGTGAACCTGCCCCGGCCCGCGCTCCGGTCTCCGAGAAGATGCCGTCGGCCTAACCCGCCAACGTTGAAATAGCGTCGGCGCAGTCCGCCGCATGTGAAAACGGGGGAGTTCCAGAACCCGCTTCGCAAAGTCGTCGGCCGCACGATCTGGCACTACGACGCGGTCGAGTCCACGAACGAGACGCTCAAGGAGCTCCTCGACGACGACATCCCCGAAGGCCTCGTCATCTGGGCGGACCGCCAGGCCGCCGGCAAGGGGCGCCACGGTCGGGCGTGGGCCTCGCCACCCGGCGGCCTCTATCTCTCCGTCCTCCTTCGTCCGAAGGAGGTCCACGCGCAGGTCCTCGGACTCCTCGCCGGGATGCCTCTCGTCAAGACCCTGCGGCACTTCGGCGTCTTCGCCACCTTGAAGTGGCCCAACGACGCGATCTTCCAGGGCCGCAAGCTCGCCGGGATCCTCTCCGAGGGGGTCTACCGGCGGGACCGATACCACGTCGTCCTCGGCATCGGGATCAACACGAACCTCGACCTCGAGCGACTCCCTCCCGAAGTCCAGAAGCGGGCGACGAGCCTCAAGCGGGAGGTGAACCTCTTCGTCGCGAACGAGGAATGCCTTGACTATTTCCTGGAGCAGCTGGACGACGTCTATTCGCGCTACCGGAACACCCCGACCCCTCTGATGATGAAGGAGTACCGCGGAGCCTGCGCCACGGTGGGGAAGCGGGTCTCCGTAGAGACCTCGAAAGGCAAGGTGATCGGGAAGGCGTACGACGTCTCGCCCGCGGGAGCCCTCCTGGTCCTGGACGATCACGAGGAACGCCACGAGATCCTGGACGGGACGGTCGAGTACGTCCCCTGAAGCCATCGAGCTTCCGCGGGCCCAAACGCTTTAGTCGTGGGCGCCCCATCCGCCCCGCACGAGCGCTCCCTCCAACCGTCGCGGCTGGGCGAAGTTCGGCGTCTCCCTCGTTCTTTCCCTGGTCGTGTTCGCCGTCTTCTCGGCGCCGTTGGGCCCGCTGCCGCCCCTCGGATCCCTCCTCGACCCGACGACGGGGCTGTGGTCCGTCGCGTTCGGCGGCCGCGCCCTGCAGAGCCAGACGATCCGGGTCCCCGGACTCAGCGCCCCCGTGACGATCGTCCGCGACGTGACTGGAGTCCCTCACATCTACGCGCAGAACGCGGCGGACGGCTGGTTCGCCCTTGGGTTCGTTCACGCCCAAGATCGCCTCTGGCAGATGGACATTCAGTACCGAGCCGCGGCGGGTCGACTCAGCGAGGTCCTCGGGTCGAGCTACATCTCCACGGACGAGTTCTTCCGGACGATCGGCCTCGCGCGGATCGCAACCGTCGCGGCAGCAGCCCGCGGGGCCGCGGCGCAAGACGACACGGTCGTGATGAACGCCTACACGGCGGGCGTGAACGCGTACATCGCCGCGCTCGATCCCCCCGACTACCCGATCGAATTCAAGCTCCTGGGGTACAAGCCCGAGTCCTGGTCCGTCGAGAAGAGCCTTACCGTAGGAGGACTCATCGCCTGGGGTCTCATGGGCGATTTGTACGATCTCCAGTACGACCTCCTCGTCGAGAAGTTCGGAGCGACTCAAGCGCGCGAGCTGTTCCCGAACTACCCCGCGGGCACCCAGACTCCGATCCAACCCACCGCCGTGACGGGTAGCGGTGTCGGCCTCGTGTCCGCTGAGGCCGCCCAGGACATCCTCAGGAAGGCCGCGGCCGCTGCGCCCTGGATTCCCGACTTCGAGGGTGCCGGGAGCAACAACTGGGCCGTCCTCGGGACGCGCACGACGACCGGAAAGCCTCTCCTCGACGCGGACCCCCATCTCCAATTCCAGCTTCCGGCCATCTGGTATCAGGCCGAGCTCCAGGCGCCGCCGTACTCGGTCCGCGGAGCCACGTTCCCCGGAATCCCGGCGTTCTTCTTCGGCACAAACGGGCGCATCGCCTGGGGCGAGACGAACACAGGGGCCGACGTCAACGACTTCTTCGTCGAGCGCCTGTCCGCGGACAAGACGCAGTACCTCTACAACGGCCAGTGGTACGACCTGAGCGTCTCCGACGAACGGATCGGAGTGAAAGGGGGCTCCGCGGTCGACTTCAAAGTCCTGTCGACCCGCCATGGACCGATCCTGACCGACCAGGACCAGAACGTCTCCATGCAGTCCACGATCGTCTATTTCGGTCAGGAACTGGAAGCAATGCTCGGGATCAACCGGGCCCAGAACTCGGACGAGTTCAACGCATCGGCGAAGAACTGGCGGGTCCCCGCTCAGAACATCATCTACGCGGACGCGAACGGTGCCTACGGGAACGTCGGGATCCGGTCGACGGGCCTCTTTCCGATTCGCGGGAACTTCAGCGGTCGCCTTCCAGTCGACGGGTCGAACGCGAGCTACGGATGGATCGGCTGGGTCCCGTTCGACAGCTACCCGCACCTCTGGGACCCGCCGCAGGGGTTCGTCTCGAGCAACAACCAAGTCCCTTACCCCGCGGGATATCCGTATGCATCGAGCCTCGGCTCCCTCTTCGATCCCGGATACCGAGCCCGACGGATCCACGAGCTCCTGTCCGCGGACGCGAGCGTCTCCCTGCCGGACATGGAACGGTTCCAGCTCGACGTGCTCGACACGGCGGCGCAGTCCCTCGTCCCGCCCTATCTCCTACCTGCAATTCATCCCTCGGATGGAGTCGAGCAGGAGGCGTACGCGGCGCTCACCCAGTGGGACTACACCACGACGATTGACTCCGTGGCGGCCTCCGTCTGGTACACGTTCATGGATCACTACGTCCAGGACACGTTCGGCGACGAGTACGCGGCGCAGGGGGCGACGAACCTCTCCTACCCGCAGTTCAACACCCTCGAGAGCCTCACGATCAACGATCCGACATCCCACTGGTTCGACAACGTGAGCGGGGGGTCGGTGAAACCCCAGACGCGGGACGACGTGATCCGCCAGGCCTTTAACGACACGGTGACGGACCTCACGGCGCGCCTCGGCCCGATGACAGGCAACTGGCGGTGGGGATCGATCCACTCCCGGGAATTCGACCACCTCAGCGGCCTATCCGCCTTCCAGCGAGGCCCCACGGCGGCGGGAGGCGACGGGTTCACGCTGAACGTCGCAGGGGGGTTGACCTCGAAAGGCGGTCCGTCCTGGCGGCAGATCATCGACTTCAGCGACCTCGACAACTCCCTGGCGATCTACCCCGGCGGCCAGTCCGGGAACCCGCTCAGCATCCACTACGCCGACTTCCTTGGTCCGTACATGAGCGGCGAATACCTCTCCTTCCGCGCCTACCCCGCCGCGAACTCGATTCCCGCCGCCTCCATCGAGTCGACGATCACCCTCGTCTCGAGCTGATCCGATGCCCAAACCCCGGTTTCCCGACGTGCCCGTGCGCGTGGTGTTCCTGGTCGGGTTCGCCGCCGCGGAACTCCTCCTGCTCACGGGCACCTGGCAACTGGCCTACCTGGCCGGGTTCCTCGCGGGGATTCTGTCGACCCGGGCCCGGCGGGCGGTCGTCCTCGGGGCCCTCGGGGTCTCGACCGCCTGGGCCGCATACCTGGTCTATGTCTTCGTCGCCGGGAGCGGATTCCAGCTTGCGAGCCTCGTCGGCGACGTCCTGGGTGCCGGCGCGGATGCATGGTGGCTCCTCACGCTCATGACGCTCGTCCTCGGCATCCTGCTGGGAGCCGTGGGCGGTCTCACCGGGTACACCGCCTCCCGCCTGTTCCTCTGGGAGACGCCCGCGCTCCCCGCGGACGTCCCGAAGAGTTGAAGTCGGGCGTCCGCATTCGAGCGTCCCATGGCCGTTGACGAACGCGTGGAGGAGCTCCGCCGCCGCAGGGAGGCGTCCAAGGTGGGGGGCGGGGCCGAGCGCATCGAACAGCAGCACGCGAAAGGCAAGCTCACCGCGCGGGAGCGGATCGACGTCCTGATGGACCCGGGGACGTTCGTCGAGACGGATGCCTTCGTGGAGCACCGCGCCTCCGACTTCGGGATGGACAAGCGCCGCGTCCCGGGCGACGGCGTCGTCACGGGCTACGGTGCGATCGACGGTCGGACCGTCTTCGTGTTCTCCCAGGATTTCACGGTCTTCGGCGGCAGTCTCGGAGAGATGCATGCGAACAAGATCGTCAAGATCATGGACATGGCGATGAAGGTCGGCGCGCCGGTCGTGGGCCTGAACGACAGCGGGGGCGCGCGCATCCAGGAGGGTGTGATCAGCCTCGGGGGCTACGCGGAGATCTTCTACCGAAACGTCCTCGCCTCCGGGGTCGTGCCTCAGATCAGCACGATCCTGGGGCCGTGCGCGGGCGGTGCGGTCTACAGCCCCGCGATGACGGACTTCACGATCATGGCCAAGGGGACCTCGTACATGTTCATCACCGGGCCCGAGGTCATCAAGGCGGTGACCGGCGAAGATGTCACGTTCGAGCAGCTCGGCGGCGCGATGACCCACAACGAGAAGTCGGGCGTCGCTCACTTCGCCGCGGACGACGAGAAGTCGGCCCTCCGGCTTGTGCGGAGGCTGCTCAGCTACCTCCCCTCGAACAACGTGGAAGACCCGCCGGTCCTGCCGACGGAGGACGACGCGGGTCGACGGGATCCGGAACTGGCGGGGGTGGTCCCAAGGGAGCCGGACAAACCGTACGACATGCGGGACGTGATCACGCGGGTCGTGGACCGCGGTTCCTGGTTCGAGGTGCAGGAGCACTGGGCCCAGAACATCGTCGTGGGCTTCGCCCGGATCGCAGGCCATCCAGTCGGCGTCGTCGGAAACCAGCCCAAGGTGCTGGCGGGATGCCTGGACATCAACTCCTCGACGAAGGCGGGACGGTTCGTGCGGTTCTGCGACTGTTTCAACGTCCCCCTCCTGACCTTCGTCGACGTGCCCGGATTCCTTCCTGGGACGGCGCAGGAGTTCGGGGGGATCATCCGGAACGGGGCGAAGCTCCTCTTCGCGTACAGCGAGGCGACCGTGCCCAAGGTGACGGTCATCACGCGCAAGGCGTACGGGGGCGCCTACGACGTCATGTGCTCGAAGCACATCCGCGGCGACATGAACTTCGCGTGGCCCTCAGCCGAGCTCGCGGTGATGGGCCCGGACGGCGCGGTCCAGATCATCTTCCGGAAGGAGATCGATGCTGCGAAGGACCCCAGAGCCCGCGAAGCCGAGCTCGTGCGGGAGTACCGCGAGAAGTTCGCGAACCCGTACATCGCCGCACAGATGGGCTACCTCGACGATATCATCGAGCCGCAGGACACGCGCCCGAGGGTCGCCAATGCCTTCGCGGTGCTCCGGAGCAAGCGCGAGACGCGGCCTGCGAAGAAGCACGGCAACATCCCGCTGTAGGATGGCCCTCGAGATGATTCGGCGTCTCCTCATCGCGAACCGAGGCGAGATCGCCATCCGCGTCGCGCGGACCGCGAGGGAGATGGGGATCGCCTGCATCGGCGTCTATTCGGAAGCGGATCGGGACTCGCTCCATCGCAAGGTTATGGACGAGACGCTCGAGATCGGCGGACCCCTGCCGGCAGACAGCTACCTGAACATCGACAACATCCTGAAGGCGGCTCGAAAGGCGCGCGTCGATGCGGTGCACCCCGGGTACGGCTTCCTTTCTGAGAACGCGACGTTCGCGAGGAGGTGCGAGGAGGACGGGCTCGTGTTCATCGGCCCGGGACCGAAGGCGATGGCCCTGGCCGGGGACAAGATCGCCTCTCGCAAGGCCATGCGGGCCGCCGGAGTTCCTGTGACACCCGGCTTCGACCGGGTCTTGCGGTCCGTCGACGAGGCCCGCGAGATCGCGGATCGCCTCGGGTATCCCGTCATGTTCAAGGCCACGGCCGGAGGCGGAGGCATCGGGATGTCCCGGGTCGATCGGGCCGAGGATCTGCCCTCCGCCTTCGAATCGGCCCAGTCCGTGGCCCGGGCGAACTTCGGAAACCCGGACCTTTTCCTGGAGAAGTACATCGAGCGCGCGCGGCACGTCGAGGTCCAGGTCCTGATCGGCCGACGGAATCGGGGACTTCACCTCGGCGAGCGGGAGTGCAGCGTCCAGCGGCGGCACCAGAAGCTCGTCGAGGAGACGCCGGCCGTGTGCCTCACAGCGGCGCAGCGGCGGCGGCTGTGTGATACCGCGGTGAAGGGATTCCTTCGCATCGGATACCGCAACGCCGGGACGGCGGAATTCCTCTACCACGATGGGAAGATTACCTTCAACGAGATCAACGCCCGCCTCCAGGTGGAGCACCCGATCACGGAGATGGTGACGCTCGTGGACCTGGTCCGGCAGCAGATCCTCATCGCGTCGGGACTCGATCCGGACGTCTCCCAGAACGAGATCCGGGGTCATGGCCACGCGATGGAGTGCCGGGTTAACGCCGAGGATCCTCTCCGCAACTTCCTCCCCTCCCCGGGCCGTGTGGTCGCGTACCGCGAGCCGGCCGGCCACGGCGTCCGGGTCGACAGCGGGATCGCGGTCGGTTCCGTGGTCCCGCCCTTCTATGACCCTCTCCTGGCCAAGGTCATCGTCCGCGGGCGGACCCGAGCGGAGGTCGTCGACCGGATGGCCCGGACCGTCGCGGACTTCGAGATCCTCGGCGTGAAGACGAACCTGCCCTTCCATGAAGCCCTCTTCCGAGAGGAGACATTCCAACGGGGGGACCTCTGGACTACGATGATCTCCGACCTGCGGATCGTCGAGCGGATGCGGGGCCGCGGCCCCCGCGAAGAGCGGATCGCCGCGATTGCGGCGGCCCTCATGGCCGGGACGGGCCCGGAGGCGCTTGCCCGAACGATGCCCCTCGAGGGGAGGCCTGCACCCGCGTGGGCGCTCGCCGGCCGCAGGGATCTGCACGGAGGTGCCGATGCGGTTCCGCATCAACGTCGACGGTGAGGGCCACGACATCGAGGTCGAAGGGTCCCCACCGGGACTGACCGTCCGAGTCGACGGGGCCGTCTATCGCGCCCGCGTGGGACGGGAGTCCACCGGGTTCCGCATCCAGATCGGAGCCCGTCGGCACACGGTGTCGCTTCGTGGCCGAGAGGTCCTCGTTGATGGCGTCCTCCACCAGGTGACCACGGAATCAGTTGGGGTCGAAGAGCCCCGTCTGCCCGGAGTGGAGGTCGGCCGCGCCGGTGCGCTCTTAGAGATCCGCCCACCGATGCCCGGCCGCGTCGTGAGACTCCCCGTGACGCCCGGCGAGACCGTCAAGAGAGGCCAAGTCCTCGCCGTGCTCGAGGCGATGAAGATGCAGAACGAGATCCCGTCCCCCGCCGACGGGGTCGTCAAGAGCATCGGCGTGAGGGAGGGCGAGTCGATCGCGGGGGACCGGGTCATCGCGACGCTTGAGGCGGGCTGACGTCGGGCCCCTTGAGAAGGTGGCGCATCTTCTGCTTCTTCGTCAGGAGGTACTGGATGTTCGACGCCTTCGCGGGGACCTCGAGGGGGATGCGCTCGTTCACCCGCACGCCGTAGGCCTCGAGCTCCTCGATCTTCGCAGGGTTGTTCGTCATGAGGCGGATCGACTTGATGCCGAGGGTCCGGAGCATGCAGGCGGCGCACTTGTAGCTGCGGAGGTCCGCGGGGAAGCCCAGTAGCTGGTTCGCCGCGACCGTGTCGACCCCGTGGTCCTGGAGGTGGTAGGCCGCGATCTTGTTCGCGATGCCGATGCCCCGCCCTTCCTGGGCCAGGTACAGGAGCACGCCCTGGGACGCCTGGTTGATCTTCTTCATCGCCGCGTCGAGCTGCTCCCCGCAATCGCACCGCTCCGAGCCGAAAACATCCCCGGTCAGGCACTCGCTGTGGAGCCGGACGAGAACGTCCTCGCTCCCCGCGACGCGTCCTTTCACGAGGGCGACATGCTCCTCGCCGCTGAACGGGCACACGAAGGCGTGGATCCGGAACTGACCATACCGGGTCGGCAGGCGGGCGCTGGACCCCAGGAGGATGTGGTCGCACAGGGGTCCGTCTTGCTTCTTCATGAGCGGCGGAGCCGAGGGTCGGGCGCTATATAAGAATGCGGGTACGAACCACGAATCCGGTGCTTATGGTCGGAGGTGCGCGAAGACGAGCGCGGGCGCAGCACCGAGGGCCGTCGCCGTCTCCAGGGAGATCCCGCGTCCCGTCAGGTCGAAGTGGTAGCGGCCGAGCGGATAGATCTCGCGGTCGTCGAGTCCGCGGGGACCGAGGCCGAAGACGAGGAGGATCGAGGTCCCGCGTCGAAGGAGGTCCGCGAGCTCCTTCGGCGTCGTCGCCTTCTTCGGGTCTGGTCGGTTCGTCGTGACGACGACCTCGCCCAGCTGCGGCGGGAAGCCCCTCCGCGGGAACTCGAACGCCTGGAAGCGTCCCGCCGCGGCGAGCTCCTTCAAGTGTTTCCCGTCGTCGCCGATGCTCGTGGTCCCCGCCACCCACTCGACGATCTCGAGCGGGGTGTCGAGGTCGGCTGCGTACGGGAAGCCGAACGTGGCCAGGTTCGCGTCGAACGCGAGGGCCACGGGTCCCGCGCGGGCCAGGGCGCGTCGATGGGCCTCGTGGAACTTCACCGGGTCGTACGAGTTGTAGAGGCCGATCGTCATGCGGCCGCGGGGCATCGGTCGCGCGATGGCCTCGGGGCTATTTCGACCTGCCGCGTCTCCGGTCTGGATCCGTGCGTAACTCAACGAGCGCTCGAGGGCGTCGATTCCGTCGGCCGAGCGGACCGCAAGGCCATCGCGGCGGCGTAGAGACCTCCGAAGGTGACGGCCGCGATGAGCGACGTACTGACCGTGTACTCCGTCACGGTCCCGATCGATCCGGGGAACAGGACCCAGGCGAGCCATAGGCCGATGCTCAGGAACGCGTACAACGCGAGGGTCATCCACGCGAATCGGCGGCCCGCTTGGATCAGGGCCTCCTTGTCCGAGGATTTCATCTGCATCCGCTCCGCTCACCCCATCGGCCGTCGGCGCTTGAGCCTTCCGGGCGGAAAATCAATCGAGCCGGCCGGTGCGCGAACCGGCCTCGGAGACAGGTTGAATTCCCCGCGCGCTATGCTCCCGGCCGCATGGAGATGCTCTACTACACGATCGACGGGGGCCGTCTCGCGGGACTCCCGGGACCGGCGTACATGGACTGGGACTACAGCCGCCTCCGGAAGATGGGCTACTCCGTCGTCGTGAGCCTCGAGTGCAGCCGGCTGAACACGTTCGAGATCGAGGACGCCGGGTTCGAGCATCGGAAGATCTGCGTCGAAGACTTCACGTCGCCGACCTTCGACCAGGTCGACGAGTTCGTGGACTACGTCGACCGCAAGGTCGGCGAGGGCAAGAAGGTCCTCGTCCACTGCTATGCGGGCCGGGGACGCACGGGCACGATGCTCGCCGCCTATCTGATTCACAAGGGGATGACCGCCGAAGCTGCGATCCACGAGATCCGGGAGAAGGCGCACGGCGCGTACGGCACCTTGGTCGGAGTCATCGAGCCGGAGCAGGAGGAGACCCTGTTCGCGTACGAACTGCGGGTCCGAGCCTCGTGAGCGGCTCACTTCAGCGAGACGAGCTTTTCTCCATCCCACTTGAACTGCCGTTGCTTGCGCTTCTTGTGGATCCCCTTCTGGAGGAGGTATCCGATCAAGAGCGGGAGGCCGATTGTCGCGTCGACGTGGCTCTGGGACATCTTCGCGTCCCGATGGAACTTGCCCCAGGACTGGCTCTCCTCGAACGTGCAGCCGCTGAGCCCGCCCCACTGGGGCATGTCCGTCGTGATCTGCGCGGCGTACATGTGGGGGTTCTCCTCGTACCCCATGACCTCGAGCATGGGCTCGACCTGGGAGATGTAGTTCTTCGGCGTCCCGCCCCCCACGTAGAAGACGCCGGTCCGGGGGGAGAGGGCCTTGACCTGGGCGATCTCGTAGTTGTCCTGGATCGAATCGATCGCGATGGGCGTCTTCCCCGCCTTCACGCGCAGGTAGTGATGCTTCGCAAGGGCGATGCCGATCGACGAGTCGTTCAGGGCGGGCACGAAGTAGGGGATCCCCTTCCGGTAGCACGCGCCGACGAGGCTGTTCGGATCCTTCGCGGCGATCTTGCCCAGGTGGACGAGGAGTTCGCGGGAGCTGTACCGCCGCGGCTCGAGGCGGTCCGCGAGGGCCGCGATCTCGTCATCGCATTCGCGGAACAGGGCCTCGTCGGCCAGGGTGTCGTAGACGCGGTCGAGGAAGTGATCGCGGAGCATCATGTCGTCCGCCTCCGGATCCGTCGCCCAGTGGCGGTACCCGTGCGCCTCGTAGAAATCATGATACGCGATCGCACCGGTCGTCACGACGACATCGACCAGGCCGAACTCGACCATGTCCCGCATGACCTTTCGGAGGCCGCCGGGCGTCAATGCCCCGGCCCCGCCGAAGAAGACCGTGCACTGGGGATCCGTCATCGCGTTCTCGAGGACCGAGGCGCAGGTCCCCAGGGTGCGCGCCTGGAACGAGATCCGCTTGTACCCTTCGACGAGATCCGCGACGCTCTCCACTTTCGTGAGGTCGAGATGTTCGATCGGAACGGACGTGAGCTCTGCCTTGGTCGGCTTCTTCCCCGCCATCGCCACCGCCGCCGCGGCGTATGCCGGGAGATGGGAAAAAGATTCGGTCCCGTTAGTCTTTCTGCTTCTTCGGCCGGGAGCAGACGGCGTACTCGTCGCCGTCCCAGAAGACGTCCAGGTCCGGGTGCTGCCTCTGCAACTCCTGGATCCGCTGCATCACGTCCTTCAGCGTGATCGACTCGTCGTTGGGGTCGATCCGCAGGATGATGTGTTTCTCCTCCGTGCCCAAGGCCCCCGCCCGAACTCACGTTTTTATTCTGAGCATGAAATTCTTCAGTCCGTATAAGTACGTTTCCAACGCACGCCACGGCGGGCGGGCGGCGTCGCGTCTCGGCAGGGGGCTGGAGCCTCCGTTGATACTGACATTGATACGGTTAAATACCCATCTGCGTCGTAGCATCCATCGAAATCGGGTCGGCACTACGAGCTAGGCTCCTCGAGGTGCGAAGCGCTTGGAGACGAAAGCGGATGCGGGCGGAACCGCCACCGTGACGTGTCGCGTTTGCGGGGGCGAAGTGAACGCCCGGGGCGAGTGCGTGGTCTGCGGGACGAAGCAGTCGGACCCCGGCACCGCCGGAACCAATAACGGGCTCACGTCGTGGCTCAAGGGCGACGCGGGCGAGAACGGACTCAGCAACTGGATCGGAGCCCCGATCCCCTCGCCGAACCAGGACGGCCGGGAGGATGCTCTCCGCAAATGGCTCGCCGGCGAGGATAACGCGTTCCAGGACTGGATCGGAGCGCCCTCGGGCTCGGCCGCCGAGGCCGCGAAGGCGGCGAGGGCGAGCGAACGCGTGCCGGACGAGAAGCTGAGGGAACTCCGGTCGAAAGCCCTCGAGGCCGACGGACTGCGAGCGGAGCTCGACTCCATGCGCTCCACCCTCGCGCGGGAACTCGCGAACTTCCGCTCCGGACGTTTCGACCCGGTGCGCTACATCGAGGAGGTCGCGGGCCTCTCGAAGCAACTCGAGACGGAGATCGCGCGACGCAAGGGGCTCGACCAGGAAATCGAGCATATCAAGAAGGGTTCCATCGCGGTCATCAAGTACGTCAAGGGCCAGCAGCTCAAGGCAGGGCCGGCCGTCGATCTGAAGAAGCGGATTGACAAGGAGGTCTCCGCCCGGCAACGCCTCGACTCGGAACTCCACGAACTGAAGGCCGTCAACGAGGCGCTCAAGGACAAGATCGAGGTCGGCCTGGCGAAGCTCAAGCCGACGGAGCGCGACCTGAAGAAGCGGGAGATCTCCCTGTCGGAGCGGGAAGCGGCCCTCTCCGCCCGCGAGGCAGCCGGCGGGGCGAGGGCGGCGCCGGAAGCCCTCGGGATCACCCTCGTGGACGAGGAGCTCAAACGCCGCCTCGAAGAGGAGCTCCGCGAGAAGGAGCACGAGTACCTCGAGAAGGAAGAGGATCTCAAGAAGCGGATCATCGTCCTCGAGGCGGACGTCAACAAGCGCAAGATCGAAGACCAGCTCCGCGCCCAGGAGAAGGCCTTCGAGAACAAGCCGAAGAGGGAGCTCGAGGACGCGCTCCGGCGCAAGGAGCAGGAACTCCTTGGCAAGGAGAAGAGCATGCTCCTCCGCGAGCAGGAGATCCAGCGGCTCCAGGAGGAGATCGGCCTCAAGGAAGACGAGCTCAAGAAGCTCAAGGAACCCCTCGCCTTCAAAGAGGAGGAGATCCTGCGTCGCGAACAGGACCTCACCTACCGCGAAAACCGCCTCGAGGCGGAGATGAAGAAGGCCGAACAGGCGAAGGCCCTGGGCGGCTCCTCCGAGGAAGTGGACCTCAAGTCCCGTCTCGAGGAGCTGAAGGGCGAGATCACGCAGAAGGAGGAAGAGGTCCGAACCAAGGAGAAGTACCTCCAGCAGAAGATGGAGGAGCTCCGCCTCCGCGAGCAGGGGATGATCGAGGAGGACATCGAGGCCCGCGCCGACGACCGCCAGACGGAGGTCAAGCAGCAGAAGGTCAAGACGGGCATCTCGCGCCTGGACGACCTGCTCTTCGGAGGCATCCCGTTCAGCTCAAACGTCTCGGTGTACGGCCCGGCGTACGTGGGCAAGGAGGTCCTCGTCAGCCTGTTCATGGCCGAAGGCCTGAAGAAAGGCCTGCCCGTCCTCTGGATCCTGACGGACAAAGGCCCGGCGGACATCCGCGAGGACATGGCCTTCGTCCTGCCGGACTACGAGGAGCGCGAGAAGCTCGGGCTTGTACGCTACATCGACGCCTACTCCAAGTCGATGGGCGCGGACACGAGCGACCCGAACACGACGTACATCGACGACCCGACGGACCACCAGGCCATCCTGAAGGCGACGGACACGATCGCAGCGGAGTGGAAGCAGAAGCACCAGAGCTACCGCCTCGCGTTCCGCAGCATCTCGACCCTCATCGCCTACCTCGACCCGACGACCACGTTCAAGTTCCTCCAGCCCTTTGTCGGCCGCCGGAAGCGGGACAAGGGCGTCGCGTTCTACGTGATCGAGAAGGGCATGCACGAGGAGCAGGAGATCCAGATGCTCGGGTCCCTCATGGACGGCTCGGTCGAGTTCAAGGTCGAGCAGCTCAAGTCGTTCCTGAGCATCAAGGGCATCTGCGACGTGCAGAGCCGCAGCTGGATCCGCTACACGTACACGAAGAGCAGCGTGTCGATCGGCTCGTTCAGCCTGGACCACATCAAGTGATCAGGCGATCTCGGGGGACCGCCCCTTCTTCGGCGGTGGGGTGGGTCCTGTTACCTGGACCTGCGGGATGGGAATCGGTGGCGGGAGCCGCAGCTCGCGGGCCAGGATGACCGTTTCGGGGAGGCAATTCGTCATGATGACCGTGTGGATCTCCTGCGCGGTCTCTTGGGGCATCTGACCCCCCGCGGACCAGCCCTTCACGAGGGCTTTCGCGTCCCCTTCCCACGCGATCTGCCCTTCGATCTGGATGAGGCCGATGACCGCCTCCGCGGCGCGGAAGCTTGCGGTGAACCGGAAGTCGAGCTGGGCCGCATTTGCGCCCGTCTCGGATATGAGGGTGACCGTGCTATTGTGGTCGACGCGGATGTTTCCCCAGCCCGCGCCAATCTTCGTGAGGCGGCGCGCGTCGAGGTTCGTGAAGTCGAAGGAGCGCACGACCATGGAAGTCGCTCGTAGCATGCAGCGCCATCGATATGAACTTTCCCGGTCCGCGGGGTTTATCCTATGCGGGACCTCTTCTCGTAGGGATGGTCCTCTGGGTCGGGGTGGATGACACGGATAGTTTGCGGGGGATGTGCACGACGTTCCTCGCGACCGAGTTTGTACGCGAGCTCACGAGGAATCTGGACCTTATCGGATACCCCCGCCTCGTTCGTCTTAATCCCAACATCCCGTGGAAGACGCGTGGCAACGGAGCGATTGCGATGGCGGTGGGCCAGGGTCGTGGGACGCCGTTCGAGGTCGGGCAGATCGATTCGCGTCGTTTGCGCGCTTTTCCTCGAGGGGAAACGAAAGGACGTTCTGAGCAAATCCTGGCGCGGATGGGAGCGTTGATTAATCGCTGGGCGGATCTCGATTCGGATGGGACGGATCCGGGACTTGTCGTCCTCTCCAGAAAGCCGCGGCCGTCTCTCTACTGGCAGGCCGTGCGAGGAATTGTTACTAGAGAGGAAGCAGAGGCAGCTATCCGGGGGCGTGGTCTGCATCGCGTCTGGAAATCGGGACGCGGCGTCATCGGTGCCTCGGCCGCTTGTGCCTGGCGCCCTCGCGATCGGACGTGGGAGGTTCTCGCATATCGTCAGCAGGCACGCTGGGGGACCAAGCGACTCGTCGATCCTTCGTCAGTGCGCCGAATGGATCAGGCGTTTCCGAGCACCTTCAACAACTACGACTTCGAGAGCGAGCGGCTTGTCCTCGCTCCCCGGACGCCTTGTCCGGTCCTCTTGGGCATTCGCGGAGATGCGCCGGAAGAGTTGGCGCGCGCGCTGCGGACCATCCGGGGAGAGCCCCCAGATCGGTGGCTCATCTTCCTCACGAATCAGGGGACCGACGATCACCTGCAGAAGCCGGCAGTGGCTGTCCCCCGCACCGCGGGGCGGTTCGCGGGCACGGTTTCTCGGCCCCCTCGGACGTTGGTCGGCGGACATGTCGTCTTCGGTCTCGACAACATGGACGTCACCGCCTACGAGCCCGCCAAGGGGTTCCGGCGGGCCGTCCGCTCGCTCATTCCCGGAGACAGGGTGGAGGTCACCGGGTCGGTTCGAGCAGAACCAAGGACGATCAACCTCGAAAAGCTCCACATTGTCGCACTCGCGCCCCTGCGGGAGAAGGTCTCGAATCCTCTCTGCCCGGATTGTCACGTGCGCATGAAATCCACGGGCCGAGGGGCCTCGTTCAGATGTCGCCGTTGCGGGGGGGCGGCGAGCCGCGAGCGGGCTGAATACCGAACGTTTCCTCGACGAATCGAAACGGGCTGGTACGAGCCTCCGCCCGGCTCGATTCGACACATCAGCAAGCCGCTGAAGCGGGGCATGAGTTCGTGAGCGTCCTCGGTTGGACGCCGGAGAGAAGGTGCGAGGCTGACGACCGCCTCGTTGTTTCATTCCTGCTAGGGAGCCCCCTCTACCCGGCCCCGGCCAGGCATTGGGAAGGCGGTGCCAAGGCCCGGGATCCGCTTCTTGCGCTCGATGTAGCTAAGGGCTTTGCTGAGGGGGATGTTGATGACGAGGTACATCATGGCAATCAGCAGGAACGCCTCGATAGGATGGCCCTGGTTCACGCCGAGTTGTTCGCTCTGATAAAAGAGTTCAACGACGGCAATGAAGCTCACGATTGCACTCGCCTTGAACAGGCTGACCCACTCGTTGGTCAACGGCAGAATGATGAGACGGAGCGCCTGGGGCAGCGTGATGTGCAGGAACACCTTGCTCGCTCGCATCCCAATGGCTTTCGCGGCCTCGATCTGCCCTTGGCCCACCGATTGGAACCCGGCGCGAAGGACTTCGGCCTGATACCCGGCGGTGTTCAGGGTCAAGGCAACGAGCCCGATGATGATGTACAGGCCGGGTAGCGTGGGCCACGCGAAAATGAAGAGGTAGAACACAATCCATATCTGGACGTAGAACGGCGTTCCCCGCATCGCTTCGGTGTATCCGGTCGCGAAACCGTACGCGGGGGCGAAGAGTGCCTTACGGATCTTGCGCCCCGCCACGACCCACAGCGCCTTTCTCGATCCGTAGAGTTCCTTCGCTCTTGCATACGACAGGGTCTCCGTAGGCCTGCCCCGCGCACGACGAAGGATCGTGGGGCCATAGGCCCGCGTCAACCCCAGCGGTATGGCGGCGGCGAAGCCTATGAAGAACGAGGCGTTAGTGAGAAAGAGCGAGAGTAAGGCGGGGCCGTACATCGTGTTCCAGCGAGTGGCGATGAAGTTGAGATCCAAAACACCCACGGATCCCAGGAGGGTGATGACCACTATGAGGAATGCGAGAAGCCCAAAGAGCCCAGCAATGGATCGCCTGTACTCCCTGATTCCGTCTCGCATCGTGCCAAGCGTCTTCCGTGCGGTCCGCCCCAAGCGGTTGCCGGAGGCCGTGCCCGTGACCATGGTTCACCTGATGATTTTGCCCACGAACGCTTTGGTACGTTCGTGGCCCGGCCGTTCAAAGATTTCCTCCGGGGCTCCCTGCTCGACAATCAAGCCCTGGTCGACGAACGCAATCTGACCGGCAACATTCCTCGCAAATCCCATTTCGTGGGAGACTACAATCATTGTCATGCCTTCCTCGGCCAGTTTCGTCATCACGTCAAGGACCTCGCGGATGAACTCCGGATCGAGGGCGGAAGTCGGTTCGTCAAATAGCATGATCTTTGGGTCCATCGCGAGGGCGCGGGCGATGGCCACCCGCTGCTGTTGTCCCCCCGAGAGTTGGGCGGGATAGGCGTCGAGCTTTTGGCTCAATCCCACCCTCTCCAACTCCCACACCGCTTTCTTCGTCGCCTCTTCCCTCCCCATCTTCTTGACACGGGTGAGGCCGATCATTACGTTGCGGAGCGCGGTCAGGTGGGTGAAGAGATTGAACGACTGAAACACCATTCCTACCTGTTGGCGAACCCATTCGGGACGTATCTCCGGCGAATTGACGCGAACATCCTCGAGGAAGATATCCCCCCGGTCCGGCCGTATCAGGAGATTGATGCAGCGCAGGAGGGTCGACTTGCCCGATCCGGAAGGTCCAATGACGCAAAGGACCTCTCCCTTCTCCACGTCGAGGTCGACGCCACGCAAGACATGCAAGTCACCGAAGTACTTGTGGACACCACGGACTCGGATCATAGCTGTGCGGCCTCCAGTCCAGGAACCTTGGACCAGTTCTCGATCGAGCGAACGATCCTCGTGACGATGAACGTGATGGCGAAATATAGGAGAGCAATCTCCACCCAGATGATGAAAACAAGATTGAGGTCCGTGCGGACGGCGGTTGCGGTCAGGTCGAGGCCATGCTCTTCCAGCTCAAAGACTCCGATGGCTGCGAGAAGCGACGTATCCTTGATGACCGATGCGAACTCATTCCCCAACGCGGGTAGCGAAACTCGGAACGCCTGCGGGAGCGTCACGCGGAACATGGTCTGCCAACGGGACAACCCGATAGACTCCGCCGCCTCATGCTGGCCGGTGGGCACGGACAGGATCCCAGCGCGAATGATTTCGGCTTGGTACGATCCCGAGTGGAAGGCGAGTGCCAGGGCCCCCGCCCAGAGAGCAAAGGGAGTAAGCGCCGGAAGATATCGGATTGAAATCAGGGTGACGACTAGGTAGCTGAAGAAGATTAGGACGAGCGGAGGCATGCCTCGGAAGAACTCGACGTAGGTCGTTCCGATTGCCCTCGCGACCCAGATGTTTGTGGTCCGAGCCCATCCTATGAAAAACCCGAGCGTGAACCCCAGCGGGATGACCAGGGCCACATACGATAGAGTGGTCCAGAATCCCTGCATGAGGCGGCCGATGATCGAGACCGCATAGTTCACGTTGTAGAGCCCCCGCAATCCCAAGTAGTACATGAACCCGAGCGACCCAAGTGTCGCGAGGATGGCGATGGCGATTCGGATGAGGCGAGAGAGGGAGAGTATCTTTCGGAGAACCAACCAGGCCACCTGGAGCGAGGAAGTAGGACG
>JBGPGA010000009.1:0-34193 GCA_041483635.1 Thermoplasmata archaeon
CGCGGCCGCGGAGGTCGCCCAGCCAGTCAACGGCGTCTTTGAGACCCAGGTCGTGCGCAATCGTTCTAAGGCGTGACTCGTACGGCCCGCTTCCAACTATCCTCAAGGTGGGCTCCATCCGGAATCCGTCGATTAGTTCCCTCATCGCTGAAAGGATATGTTGGACTCCCTTGTACTCCTTCAGGAGCCCTACATAGAGAAGCCGCGGACGCACCGATTCCACGTGCTTGGTGATTCCTGCTGGGAATGGCACGTCAGTGACGCCATGAGGGATTATTCTACTTCTTGACATCGTTCCGAATCTCCGTTCGATTAGTCCTTTCTCGAATTCGGACACGAAGATGACTGCACGCGCTGTCTCAAACATCATCCTGCCTATCGGTTTGTAGACAACGTGCAGCATGTCAGAGTAGGGAGAATGGCCGAGGCCATGGTGAGCTGTGAAAACCACAGGCTTTCCGCAGACCAGAATCATCGCTTCAAGGCTCAATAGGGTGTGGTAACCGTGGACATGCACGATGTCGGCGTCTCTGACAAGGTAGGAATTCGATCTAAGGAATCCCGCAAAACCAAACGAGAGTCCGCCGAGATGCCGTTCCCACGTAGGAGGAGCGGCGAACACTGTGACACCCTCGTCTTGGAATTCTCCACGCGTGACAGCATCCTTGCGGAGCGTTACTACTCTGCAAGTGTGTCCGCGAAGACAAAGACGTCGTGCCGTCTCAGTCACAACTTTCGCGACACCACCGATGTTTGGATAGTAGCTTCCCGTGACAAACAGGATATTCATCGTCTTTCGCTCTCACATAACTGCTGTCTCTGGTGAGGTGTACTTGGCGTCAAGAACTCGCCGAATCCATTGGCTGACCTGCTGTCACACGGTTCACACATCGCCCAGATTATGCCCCGTAAAGGCTGTCATGCACCGCCGACTCCTTTGGGGGAGATACCTGAGGATGAGGACATAGCTCCGAGACAACTTTCACGCTCTACCCTCCAACTCCTTGATGTAATTCGCGATTCTCCTCGCGAGTGTAGAACCGTCTGAACTGGATGGAATCGCCTTGGCGTGCGCTATGGCATGTTCCATTTCATCCCTCCCCAGGATAACAGGAACGCCATACTTCGACCTGAGATAGCTCGCGATTTCCAATTGGTGATCGTTAATCGCTTCCCTCAGTTTCGAGAGCCTCGGGATCAAGACGAGCGGCCTGCCGAGTGCTGCCACCTCGATTATGGTGCCCATTCCGGCATGGCTCACCACAACTTCGGCACGCTTGATATACTCGATTAACTCGCGATGCGCTATAAACGGAATGCACCGCGCCCGGATTGTGGTGGCACCGAGGGTGGCCGATTGGACAACGTACTCATGTCTTGCATCCTTCATGGCGCACCCATCGAACATTGACACGAGGCGCTCAAACGGGAGACTGCCGACGGTCCCAAAGATCATACTAGACCCCCCCAATATTGGGCCTTCTTTCCATAGCGGGGGAGGAGAGACTCCCACTGGACCAGAAAGAGGTCTGCCATCCAATACGCCATTCTGCCATTGAGAGACGGCGACCATATTCTTGCAGGGCTCTCGATGAAGATGAAGCGAGCGCCCGATATTCTTGCCATCAGCGAGGAGACGATTGTGGTCGCTGCTCCTGTCGTTATTACTGCACCGGGCCGCTCTCGGTGGAAGAGTCGGGCGAGGAAAAGTGAGTTGCCGAGTATGTCGACCAAAAAACTCATTGCGTAGTCTGCAAATACGTTCCCCTTGAAATCAGCAAAGCGATGGGGGATAAGAACAGTTCGGAACGGAAACCTCTCCCGCAGTGCAGCAGTAGTCTCAACCGCGACGGGATTGGTAACCAGAATCAGGTCGTGCTCCGTGAGCGCAGGCCAGATTCTGGACATTTCGACTAGGTGACCACCAGGCCCTGCCTCAAGTAGTATCTTCATCCATTAGTCCCTCACTCGCTTGTGGGTACGAACCGACTGCGGCTGCTCGGAGGCTTTCAACTCTCGATCTAAGAAAGGCATTGTAGTAGCTCCTTTGGACGGACCTAGCAAGCTTGGGCAGCATGCCCTTTTGAGGCAAGATTTCCGGGAAATCGTCAGTGAGCCACATGATGATTTCAGCACTGTGTTGAGCAGTGTCCTTGCCGTGATTGGCCTTGCGTCTGAGCCGTAGGGCTTCGTGGAGGAAGTCGAGCGAGGCGCGAGTTTTCTCACGTAACAATCCAATCTTGGCCAGGTAGGCGGTCGTAGCAATCTCAAACAAGACGAGGAGTGGTGCGCACAACAAGAAGTACCCTTTGTCCAGGTTCCGCGCAAGGGTCTTCCATCTGTTCCTCTCGAGCCAGTATACTTTCTCCGGGCGGAGGGACGGATTGTAGTCATGATAGCAAATAGCTGACGGGACGTTCAGTACTTCCCACCCGTCCGCGTGTAACCTTAGCCCAAGGTCTGCGTCCTCATAGTACAAGAAATAAGTGGCGTCGAAGCCTCCCACCTGAAGGAACGCCGCTCTCCTCGCCATGAATGCGGCTCCTGAGGGGTACGAGACCCCGGTCACCTGGTCACGGGCCGGTGCCCTCCTTCCATACCCTTTCATGCACCCGAATCCGAGGAAGTTGATGTGACTGCCGTCACAGTTCAGAACGTCCGGTTCTCGCGCAAGGAAGATCCTCCCTTCCGCGGCCCCGCATTGCGGTCTCGCCTTCATGGTCTGAAGGATCCTGGCTGACCAATCGGGATGGAGCGTCACATCAGGGTTCAGGATCACCAAGTACTCACTATGTGCGGCTGCCGCCCCACTATTGACCGCTGCCCCGTAGCCAAGGTTCTGGGTGTTACGAATAAGGGTGGCGTCTGGTTGGGATTTCGTCACGATCTCGGCGGTCAAGTCGTGCGAGTCGTTGTCGACCACGATGACCTGGGCTGAAACCAGGCGTTGATTCCGGATGGCGCTTAAGCAATCAGCGACTCTGCTTGCACTGTTATATGTGACCATAATGTATGCAATCCTCTCTAGAGAGTCAGCCTTGAGCTCTCCGGAGTTACCAGGTTTCACCGACCCATCCCCTCCACTCGCCCGGTGCCTCGGTGGAGAAACACTCCTGTCCGCAAGTGACGGAGAGAGACTGAGTGTCTCCAGCATGCCTTGTGGGTGCGCCAGGACAGGCATCAGCTCCCGTCTTAACGACGACCAATGCTCAACGGCTCGCCATGGAAGCTCTCTTGAGCGCATTCAGAACGATTCCGATGAATATCGACAATGCCCCGAGGATTCCGAACATTACGACCATGAATGAGTAGCCTACGGCCAGCTGTTTCGTCGCGTAGAACGTCTGAACCACCACAATGCCAAGGAATCCAGCGATGGCCACCAGCACGATCCCGGACACGCCGAAGAAGAAGAGCGGGCGTCGTTCCGAAACAAGTGACACGATTCTCGATAGGACTCCAAAGCCGTGTCGGCCCGGAGCGTAGGTGGATCCGTCCACGTCGTACTGGAAGTCCACGTTCACCTCGTCGATCCGCAGCTCCTTCTCCTGGGCTTCCAAGAGCATCTGGGATTCAATCGACAAGCCGTTCTCCGATGGCTCAAGCGTAAATAAGGCATGATTGGAGAACACCCGGTACCCGCTCTGAGAATCCGTCAGCTTCCCGTTCTTCGCCCCCGCGGCCGTCGCGTAGTCGAGCACGCGCTTCCCGACGCGGCGGTACATCGGCATCCCGGACGTCTTGCCCCAGCGCACGCCGATTACGACGTCCGCCTCGTCCGCGAGGACGCGCTCCGCCAGCCGCGGAATGTCCTCCGCGTGGTGCTGGTGGTCCCCGTCCATGAGCACGAACGCGGCCGGGCTCGCCTCCCTCGCGTACAGCCACGCGGTCCGGATCGCCATCCCCTTCCCCAGGTTCCTCGCGTGGCGCAGGACCTTCGCCCCGGCGAGCTTCGCGACCTCCGCCGTGTCGTCCGTCGACCCGTCGTCCACGACGACGACCTCGTCCGCGTACTGCCTCGCCTTGAGGACCACAGACCCGATCGTCGGACCCTCGTTCAGGCAGGGAATCGCCACGAGGACCCGGATCGACCGTCCGTTCGCCGGGTCGAGCGTGAAGGCCGGCGAACTGCCATGCAACCGAGGCGCACTTCCGGGCCCCGCCGTCGGGGGGTCTTCTCGCGCCATGTCCGTGACCGTACGATCCCTCGCACCCGCCACCAGTCCAAGGGAGGGTCTAGGCCGTCCCTTGGCCGATCTGCGGTTCTGTTGCGCCTCGAACGAAGGTCCGAGGCTTAAAAGTATTGGCTAGAATGTCTCTTTTCGCCCCGAGAGGCTTCCTCGAGGTTGGCCAGCCTCCAACTCCCTGAGGTCTCTCCGACTCGCCCTTTGGATCTCGCTCCGGCGGTCCGGCCGTAGTGCGGCCTCTTCTACGATTCGGCCTTTCCGAGAGGCCGCGTGTAGTGAAGCGTGATCCCCCCCTCCACTCCGAGGACGACGATCCCCAGCTTCAGTCCGAAGCAGAGATCGATTCCCGTGAGCCCATAGGACCCGAGCCGCTCGGCCCGGGCCAGGGCCTGCCGGACGGCATCCATCTCCTTCTCCAGATGGTCCTTGAAGCCGTCCAGGTTGACGAGGGCCATCTCTTTCGTGCCGGTGTCGAACATCGCGATCGAGCCTTCCGGCAGCTCGGCCAGCTCCACACGCTTCAGGTCTGCCTTCCCCCCTCGCTTCTTGGTCGCCATGGACCCCCGATGGGGTCTGGAAGGAGATAAGGTCCGGGATAGCCAGTGGGGAGAATCCTTTGAGCCCCGGTGCCGGCGTGCCCGGCTACGCGCTCCTCACGGCGGGCGTCGCCGCCTTCGTGCTCGGGCGTCGCCGCAGGCGGGCCGGTCGTGCACCGGCTCCGCGGCCGCCGGAGTGAGTGTCCTACGGTCGAGAGGGCTAGGCCTTGGGCGTCTCGAGCGCGGAGATGCGGTGCTCGAGGGCCTCGAGCCGCTTGACCATGTCGGAGAGGGTCCGCTTCAATCCCTCGATCTCCTCTAGCGCCTGGAGGACCAGGGAACCGGGCTCGCTTCCCCGGATCGCGGGCCGGGGCTCCTCGGGCGGCCTCGGGAGGTCCCCGGGGCCGCGGGGTGTGGGAATCATGGCGGCCATCTTGGGGTGCGTCGAGGATTTGAAACGTTCGGCAGAGGCCGAGCGACGGCGCGCCGTCGGACGACTCCCTAGCGGTTTCCGGACAGCCCCCCGCAAACTTGATTATGTGCGCGCACATAATCGAATCCGTGCCGAACATCACCCTCACCGTGCCACCGGAGCTCCACCGCAAGATGAAGGCCCATCCGGAGGTCAAGTGGAGCGAAGTCGTTCGGCGAATCCTCGCCCAGCGGATCCAAGACCTGGAGCGCATGAATGCATTGACCCGCAGAAGCACGCTCACCCTCGCCGATGTCGAGGAGCTCGACCGCCTGATCAAGGAGGGCCTGCGGCGCCGGTTCGAGGCCGCACGACGGGCTGCGGGAGAGTGAGCGGCTGGCCGCCCCCC
Source organism: Thermoplasmata archaeon (assembly GCA_041483635.1). GTDB lineage: Archaea > Thermoplasmatota > Thermoplasmata > RBG-16-68-12 > RBG-16-68-12 > RBG-16-68-12. The sequence continues at coordinate 5,545 of JBGPGA010000009.1, forward strand.
GGCGGCTCGTCGTGGACGCGAACATCGTCATCGCGGCCTTCCTTCGAGACTCCACAATCCGGCGCCTTCTCACCCTCTCCGTCCTCGAGCTGATGGCTCCCGAGTTCCTGCGGATGGAGCTCGCCGAGCACCTGCCGGAACTCCGCCGGAGAGCCGGCCTCTCCGAGGCAGCGGCACGTGACGTGTTGGAGAGGTTGGAGAAATATATCGACGTGATTCCGACGGAGGCTTCGCTGAATGCCTGGGACCGGGCCATCGGGGCAGTGGGGTCGATCGACCCTGGGGACGTCGCCTACGTGGCTACGGCGCTTGCCGTCTCCTGTGATGGAATCTGGTCCGATGACCCTCATCTGAAACGCCAAAACGCGGTCGGATGCGGGACCACGCGCGAACTCCTGGACGCATTGCGGGACGAAGGGCTCGAGGTCTAGCCGTCCTCAACAACCCCTTCTGGTCTGCGTTCGTCCCTTGACCCGCTCCCACGCGGCCTCGCGGCGTCCGTCCTCCCTCGCTCTCGGATCCGCTCCCTCCTTCCTAGGGTTGATATATGTGCATGCACATGCACAGCTGCATGGGGACGAAAACGATCTCCCTGGAGGACTCCGCGTACGGCAAGCTCAAGGCCGCAAAGAGGCCGGGCGAGAGCTTCTCCGGCGTTATCCACCGACTCCTCGGTTCGCGCGAGCCTTCCCTGCTCGAGTTCACGCGCCTCCTCGACCGGGACGCGGCGGAGAAGGTGGCGGAAGCGATCGCCCGGTGGCGGGACGAGGACCTCCATGTCCAGCGACGCCGAATCGCCGCGGGCCGGTGATTCCGTGGGATACGTCCTCGACACCGCGTTCCTCGTGGACCTGCTTCGCTCCGACCCGGCCGCGAAGAAGAAGGCGCGCGAGCTGGACGCGAGGCGGGAGCCGAAGATCATGACGACTCCCGTCCTCTCCGAGGTCCTGGCGGGCCTGCTCTTCACGAGGTCGCGGTCCGAGGCCGCCGCGTTCCAGCAGCTGTCCTCGGGATACGTCCTCGCGCCGTTCGACGAGGACTCCGCATCCAAGGCGGCGGAAATCCGGGCCGAACTGATGAGGCTGGGGCGGGTCAAGAGCCACGTGGACACGATGATCGCAGGAATCGCCTCCGCGGGTCGGCATACGCTGGTCACCAGGGACTCCGACTTCGCAGAGATTCGTGACGCGATGGGTCTGCTCGTCGAGTCGTACTGAGACCGTGGGCGGGTGGCTCGGGCCTCTCGGTCCTTCCGAGCCTCCTCGGCTGACTTCCCCTCTACGGCGGCACGGGGAGGTCCCCCGGGCCGCGGGGTGTGGGAATCAGGACGAGTCATCCAAGCGGGCGTCGAGGATTTGAAACGTTCGGGGGAGGTCGAGCGAACCGAGGCCCCGTCGAAGGCGAATGGCCTGAGGCAGGTCGTCCGGCAGTGGCTGCCATGCACGGCCGCCGGGTCGCTTCGTGCCGCTCCGGGTCTCCCCCTTCGGACCCCCCGGGAACCTGTTAAATAGAACATTCAGCATGTAACATCTATCATGCGAGTCGTCCAGACCGAACTCTCGGCGACGGAGCACGCCCTCCTCGAGGCGTACGTGAAGGCGCGCGGTACCACGATCAAGGAAGCGGTCCGCGCCGCCATCCGCCGGTTGACCCTGCCGGATCAGGTGGACCCGAAGGACCCGATCTTCCACGCCTTCCCCCTCACCCGGAAGAAGGCGCGGATCACGGACGGGTCCGAGCACCTCGACCGGTACCTCTACGGGCGGGACGAATGATCTTCGTGGACTCGGGGGCCTGGATCGCCCTCTCCCTCCCGAACGACCGGAACGGCTCCGCCGCGCGAGCGGCATACTCGGAGCTCGCTCGGGGAGCCCACGGGTCCCTCGTGACGTCGAACTTCGTCCTCGACGAGGCCGTCACCTTCCTCCGGATGGCGTCCGACGCACCGACCGCCGCACGCCTCGCGAGGACCGTGTTGGCCTCCAAGAACGTCGTCGTGGCCTGGATCGATCCGGGGACTTTCGAGGCCGCGCTCCAGCTGTTCGAGGAGCGCCCCGACAAGCGGTGGAGCTTCACGGATTGCACGAGCTTCGCCGTGATGCGGGACCTCGGAATCGAGAACGCCTTCACCTTCGACCGCAACTTTCAGGAGGCGGGGTTCTCGCGGGTGCCCTGAGATCTCCGGTCCTCCGACGCGCTCAACGAGTCCCTCCTCGAATGCCTCGCCGGGGTGCTCCATCGGAGGCCTTCGGAGATTCGACCTGCGCGCGATCGGGAATAGGGAAGGACCGCGCGTCCTCGCCGGATTCGGCCTCCTTGTGCCGTGCTTTGCGGCGTGAGCTGACCGGCGGCGCCCGCGAGGCCGGCTCCCTCCTCGTCCGGACAAGGTCGTTTGCCCCGCTCGCGCAGGACTTTCGCGAAGTCCGAGTCCTTCGATAGGAGGCGAGGGTTCCTTCCTCCTTCGCATGTCGTGTCGTCTCCACATTCGCGGACCGAGCAGCAAGGTTGAAGTAGATGAAAAACACTACAAAAGCAAGTGAGCCACCTTGCTCCCGTTCGACATCGACGAAACCCATATCGACGTGAGCAAGCACTTCCGGAACACCTGGATGCGGAAATGGGACTGGGATCAACTCGAACTGCGCGAGGCCGTGCGAGACGCCTACCGCGTGCGGAAATCCGGCCGAGTCAAATGGGAGATCTTCGTTCGAAAGAACGGCGAGAAGAAGCTCGTGTTGGTCTATGAGGCGGAAACGGATGAGGTCTTTGTCATCACCGGTGCAGAAGGGTAGGGTCGCGAGCCGCTGCCCCGTGTGCGGGAAGGGCGAGCTCGTGCCCGTCGACGACATCGTGTCGGCGATCGAGGGCTACACCTTCGTGGAGCGCGGCCGCCGCTGCACGGCCTGCGGAGAGGAATTCCTTTCCGAAGAGGAGAGCCAGCGGCTCATCCAGGTCGCGCGCCGCCTCGGGATCTGGGGCGAACCCCTCCGGCTCCGCCGAAAGCTCTCCCGGAGCGGCCGAGGGACCGTGCTCCGGATTCCCGCGGACATCGAGCGCGCCCTCGGCCTGCGCGGGGACGAAGCGGTCTCCGTATCGAAGGCAGGACGGAAGATCATCATCGAGATCCAATAGGGGAGCCAGGGGAGCCACCTCGGAGGGGTTACGCAACCCTTCGTTCCTCAGGCGGAGAGCGCAACGAAGGACCGGTGTAGGGCGGCAGAGCCGGTCGATCCGGCGGCGATCATCCGGTCCAGCCCCTCCCGCGCACCCTTGCGGGTCACATCACGAATCTGACGATTGCATTCCGCGTCGACACGAACCCCTTCCGTTCGAGCGGCCCGTATGCCGGCGTGCAGACCTCCACGATTCTCGCCGCGGTCGCAGACGCGGTCGGCTACGTGCTTTGGCGTCGCCGGAGGCGACGCGGTCGTCCTCCGGCTCTCCAACCGCCGGAGTGAGTTGATTCCGCGCGAGAGGGCTAGGCCTTCGGCGTCTCCAGGCCGCCGACGCGGTGCTCGAGGGCCTCGAGTCTCCTTAGCAGATCGGAGAGGGACCGCTTCAGCCCTTCGATCTCCTCCACGGCCTGGACGAGCTGGGATGGGATCTTGCATCCCCGCCCGAGCAAGGAGCCACGGGACCGGTCCGTCACCCCGTCTCATTCGTCGCCCGGACGGGCCCGCTCCCCGATCTCCCGCAGGAAGGCGCGCGGCGTCCTCCGCTCCGGGATCTCAGCGAAGTCGGAGTCCGTCGACACGAGGCGGGCGATCGCGAGCTCCCGCACGACGGCCAGGGCTCCGGCGTCCTTCGCCCCCACTCGCTCGACATGCTCCCTCCGGATTCGGACGTCCGCCTCGAGGACGAGGTCGCACGTGAGGAGCATGAAGTCACGGAACTTGCCTGCGACGTCCTTGCCGTAGTGCCGCCGCAGGTACCCCAGGACCTCTCGCACGACCCGGTCGGTCACGACGCCGCGGATCCGGCCGGCTGCCAGCATCTCGAGGATGCGGTGGGAGTTGGAACCCGGGAGTTCGAAGCCGAACAGGAAGACGTTCGAGTCGAGGAAGGCCCTAGTCAGCATCCTCGGCCTTCTTCACGTCCTTCTGCAACTGGGCCTCGGTCACCCGCCGCCGCGGGACGCTTTCCAGGGCGGCCCACAGGTCCTTCGCCCGCAGGAGGCCGAGGTCGGCGCCGTACTTGACGAGCGCGGAGCGGATGGCCTCGGACTTCGTGGCGAAGAGCCCGGAGCGGACCAGGCGGTCGAGGAGCTCCGCTTCTGCGCCGCGGAACTTGATGGTTAGCGTTGATTCCATAGTGATTTCATAGTATTATCAATGTATTTCAACGTTTCTGGGGGACCGGCGGACCGTGCCCCGCGCGAACCCGTCGCGGTCGCCATCGGCCTGCTCGCGACGGTGCGCGCGAAGACGCTCCGCACCCTGCTTAAGGGCGTGCCGATGGTCGAGAAGGCCTGGGGTGTCTGGGCGATCGCCGTCGGCCTCGGCGTCGCCGGCGTCCTGAGCGGCCCGGCCTACCCGCCCCTCTAGGCCGGCAAACGGATGGAAGGTGCCCTCGAGATCTCGATCCTTGACTTCATCGTCCTCGGCGGGTTCGGCCTCCTCGTCCCGGCGCTCGCGGCGGGAGGGGGGCCCGGGACACTTGGGCAAGCCTTAAATGTAAGGAAATCCTTACATCTCCGCGATGGTCGAAATCGCGACGGTGACCTCGAAGGGTCAAGTCACGCTGCCCGCCTCGATCCGGAGGAAGCTCCGCCTTCGGAAGGGGAGCAAGCTCATCTTCCTGGAAGAAGGCGGGGAGGTGAGGCTCCTCACCGGAGAGGACCTGGAGAAACGGTTCGCTGTCTTCGAGCGCCGCGCCAAGGAGACGGGGCTCACCCCGCGACGCCTGAGTGCCCTGGTGAAGGAGGCGAGGGATCGCCTCTGGAGGGAGCACTACGCGGATCGCGATTGACGCGAACACCCTTCTGTCGGGGCTTTTCTTCCGAGGCAACGAGCGGGAACTCCTTCTCGAGGCAATCCGGGGAAACGTGACCCTCGTATTCGCCGAGGACACGCTGGAGGAGTTGTACGCGGTGATCGAGGAGACCTTCCGCGGCCACCGCGACCTTCCCACGGCGTTGCGGCTCCTCGAAGCGGTCCTCGGGACGGGTGGATTCATCGCGAGGCGCGAGTATCACGCGAGCGTCGCAGAGTGGGCCGCTCGATTGCGGGACCCGACCGACGCGCCCCTGGCCGCTGCCGCGGTGGTTGCGAAGGCCGAAGGTCTCGTCACGGGAGACCGGGATTTCCTCGATCTCGGGCACCTGGGCCCGATCCGGATCCTCCGTACGAAGCAGCTCCTCGGACTCCTGGCCAACCGCTCGTAAGCGGGTGTTCCCCTCATCGGCCTGGACGGGCGGTCTGGATCCCCCCTGCGCCGCTGGCGCCGCTCCCCTTAGGCGGATGGCGCTCCGTCTCGAGCGCGGACCTCGCGTGCGACCTGACGACCTCCGCGAACCCGACCCTGGGATCTCGATCCCGATGGACATCGACTGCTCCGAGCCGCCGGCATCCGGAGACGGGTTGACGACGCTCAGTCTCAACTTCTGAGGGGGTCCGCGGCGGGCGCTCCCGCCGCGCCCCGCAGCAGCGCGTCCCATGAGCGTTCTCGCTACGGCGCAGATGGAGCGGACGTTTCGACCTACGCCTTCGGCGCGTCGAGGACGGCGACGCGGTGCTCGAGGGACTCGAGTCTCTTGAGCAGATCGGAGAGGGGCCGCTTCAGCCCCTCGATCTCTTCCAGGGCCTCGAGGACCAGGGAATCGGGCTTGCCTCGCCTCGTCGCGGCCCGGGGCTCTTCAGGCGGCACGGGGAGGTCCTCATCGCCCTCGTTCGTAGATCCGCGACCCGTGGTCCACGCGCTCCACGATGATCATCCTCGAGGTGTGCGCCAGGACGGCGAGGAGGCGGTAGTCGCCGATGCGGAGCTTGTAGTCGCTGGAACCGACCAACCTCTCGAAGGATCGCTCCGGGCGGGTGGAGGCTTGTTCCAGCTTCGCGATCACGCGACGCGCGACCGGAGGGTCGAGGCGATCCAAGTCGCGGATCGCCCGTTCGGTCCAGCGGATCGACCACGACGTCAGAGGCCCAACCGCCGCTTGACTTGAGCATGGTCGACGAGGCGGCCCTCCCGGACGTCGAGCATCGCGTCGAGGAGGCCGACCCGGAAGGCCTGGGTGTAGACCCCTTCATCGTCTCCCTCGGGCACCAGAGCGAGCAGACGGTCCAGGACCTCGTCGTAGGTCTCGCGCGGACGAGCCTTGAGGCGCGCGAGCCGTTCTCGCGTCTCCGCGCGGAGCTGGATGGTCGTTGCCATAGCCTGCTATAGACGATGTATAGCACATATATAGTTTGTCCCGGGATTGGGGGTGGCCGCTCGCTCGACGTTTCTCGTGGTGATAATCGTACGGCTAGAGTCAAGACCTCGCACGTCGCCCGGGGACCCCGATGCGTATCCGCCGTATGCGGGTCAAGATTTGCCTCGTCGGGGACCGCGGCGTCGGCAAGACGAGCCTCTTGCGGCGCTTCGCCGCGGGCCAGTACATCGCGGACGAGAAGGGCACCCTGGGCGCGCACCTCCACCCCGTCGAGGTCGAGATCCCCATGGACGGCGAGGAGATCGCCAAGGTGCGGGCGGATCTCTTCGACTTCATGGGCGAGCATGCGTTGCGCGACAACTTCCGCGACGCGATCTTCTATGGGGCGCACGGCGTCCTCGCCGTGTGCGACCTCGGCCGCCCGGAGACCCTGCGGTCCCTCGTCGACTGGATCCAGGCCGTGTCCGCCGTGGCGGGCGACGTCCCCGCGGTCGTTGCGTGCAACAAGCTGGACCTCGGCCAGGCGGTCGCGATCGGCGCCTCCGACATGCGGTCCGTCCTCAAGCAGATTCCCGGGGTGACGACCCAGATGACGAGCGCGCTCACGGGGCAGGGGGTCGAGGAGGCCTTCAACGCGATCATCCTCCAGTCCGTCGAGGGGATCCTGGACGGCCAGAAGCAGGCCGCGTCCCGGGAGTCCCTGCGCTACCGCATCCTGGCAGCGATCGCCCACCGCGAGATCACGGGTCGCTCGAAAGGGGACCTCATCGAAGCGTTCAAGTCCTCGGACCCGAAGGTCGTCATGGCGGAGCTCGACACCCTCGTCGAGCTCGGACTCATCCAGCCCGCCGAGTACGACCCCGCGACGTTCGTCGACACGAAGTCCGTCCCCGTGACCTCCCACTTCACGATCACGCCCTCGGGGAAGGAAGCCATCGCGGCCCCGCGGCCGCGGAAGCTTGTCATCGGGGAGACGTGAGGTTTCCCCCGAGGGCCTCCGGCACTTTGACAAGGGTCTGCTTCACCCCATCGATCTCCTCCGCGGCCCACGTCCGGTCGGTCGTCGAGTAGCCGGACGGCCGTCGGTCGGGAGGCAACCCGTCCGTCCTCATGCGGGGACCGCGACGTCGAGCCGCGCGAACCGATACGGGGCGGAGAGGTCCCCGCCGCGGTACAGGAGGAACTGGACCTGCCACGTGCCGACCGAGGCGATCGAGAACGTGTAGGACTCGTTCCAGATCCCTCCGTTGTTCAGGCCGAGGGAGACCGTCTGGAGGATCGTCCGATTCACCTCGACCGTCTCGTTCCTCCCGCTCGTGGCGTTGTAGACCTTCGTCACGCCGACGAGGTCGACGCGGAGCGCGTAACTGGCCGTGGAACCCTCGTGGTTCGTCACGACGATCCGGACCGTGGCGGGCTCCGACACGTTCAGCGTGGACGGGTAGCCGGTGAAGTTCCCGGTCGGACCGAGGAGATAGAGCTCCGTGAACCCCGGCGTGGGCCGAGGTTGGGTCAGGGAGAGGGCGAAGAGCGGGGTCACGACGATCAGGATCACGACGACGAGCCCCGCGAGCGCCTTCTCGACCAGGCCGTATTCGTCCCAGCGGGGCCCGTGCAGGTCGAGGGCGACCTCGAGCCGCTCCCCGGCGGGCACGGCCATCCGACGGCGGTACGCGAGGAGGCCGAGCGCGACGGAGAGCGCGAGGTCCGAGACCGTCACGGACGCAAACGTAATCCCCCACGGGGCGAAGTCGAGGGCGATCCCGAGGAAGGCGACGAGGGCGAGGCTGAAGCCCCCGGTCAGGGCGATCCGGAGGACCCAGTCTCCCTGGTCCGCGCGGGGCAGGAGGCACGCCATGGCGAGGTAGCCCGGCACGACGAGGACCAGGGCGATCCCCAGCAGGTCGCCCGCGCCCATGGCGAGGAGGAGAACCGACACGACGACGGCGTACGCGAGCGCGAGGTACAGGTCGGCGGGGCTCGTCTGGAAGTGGAGACGCACGGGAGCGCCGGACCGCGGTGAGGCGTCATCCTGCGTTTAAGGGTTTTCCGGCACGGGCTCGGGGATCGGGCACCCGCCCGGGCTCACCGCGTCGCCCGCACGCGCGGAACGGGTCGCCTCACGGGTCGAGGCACGGGCCGCAGGGTGGTCCGGGGGCTCGGGGACGTGGGACGGGCGCTCAGCGTGCCGAGTTCCCGCATGCGCCGGGCCAGCTGCTTCGTCGAGGCCCGGAGGGCACGGAACTTGCGGCGCGTCCGCACGAGCAGCGCGAGGGCGACGACGGAGCTCGCGGCGAGGGCCAACGCCATCCAGGGGAGCCAGATCGCCCAGACGTCGTCTGCGCTCGTCGCGGGGGCCGCGGGGGGAATCGCGAAGCGGAACGTGAACGCGCCTCCCATGCTGTGCCCGTTCAACCCCGTCGCCGAGGGTCCGATCGTGAGGCTGATCACCTGGTTCGAGGCGAAGATCGTGATGAGATGAACCTGGAGGTAGCTTTCGTTCCTCCAGTCGAGCTGGTAGGTGGCCTCGGGACTCAGGGAGAGCGCCCCCGCGACGGACGTCTGGTTCATCGCCTGGGAGAAGACGACGTCGAGGGTCTGCGTGTCCGGACTGTAGTCGACCCCGAGGACCGCGGGGGCCAGGAGACCGGGCGCGGTGGAGGAGGGCAGGGTCACGTTCATGATGCCGCCCCACGCGAATCCCTGGCCTTCCGCCCAGGCCTCGTAGTAGTACGTCACGCCCGGGACGAGTCCCACGACGGTGAGGTTGAAATCGGACGGTGCGTAGGCCATCCCGAAGGTCACGTTCGTCGCACCGGCCAGGGTCGGGCTCGTCCCGTAGAGGAAGCCCACGTTCACCACGCTGGCGCTGCCCAGGTCGGACACGTTCCCGCCGAGGGTGGCCGTCGTTGCGGTGTTGCCCTTCGGCTTCTTCGTGTGGGCCATCGGAGCGAACGTGCCGGGATTCATGGCGGTGAAGTTGAGCATGTCCCCGGCGATGAACCCGCTGCCGCTCGCCCAGGCGCGATAGTAGTAGTTCGTACCCGAGATCAGACCGTGAAGGCCTGCGCTGAACGGCCCGGTCGTGATGAGGCTTCCCGCGCTCACGTTCGAGGCACCGACCAGGGTGAGGTTCGTGCCGTAGAGGAACCCGACCGAGACGGACGAGGCGGATCCGAGGCTCCCGAGATTCCCGTTCAAGGTGGCCGTCGTCTGACCCTTCGCCGTGGCCGCCGTGGTCGTGACGCTCGGCGGGGCGCTCGTGGTCGCGAAGCTCGCGATCGGGCCGCTCGCGAAGCCGTCCCCGAGGGCCCATGCCGCCACGTAGTACGTCGTGCCCGGCGAGAGGCCCGCCAGGTTCTGGCCGAACGGACCCGCGGCGGTCTCGGCTGCGACGGTGAGGTTCGCCGCGCCCGAGAGGGAGGGGCTCGTGCCGTAGCGGAATCCCACGGTCACCGAGGCGGCCGTACCCAGGCCGGTCAGGTTCCCGTTCAGACGTGCGCTCACCGAGCCGACGTACGTCGCGGCACTCGTCGTCACGGTCGGGGGGCTCGTCGGCGGAGGAGGCGGAGGAGGTGGAGGCGGCGCGGGATTCGTCACGGAGACGGTCTTCGAGGTCGAGTTCCGGGAGCCGTTTGCGTCCCCCACCGTCAGGGAGACGACGTAGTTCCCCGCGCCGGAGTAGGCGTGGTTCACGACCTGTCCGCTCCCGGTCCCGCCGTCGCCGAAGGTCCAGCTGTAGGAGGTGATCGCGACCGTGTCCGACGACAGGGAGCCATCAAACGTGACGGATTGACTGACCGTCGGCGCGCTCGGAGAGTATTGGAAGCTCGCGACCGGGCGCGTCGGGGGCGAGGTACTGTTCCCAGAAGGGTAGGCGGGAAGCGCACCCGTGTACGGGTAGTCCGCGTACGGGCCTACTCCGTCGTTGAGGAAGACCATCGTCGCGATCGCGGCCCAGCCCGAGGCGCGGCTCTGCTGCGCGTACCAGGGCCAGTATCCGTAGCCCAAGAGGTTGCTCGCCGCGTTGTACCCGAATTCGCCCTCGAAGTTCGGCTTGTTGAGCCCGGCATGCCACGCGGTCGGCCAGTCAATCAGGTACTGGTCCTGGGCCGTCGCGTAGTAGTGGTTCGAGCCGACGTCGAGGCCGGGGATGTCGTTCATGTAGAAGTAGTACTGCCAGCCGAAGCTGGGGATGCCGGGGAACAGGGTGAACCCGCCGATCCCCATGTTCATGAGGTGATTCGAGCCCCACGGCTTCACGTCCGCGATGTACGTGGACGCCCAGTTGCGGAACCCGAGGATCCCGCCGATGCTCGTCCAGTACGCGTTGTTCCAGACGTCGGGCTCGTTCCAGAGGTCCCACATCGCGATTCGCGGGTCGTTGTTGTACCGGGCGAGCATGGCCCGGACGAGATCGACATGGTGCGCGAACTTCAGGCTCGTCACGTCGTAGAACGATTCGTCGGGCGTGATGGACGGTCCGTTGGCGAGGTGGCCGACGACCGGGATCACGTAGAGGCCGGCCCGGTTGGCCCAGTAGAGCATCGTGTCGAAGATGCGCCAGAAGGCGGTCGGGTTGCTCTTCCAGGCGTTGTACACGCCCTCGGATGCCCAGGAATCATCGACGACCGTGATCCGGATCACGTTCACCTTGGGATTCGAGGCGCTCCCGGCGACCGCATTGTAGTGGAGGAAGTACTGGAAGAAGTACTGCCACAGCTGGTCCACGTTCGAGACGTTCGGGATCTTCGTGTCCGGGCCGGAGGGGAAGAGCTGGTTGTTGCCCCAGAACTGGGACGGGTTCGAGGCGCCGAGGAGACCCGAGGCGAGCATCGCGTACGTGAAGGAGGTCTCCTCGTCGACGCCGAAGAGCTGGATCGGGGTGCCGTTGAGGAGGAGCTTGGACCCCTGCGCGTAGATGATCCCCCGCGGGGCGACACGCTGCGGCACGTAGGCGGGCACGGTGACCGGCGGGGAGATCCCCGTTCCGATCGCGGCCTGCACGACGGATCCATTCGCGATCGGGACGCTCAGGGACCAGAACTCTCCGTTATAGATCGTCGTCGTGGATCTCGTGATCGTCCCGCCGACGAGGATGCTCACGCCGACGCCCGAGGCCGTCCCGTTCTGCACGCCCAGGACGTTTGCGGTGGCCCATCCGTTCCGCACGACCTTGACGTAGATGCTCGTGGTCTGCGTGTACGCCGCATGGAGGGAGGAGTCCGCCGGACCCAGGCGCGCCGGAGCGACGAACGCGGTCGTGAGGAGGATCGCGGCGACCGCAAGGAGCACCAATGCCACCTTCCGTCCGCCACGGGTCTTTTCTGTTCGGGAGGCCGACCGCGCTTGGTCTTTGGCGGGCGCGGACCGAGCCCCCGAGGGGGTATCTCGGTTCATGTCCGGTTGGCGGCGACGCACTCCGGTCCGGCCTATAAGTGAATTGTTTCACACCTATCGAACGTGATTGCCGCTTACCGAAATATCGCGGACGAAGGCGGACGGAATTTTGGCGAACCTCGTCTTCCCCTCCCGGTCTCTCCCTGGAGGCGCGGGCCATCCGTCCACGATTCAGCGGAAGAGACCGCCCCGCACGATCTGCTTCACGAGGTCCCAGTCGTCGCGCCCGATCCCGCGGATGAGGACGAGGGTCACGAAGTACACGAGCCCGCCGATCGCGATCCCAACATAGAGATGCGGGATCGGAAGGAAATACAGGGCGAGGAGCATGACCCCGCCCGCCGCGCACGGACGGAGCAGGATTTCGACCAGGTCGATCTTCACCCCGAACCGCGCGACGACGATGAGGGTCGCGGTCGCCATCACGACGCTGGCCACCAGGAACGCCCACGCCGCTCCGGTCGGCCCCATCGCGGGGATCAGGAGCACGTCGAGCCCGAGGTTCAGGCCGGCGCCCAGCATCCCGATCATCAGGTTGATCGTCTGCCGTCCGATCGCCGCGAGGGCCGCGCTGGCCGCGAGGGCCGCCGCCGACGTCGCAACCGTGAACACCAGGATCCCGAAGCTGTCACCCGAGCCGAAGAAGGCGGACCCATAGAACAGGGTCATGATCGCCTCCCGGTAGTACCAGCCGCCCAGGGCGAGGGGCAGGGCCAGGATGAAGAAGATCTTCTGACTCTTCTGCACCGTGATCGCGAGCTTCTCCTTCTCGCTACCGTGGAACCGGGCCATCGCGGGGAGCGCCGCGACGGAGTACAGGGCGAGGGGTGCACGGAGCGCGTTCGTGATCGAGAAGGCCGCGTTGAAGATGCCCGTGGCGATCGAGCTCGCGAGAAGGGTCAGGAGGACCGGCGCGCCGTAGCCGAGGAACGTGCCCATCACGTCCGCGAGGCCGAAGGGCGCCGTCTTCCGCAGGATCTTCCCCATGAGGGCTTTGCTCGCCCGCGGCGCGAACCAGGCGAAGCGGCGGTAGCACAGGACCATCGAGAAGGCCATGATGAGGATCGAGATGACGAGGTAGGCCACCGACACGGGGACGAGCCCGGCCCCGGAAAGGAGGAGGCCGAGGACCGCGACCGTCGTGATGATCTGGGCCAGCACGCTGGTCAGCGCGACGTACTCCAGGCGTTCGAACGCCCGGAAGATGCTCGGGAACATCTGGGAGAACTGGCTCACGATCGTCGATGTCCCCAGGAGGAACGTGACGAGCCGGGCCGTGGGGTCCGCGAGGGCGAAGCCCACGGTGATCCAGAGAGCAATGAGCGTTCCGACGAGCAGCGGGAGCCGCAGAAGTCCGACGGCGGTCAGGTAGTGCGGCGCCCGCGACCGGTCCGCGGCCACGTCAATCGTGATCACGGAGTCGAGGCCCAGACCGACGAGGATGAGGAACCAGTTCGGGAATGCGAACCCGAACACGAAGACCCCGTATGCGCTGACCCCGAGGGTTCGGGCTAGGGTCACCGAAATCACGAGGGCGAGGATCTGGGCGAGGAACTGCGCGATCGCGATAGCCGTGAAGTTCCGCCCGAGCCGACTGGCCTCCGTGCGCGGCGAGTCGGGAGGGCGGCCCCCCGGGACGGACGGCGGTTGGATCGTATCCGGATTGCGGGGGGCGAGCCCAGGCTCGTTCGTTTCGGCGGACTGAGAATCCAAAGACCTCGATTCCCTGCCCGCCGGACCCGGGGCGACAAGGCGGTCTTCCGGAACGGTTCCCAACCCCCCACGCCATGTCGTAGGATGAATGCGACTCGAGGCAAGGAGGTGCACGGTCGCCGAACATAAACGTTTTGCCCTCCATCGCTCGGCCGCGACCCGGACCGCGTCGAGGCATGGGTTCTTGTAGGTCGGTCCGGTAACCACCTTTCGCTTCTCGCCGGTCTCATCGGGGTGGATCCGCTGGACACACGACTCAAGGTTTGGCTCGGCCCGCTCGTCCAGACCAATCCCGGCGGCGCAGAGCGATACATCCTCGCGCTGGCCGCCCATTCGCGACATCAAATCCAAATCGTACCGGACCGGCGTGAGGTGATGTGGGAGCTCCGGTGGACAGCCAAGTGGATCCCTCCCGTCCTCCGGATGTACCCGTACTTTGAGCGGTTCGTCCGGAACTCTCGCATCGCCCACATCCATGTGCTCACGGAATACGCGGACGTCCTCGGTTCGTGGCCTGAAGTCCTTCCCTGGATTTTCACGTTGCACGGGATGGCGTTCGAGGAACCGTGGGCCGACCGTCCGGACATGCTTCGGTACGTCCGAGAGTACAACGCGGGCGCGCTGCGAGCGGTCCGGCGCGCGACCCTGGCGACGGTCGTCTCCCGCTGGCTCCGCGATTACATAGAGGAGCGCACATCCCTCTCCCTCCCCGTCACGCCGCCGGGCGTGGACCTGGAGGAGTTCGAGCGCTCGGGGCCCGGCGAGTTCCTACGTCACGCCGGACTCGAGCCCGGGTTCCTCTTGTGGGTGGGGCGGCTCGCCCGGGAGAAGGGCCTCGGATCGTTCCAGCAGCTGGCCGCTCGGATTCCCGAGCGCACGTTCGTCGTCGTCACGGATCGTCCTCTCGAGGAGGCGCGCGAGGAATACCCCGGACCCTGGCCGCCGAACCTTCGGTATGAGGCCGGGCTGCCCCGGCCGCTCGTGGCCTCTGCGTTCCATGCGTGCGCGGTGCACGTGATCACGAGCCGGTATGAGGGGGCCTCCACGACGGTCGTGGAAGCGATGGCCTGCGGGAAACCCTGCGTCGTCCCGGACCGCTTCGGCCCCCAGGAGGCCGTGAACGATTCGGGGGCCGGACTCGTGTTCGACCACACCTCCCTGGCCGATCTCGAGGAGAAGACGCGGAAGGCCTTGGACCATCCCGAGCTGGGAGCCCTGGGTCTCCCGTTCGTCCGCGAGAACCGGGACTGGCAGAAGCTGACCGCGTTCTTCGACCGCCAGTACAGTGAGCTGGCGAGCCGGCGTTGAGGGCTGCGCTACGTCGCACGGAACTGGGCCGCCTCGCCCCTCTGGACCGATGCAGCCAGGGCCCGCCAGTTCCGGAGGAAGACCTCGGAGGAGTAGTGGTCCGCCACCCTCTCGCGAACCCCCGATCGCGGGCCCTCCTTCAGCGCGAGGCGGATGCCCTCGACGAACGCCTCGGCGGTGGGTCTCTCCACGAGGACCGCAAAGTCCGACGGCTCGTCGTCGAACGCGCACGCCGCGCGGCTCACCACGGCGGGCAGCTCGCAGGCGAGGGCCTCGACGAGGGACAGGTTGAACCCCTCGTAGCGGGAGGGGGAGAGGAACACGTCGGCCGCGGAATACAGGAGCGGCATCGTCTCGTGGGGGACGCCCGTGAAGAAGCGGACGTTCCCGGGAGCGTCCGCAGGACGGGACACGGAGAGGAAGAGCGTGTCGTCCAGGGCGGCCGCGACGTCCCGCAGGACATCGAACCCCTTTGCGTACTCCGGGCGGCCCACGAACAGCCCGATCGTGCGGTCCTTCGGCAGACCGAGCTGGTCGCGCGCATCCTGCCGGTCGACTCGATGGAAGAGGCTCACATCGACCGAATTCGGGACGACCGTGCTCTCGAGGCCGTAGAACCGGAGCACCTCGCGCCGCACGGATTCGCTCACGGCCACGACGTTCTTGCCGACTCCCGACTGCCGGTCGAACCAGCCCGCGACGCGGGCGGTCGTCAGACGCTCGCTCGGGAGCGGCAGGGCGGCTTGGGCGAGTCCCGCCATCGTGAAGTGGTACACCTGGATCATGGGGATGTCCGGACGGCCGAGCCGCAACGGCCATCCGAACAGGCCGTTGGCGATGACGAGGTCGTACGGATGCTCTTCGTGGGCCTTGAGGAACGCGCGGGCTTCCAGGGCGGCCCGGTAGGGGCCGAGCAACCCGAGTCGAGCGAGGAAATGCGATCTCGGGCTGGACATCTCGGCCGGTGCGAAGATCCGGGCGGGTCCGAGGGCCAGCTGGATCTGGCGGCAGAAGACCTCCACCCCGCCCGCCCGGGCGGTCGGACGGAAGGGCGTCAGGATGGCGATTCGTTCCGGGGCGGCCAGGTTTCTCACCCGCCCCGAGGCTCGGCGACCGGGGTGGCCCTCGACGATGCCCTGGGTTCCGGAGGGCGGAAGGCAAGCTCGTCGCTCACGGGCCCGAGCCCATGGAAGGCACGGAATTGGGAGTTGTCGACGATTCGGAAGGCCATTGGAACCGCTCCGCCCGTTCCCGGTTCGATGAGGGAGGGAGGAAGGGCGCGGTCCGCATGAAGGTTTTGACTCCCGGTCGCGCTGGGGAAAGGCATCTTTAAGAAATTGCCTCGCATGACGGGCCTGAGAGGGGTGTCAGCGTGCCTCCCAAGATCGTGGTCCTCTGTCATGTGGAACCGGGGACCGTCCAAGGGCGCACGATCATCCCGGGGTTCGAGCGGACCGAGGGAATCACCCGAGGACTGCCCCGGGTCCTTGAATTCGCGGACCGGTGGCACATCCCGATGGGGCTGGCCCTGACGCCGCAGGCCCTGAAGCTCGCGGACGTCGATCTGGCGGGACACGAGGCCGGCCTGCACATCCACCCGATGGACCCGGTCCTCTCGAAGCGCCTCGCCGGCCAGGTCCGAACGAGCCACGACTGCCTCGGACGGTACCCCCCCGCGGAGCAGGCCCTCCTGATCGCGGCAGCTTGCGAGAGCTTCGAGGCGCGGATGGGGCGCCGGCCGCGGCTCTTTGTCGCGGGGCGCTGGTCCGAGGACGCGACCACGGCCGCCCTCCTGCGGAAGGAAGGCTTCACGCACGACGGCAGCGCCCTCCCGGGATACCGATCGCCCTGCGCCGACTGGAGCCGCGTCCCCCGCCTCGCGCAGCCCTACTCTCCGGCTTCGGACGACCCTCAGAAGCGGGGCTCCGAACCGTACGTCTACCTCCCGGTCTTCCAAGGGGTCTGGGGCCACCACTTCACGCCGGAGACCCTCCGCGATCTCGGGGTCTCGTACTTCAAGGCGGCGCTCAAGGAGGCCCAAGTCGGGGGCGCGGACATCGTGCACATCTATTTCCATTCCCCGCTCGGCCTCGATCCGGTGGCGATGGCGGCCTTCGCGGAGGTCCTCGAGTACGCGCGCGACGCCATGCGCCTCTCCTTCCTCCGGCCGACCGCCGTCGTCGCGAGCGCTCAGCCCCGCTCGGGCCCCTTCCCGCCCGCGTATTGGGCTGGGATCGACGTGACCCTGATGAAGAGCTTCGTGGGCCGTCGAATGGGCCGGAGGCTCCGAGGGGCGGGACTCGACCCTGTGGAGTGGGATGGGATCAGCACGGGGGTCGAGGGAGAACGCGGCGCGTAGGAACGCCACGAGGGAGCCGTCTCAGGCGCTCCGAAGGGATTCGGAGAACCGCTTCAACCAGTCCACGTACACCCTCCAGTCGTAGTGCTCCTGGACGAGCCGGCGGCCATTCCGACCGAGGCTCCGGCGTCGTTCGGGATCATCGAGGAGGCTCCGGACCGCGTCGCGGACGCCCGCCTCATCGTCCCGGATCAGGAGGTCGACACCATCGTGGACGTCGAGGCCTTCGACCGCCTTCGCGCTGGCCACGACCGCCTTCCCCGACGCGAGATAGGTGAGGATCTTGAGGCGCGTGCCGCTGCCTTGCGTGAGCGGCGCGACGCACACGGCCGCGGGCCCCAGGACCGTGTCGAGATCGCGCACGAACCCCGTCGTGACGACGTTCGGAGGGCGGTCCCGCAGGGTCGGAGGATTGCTGCCCACGAGGAGGAACCGCGCCTGCGGCAGGGCAGGGGCGAGGCGCTCGCCGATGAACTGGGCCGCCTCCTGGTTCGGCCCGTAGGCGAAGTTGCCGACGAAGACGACGTCGTTGGTCGTCTCCGATTCGGAGAAGTCCCGATACCGTTCCACGTCGACCGTGTTCGGGAGCACGTGGACATGGTCCGCGCAATCCGGGAGCTCCCGCACAATGACCTCGCGGTCCAGCCCGGACGTGACGAAGGTGCCCTCCGCCTGCCGGATCGCCCTGTGCTCGTAGTCCCTGGCCCGACCCCAGAGGTACGGCTCGAGCAGCCTACGGATCGTCTTGTTCTGACCTAAGCGGGTGGAGAAGAACGGCGCACTCGCCATGTCGAACTTCAAGAGCTGCCAGTAGACGTTGTGCTCATCGAGGATGCGAGGGACTCCGCGGGCTCCTTCCGTCAGGCCCCAGAGATCGAGCGTCTCGACGACCACGAGGTCGGGCCGGTAGGTCCGGACTCGCCTCGGGAAATCGGTCTTATAGTACGTGCGCAGGCGGCGGAGGCGTGTGCCGGTCGTGTCGCGCAGGGGGAACTCCTCGTAATCGACCCCGGGCACGCGGGCTCCCTTGAACCAGTCCGTGAGCGTCACGTGGACGTGCGCGAAGGCCGCGAACATGCGGACGAGGGCGTCGACCCGGGCGCCAAAGCCTCCGTGATCCGGGTCCGCGTCGAAGGTGAGGATCTCGACCTCCATGGGATCAGGACCCTCCGTTGCCGCGGGCGAGCCCGGCGAGGAGCTCCTCCAGGACGGGCTCGTGCACCCGCCAGTCGTACCGCTCTCGGACGAGCCCGCGTGCGTTCGTGGCCAGTTGCCTCATCCTCTCCGGATCGCGCAACGCGGCGGCCACGAGTTCGGGAAAGACCTCGGGGCGATCCGCGACGAGGGCGTGCACGCCGTCCCGGAGCTCCGGGATGCCCAGGGTCGCGAAGCTCGACACGACGAGGGGCGTCCCGGTCGCCATCGTGTCGACCACCTTCGTCAGGATCCCGACGCCGTTCCAGATCGGCACGACGCAGAGGTCTGCGCGGCGGACCCAGGCGTGAATGTTCTCCACGAATCCCACGGGGTGGATCCAGGGATGCAGCTCCATCTCGGGCAGGTCTCGGCCCGCGATGAGGATATCGCATGGGATGCTCTCCTTCTCCAGGAAGGGCGCGACCTGCTCGCTGATGAACCGCAGCGCGTCGACGTTCGGGGCGTACTTGAAACTCCCGAAGAAGATCAACGTCTTCCGCCCCGGGGTGCCTGGCCACGACGCGTTCCCGGAGATTCCCTGACTCGCTTCCCGCTCCACGGCCTCGACGTCCACGGACGTGGGGATCACCCGGAGCTTCGCGTGGGACACGCCCATCGCCTCGTACGCATCCGCGTCCGTCTTCGAGACGGTGATCAGGAGGTCCGCGCGTCGTCCCAGGAACCGGTCCAGGGACGCCGTCAGGATCGTGTAGACCTTGCCCTTCCCCATGCTCCGCGCCCAGAGGAGAGCGTTGCCATGGCTGTCCCACACGCAGGGCAGGCCCAGGACGCGGGAGATCCAGAGCCCGACGAGGGCGTGATGCGGCGTCTCGCAGAACGTGAGCCGGACGTTCGTCCTCCGTGCCAGCCAGATGCCCCGGAGCGCGCCGACGAGCTTGTCCACGACGTAGAGCGCGTAGCGAGGCGCTTTCGCCCGGGACGGGTCGTAGATGTATCGGTCCCACGGGAAGGGGAGCGTCACGACCTCATGGTGCGCCCGCAGGAGTCGGAGGAGCGCGGGCGACCGGTCCGAGGTGCGGTTCTCCTCGACCCTCGGGATGAACAGGATGCTGGGCGGCTCCATCGTCGACCCTCGTGCGTACCGCGGCACCTCTCACGCGCCGGGACCTGCGTTCAGGAGATAGGCCTGGGCATATCCGTTGTCGTACACCAGGGAGAAGTTGGCTTGCTGCGCCTCGTAGAACTGGTAGATCTCGATGCCGTGTCCCTGAACGTACCACAGCTTCGCCGTCTGATCGTACACGGCGAACGCGGCCTCCGTGTGTCCCGCGAGGACGTTCAGCGGGGCGGGATATTGCGAATAGAACGGGATTTCATCCCAGGGCAGAGGTTGCTTGTCGAGCAGCCAGATCGGTTCGGGGAAGATCCCGTCGAACACGTGGAGGCGGTCCGCGTGCGTCGAGAGGAAATTGGACACCGCGACGGACTGGTTCGTCACGAAGTAGAACGGCTCTTGGTAATACGTCGTCGCGGCCCCGGCGATCGCGCCGACGAGGAGCACGACGAAGACGGCGCGACGGAGGGAAGGCCTCAGGTGAAGGGTGCGGACTCCCCATAAGCAGGTCGCGGGCGCGAGCACCGCGAAGAACATGAGCGCCCGGTCGTAGAAGAGACCCTGAAAGATGAGGATGTCGCTGGCCCCCAAGACGCCGAGGCCCGCGATGGCCGCGAGGAGGAACCGGGACTGGGGTCGGAGCTCCCTCTTGCGGAAGAGGGTGAGGAGTCCGAAGACCGCCGCGAGGCCGAAGATCCCGAGGGCGCCGAGGCGGATGCGGGGCGGCCAGATGTAGATGTTCTGCACGGAGCGCGCCGCGACGATGTTGGCCGTGCTTTCGCCGATATTGAGGATGTTCCCGATCTGCGAGACGATCATCGTCTTCGTGACCTGGGCCGAGCCGCTCGCGACGAAGAAGAGCCAGCTGAGCCAGACCGCGCCGTAGATGAGGAACGGGTTGAACTTGAGCGCGAACGGGGAGGGCTCCTTCGTGGTCGAAGTCGCCCGGCGTGAGGTGAACAGGGCGAGGAGGGCGTCGACCCCGAAGAACGCGAGGAGGAAGATCGTCGAGGTCGCATGGCTCACGAGGAGGCCGACGAACAGGAGAGCGTTCGCGACGCGGAGCGGGACTCGCTTGTCCCACGCGGTGGCCAGCACGAGGAGCGCGAGTCCCAGGCCGATCCCCTGAGGAGAGACGTGGTACTGCGCCCACACGTTGATGATCGAGGTCAGGATGCTCGCAGGACGCACGATCTCGGCGGGGAAGAAGGACCGGAGGAAGAGGAACAGCGCGACGAACGTGAACAAGCCCGAGAACAGAGGGAACAGGGCCAGGAACCCGAACGGCGGCAGGCCCCCCATGAAGCTCGTGAAGGCCGTGACCAGGAAGAATCCGGGCCAGTTCGCGGCATACGCGTCCGGCGCGGTGGGGATCCGTCCCAGGCGGACGATGTCCTGGGCGCTCGCGTAGTGGAGGTACGAATCCCATACGGGCGGGTTGGGCTCGAAGAGACCCGGCGTCGCCGCGAACATCCCGATCAGGACGGCTCCCGCGATGACGAACAGGAGATCGCGCTCGGAGCGGGCCGCCAGGGCCAGCGAGACGGCCAGGAGACCCATGCCCATCCAATAGGTGCGGGGAAGGACCTGCAAGAGACCGAACTGGGCCGTCGTGGGGATGTCGAAGACCGGGCTCACCTGAGCCGAGTACAGAATGACGAGGACGCCCGCGAGTGCGAACCCGAGGGTCAGACCCGTCTTGTCCGTCCTGCGGTGCGGTTCGGCCCGCGCGGTGGCCTCCCGGGAGTCGCCGGGCGCAACCGAGTCGGGGTCAGGAGGCGCTTGCATGGTAGACCTCGACGAGATGCCTCGCGGTGGACCGCACGTCGAAGCAGGCTTCGGCCCGGGCTCGGGCCGCCCGCCCGTAGGCCTCCCGCTCGTCGTCCTGTTCCAGCGTCGCGGCCACGGCATCGCAGAATCCCTGCTCGTCCTCCGCGGGTACGACCCGGCCTGTGCGGCCCTCCACGACGATGTCGGTCACCGCGCCCACATCCGTGGCCACGACGGGCCGCCCGCAGGCGCCGGCCTCCATCACGGCGAAGGGAAGAAGATCCGAACGGCTCGTGCAGAGCACGACCTTCGCGAGATTGTACAGGTCGACCATCTGGGCCCGCGTCCGCTTCGGGACGAACCGCACGAACTCGGAGATTCCGAGGCGGTTCGCGAGTTGCCGCAGCTCGGCCTCCTGAGGCCCGGACCCGCGAACGAGGAGCCGCGCACCCCGCCGTCTCCCCTGGAGCCGTTTCAGGATCCGCAGGGCGCGGTCGACTCCC
The DNA here is from genome assembly GCA_041483635.1 of Thermoplasmata archaeon. Taxonomy (GTDB): domain Archaea; phylum Thermoplasmatota; class Thermoplasmata; order RBG-16-68-12; family RBG-16-68-12; genus RBG-16-68-12. Next base: position 27,243 of record JBGPGA010000009.1, read on the forward strand.
TTGCTCGGGCTGAGTCGCGCGACCAAGAGCAGGATGTCGCACTCGTCCCGCCATCCGAACTCTTCGGGCGTCGCCCCCGAGGGACGGGGACCGAACTGGGTCAGGTCGACGCCCGTCGGGATCCACGCAGAGATCGAGTCCTCCGCGAACCCGAGGCCCCGCAGGTAGTCCCGGGCCTTCGTCGTGCGGGGGACGCACCTCGTTGCCGCCGCCCGGATCCGCGGTCCGCACGCCATCTCGAAGCCACGCTGATAGAGCGACCCCGGGAACCGCATCGGCGCGAAGGTCTCCTGCCAGAGGACGAACGGGATCTCGTGCTCGAGGGACGCGCCCGCGCCGAAGAACGTGGACGGCTGGTGGAACTCGCCAGACTGGATCACGTCCGCGTCCCGGGTGGCCGGATGCCGGAGGAGCTCGGGCGTCATGGGGAGGAGCCCCGGATGGAACGGAAACGGCATGAGGGTATGCACCGGGACCACGGACAGATTCGGTCCCAAGGGGATGGGCTCGTTGCCCACGTACGCGCTCCCGAGGACGACCGTCGCCCGATGTCCGAGATCCGCGATGGCCGCTCCGAGCTCGACGATGTTGACTTCCCGCAGCGCAGCGGGCGGGACGGGCCTCGACGAGGAGGCGGGATGGACGAGAGACGAGGCGGTGAGGTCCGGAGTCGCCGCGATGGGATTGATGATGCTGATGTCCATCGGACGCTCACGCCTCCTGCGCAATCTCCTTCCCCGGGGAGGGATTCGTCCCTGCACTCAACTCGCGCACCGCCTCCGCGTCGCCCGAGAGGAGGGCATGGACCAGGGTCAGGTATCGCCTCAGGTACGCCCCGGGACGGTGGTAGGTCTCATACGCCTTTCGGGCCGCCCTGCGCAGACCGGAAGGGTCCGGGATCCCGTCAAACGCCTGGAGGGCCCGTGCGATGCTCGCTGCATCCGGCTCGAACGCGTACCCGGCCGAGCCGCCGTGAAGCAATTCGGGGACCCCCCCGCGGGAGGTCATGAGCAGCGGTGCACCCCAGGAGAGCGCCTCGATCGCGGCCAGCGGCGCGTTCTCGAGGCATGTGGACGGCATGAGGAAGGCCGCGGCGTCCCGGTACAGGGAGGACAGTGTGGGCCGGTCGGCCCACGGTCGGACCTCCAGATGCGAGCCGGCTCGAGCCGCGAGTTCGCGGAGGCGTCGTTCCTGAGACCCGCGGCCCACGAGGATGAATCGCTTCGCGCCGCGATACGTCGAGGCGGCTTCCGCGAGTTCGAGAAGGCCTTTGTGCTTCTCGAGAACGCCTGCGTAGAGGAAGTAGGGGGCACCCGGTGCGACATCGCCGGTCGGGTTCTCGTCGGGGACGAAGTTCGGGATGGGGACGACGGGACAGGAGAAGGAGGCCGCGGCGAGATTCTGCATGAACCGGCTCGGCGCGATCACGCATTGGACCTGATCCATGCGGCTCGCGATGTCCGTCGACCTCCAGGGTGGAGGGAGCCGGCGAGACGCGATCATGCAAGATAGGCAGGTCGGAGTCTCGCACGGAATCTCGCCTCGCTTCAGGAGGTCGCTCCGCGGGCACCGGAACCAGTAGTCGTGGGCCGTGTAGAGGACGGGTCGGCCGTCGCCCCCTCGCTGGACGCCGAGGCCGAGCAGGGAGATGTTGTGCAGGTGGATCAGATCGGGTTTCACGTCCCGGACGAGCCTCTCGTGGGAGCGGCTCACGGCCCGGGACTCGCCGAGGAGGTACGCGGCCAGGGGCGACGATCTCTGGGAGCCGCGGGTCATCGGATGGACGTGGACGGGCCCGCCTTGCTCCATCGCCGGCACGCCCGCGCGAGGTCGCTTCACCCCGTACGCGGCGGGGGAGTACTCGACGTGCACTTCGTGGCCTTGGGCGGCGAGGGCCTCGGAGAGATACCGGACGTGAACGGCGTCCCCGCCCAGGTGGTGGGGCGGATAGAACGTCGTGGCCATGAGGAACCGGAGGGTCTCCACCCGTGCGCCTCAGTGGGAGTTATGCATCCCATGCACAAAGTAATTGTTGAGGACACGGAGGGCGTATCGCGAGGCGAGCTGGAAGTCGACCGCGCTCGCGAGCGCGAAGTGGACATTCTGGAGCCACCAGCGGGGGCTGAAGTACAGGCTCGTGTACGCGAGCCGCCGTAGCTGGTTGAGTTGGTCCGGGGTCAGGTCCTTCGTCCCGAGGGCGGCCTGGTCCTGGTACATCTTCCGCCAGTCCATGACCGGAAGCAGCCCCTGCTCCTGGAGCTCCTCGTGGAGCTGGGTCCCCGGGTACGGGGCGAGGACGTTGAACTGGGCGCCGTTCGGCAGGGTGCGGAGCGCGAAGCGGATCGTGTCCATCGCGGTCTCCCTCGTCTCCCCAGGCAAACCGAGGATGAACGCGCAGTACGTCTTGATCCCCGCGGCCTTCGCGGCGTAGATCGCGCTCTCGGCTTGGGCCACCGTGGCCTGCTTGCTGGCGCCGTCGAGGATCTTCTGGTTCCCCGACTCGACGCCGAAGGAGATGCCGCTGCACCCGGCGGAGTGCATGTCGCGCAGGAGGTCCGGATCGACGAGGGCGACGCGGGTGTTGCAGTACCACCGGACGTCGAGGCGCTCCTGCCGGATTCCCTCGCAGATCGCGCGCACGCGCTTCTTGCTCATCGTGAATGTCTCATCGAAGAAGGAGACGGTCCGGATCCGGTAGTTGTCGCGCAGGTAGCGGAGCTCGTTCAGGACGCTGTCCGCAGACCGGTCTTTCCACCGCGTCCTCGCGACGGTGCAGAAGCTGCAGGCGTACGGACAGCCTTTGCTCGTGTACATGATCGTGAACGGCTGCCCGGCCCGCGCGGAGATGAAGTAGGGATCGAGGGAGGGCAGCAGGTCGTACGCGGGCATCGGGAGGTCGTCGTAATCCGGGAAGGGCGCGGAGTCGCGGGTCACGTTGACGTGGCCGCCCTCCCGGAACGCGATCCCCGCCACGTCGGAGAGAGGCTTGCCGTCCTCGAGGGCGTCGATGAGCAGCGGTCCGACGGCCTCGTACTCGTGGCGCAGGTACACGTCCAACGGAGGGGCCTCCGCGAGGACCTCCTTCGGCAGGGTCCGGAGGGTCCACGAGATGCCGACCGTCTTCGCGTCCGGGTGGACGTCCTTCGCGAGACGTGCGACCCGCATGTCGTGGTCGAACGTCGTCGGTGTGAAACGGAAGATCATCGCGTCGAAGGCCCTGTGGCGGAAGCGGGCCTCGACCTCCCCGAAGTCGAGGTCTCCCCCGTTCGCGTCGAGGAGGTCGACCTGGTGTCCCTTGTCCCGCAGGAGGGCGCTCAGCTGGAGGAGGCTGTAGGGCTCCAGGACGGAATACCGCTCCGGGACCTCGCACCGCTCCTCCCGCACGACGGAGCTGCCCTGGAACCGAGGTGGGTTCACGAGGAGGACCTTCATGTGTTCGCCTCCCCGAGGGCGCCGCGGTAGAGCTCAAGCGTCTGGCCCGCCATCCGGGCCACGGTCGCGTTCGTCTCGATCCAGTGCCTCGCGCTGAAGATGACCCGGTGGACCGGGGGCCCGCCCTCCGCGACGCATGCGACGCGGGCGCCCAGCGCCTTCGCGTCCCCCGCGGGGAAGAGAAAGCCCGTCTCCCCGTCGCGAACGATCTCCGACATGCCTCCGACGTCCGCGGCGATCAGGGGCGTGCCGCTGGACATCGCCTCGAGGCCCGTGAGGGGGCAGCTCTCGAGGAAGCTGGGCAGCACGACTGCGTCCGCGGAGTGGTAGAGGTCGGGCATGTCCTCGTAGCCGACACGCCCGACGAACTCGTATCGGTTCGCCGGAATCCCGTGCCTCGCCGCGAACTCCCTCCAGGGAGAAGGGTTTCCGGGCCCCGCGATGACGACGTGGACCCTCGGGGGCATGAAACGGATCGCCTCCAGGAGCGTGCCCAGCCCCTTCTGGGCCAGGAGGCGCCCCGCGTACAGGAGCGTGAATCGATGCGGGTCCCCGATGGGCTCGTCCGAACGGGACGCGGGCGGCCACCGGTACGGGCTGAACATCTCCGTGTCGACCGCGTTCGGCACGACCTTGCTGTTCCTCGGGCGCAGGCCATAGGTCCTCAGGGCCTGCTCCTGGATCCAGCGGGACACGAAGATCAGGGATGGCGAGCGCCTCAGGTAGCGACGCTCGACCATGCGGAGCAGGTGTCGGTGGCGGAGCAGGGTTCGTTCGCTGCCCTGTGGCTGCGCCACGGGGCTCGCCTGGAGCGTCCCTGCGAGTTGCGAATCAAGGGTTGTGTGGATCGTGACGACCGCGCTCGTGTCCATGGGGCGAAGCCGCGCGAGCACGTCGGACATCTGGGCGTGGTTGCTGTGCACGATGTCGAAGGCTCCTTCCCGGACGAGCCGAGGCAGATGCTTCCACACGGCCATCTGGAAGCGGAGGGAGCTGGCCCCCTCCCGCCCCTTGGCGCCGGTGGGGAGCTGGTGGACCTGCACGTGCTCGAGACCCGCGAGGCCCTCCGTCTGGAGGGCCGCGTCGGAGGTCACGACGCTCACCTCGGCGTGATCCTGGAGCCCCCGGGCGAGGTAGTACGTGTACGTCCCGATGCCTCCCCAGGAGGGAAGGAATTCAGGAGTCAGAAGACAGACTCTCATGGCGGAGGCCCTCACGATGCATCGTACGCACGAATGTCCTATGGGGCCGGCCTCGGAACGTCCGTAGGCGCTTCTGGATCAGGCACCACGCGATCTGTACGCCGCTCCGGAGCGGGATCATCTTCGGCTCCCCGTGCCGGACGCGGTATTGAATGGGAACTTCCGTGACGCGCGCCCCGGTCAGGGCCGCCGCCGCGAAGATCTCCGCCTCGAGCTCGAACCCCTTCGCCTGGAGCTCGCACCGCTGGAGGAACTCCTCGGAGAAGCCCCACATCCCCGTGCACACGTCCGTGACCGGGACGTTGAAGAGCACCTGGGCGAGAAGGCTGAGCATCCGGTTGCCGAACTTGTTGAGTCCCGTCATCGCGCCGTCGTCGATCCGCCCCAGGAGACGGGATCCCATGACGACGTCATTGCCGGCGCGGAGCGCGTCCACGATGAGCGGGATGTCCTCGACCGGGTACGTGCCGTCTGCGTCGAGCATGATCACGGACTGGCGGTGATGCTGGTACCTCTGCTCGGACTGGTGGCGGACGATCCGGCGGAAGGCCTGCCGCACGCCGTTGCCCTTTCCGCGGCCCGACTGGACGAACACGTGGGCTCCCTTCGCTTCCGCGATCTCGCGGGTGGCGTCCTCGGATTCGCCATCGACGACGAGGATAGAGACCTCGCACCTCATGTCCTGGAGGGCCTCCAGCGGGATGTTGTCCAAGACGCTCCCGATTCCGCGCTCTTCGTCGAGCGCGGGAATGAGGATGATGACCTCCTCGATCGGAGGGAGGGGAGTGACCACAACTTCGTCGACGGCGACGGCATCCTCCACGTCCGGAACGAGCTGCTGCTCGCTCGCGAGCGTAGGGTCTGCCCTCATCTCTTCACTCAATGACATGACTAATCCCTCCAGTTGTAGTCCGTTGTATCCGGAGTGTAACCGAGAAGTCCGACGTTATATGGCGGTTGTGGAACGGATTTTTACCGAGCGATGTTGCGGACTTCAGACGAGCAATCCGCTGCCGACGAGGCCCGGATTCAATGCCGCAATCGCGACAACCATCCCTGTCCGCGCGAGGAGGACGACGGGCAAGTTCTCCCTGCGCATTGCGAGGGCTCCGAGGGCCAGACCGTACGCGGAGCGGAACGCGAACGTCGCCGGTGTACAGAACGGGGCGCCGTATGCCGCGAAGATGGCCGCGGTCGCGATCCACCCCCACTTGGCCGACGTGACACCGGCCAAGCCTCGCTGGAAGAGGCCGTGAAACCAGAACTCATCGAGGAAGGCGACCGGCGCGACAATGAGGACGGGAATCCATGCACGCGTTCCCGAGGCCCATCCCCCGGGCGCGAACAACAGGATCCCAAGGATTGCGAGCCCGACCGCGAGGGCGCCTCCCAGGGGAAGCGCGCGGGCCCACTGGTCTCGAGTCAGCTCGCGGAGTCCCGACGGGGTGCCCGTCGTCTGCCGGAACACGAGGACGGTCACAGCCAGGAGCAGATACACGAAGAGCGGATTGAGGATCTCCGGAGGCATCCCCGTGAAGGCCAGCCGCGCCACCGTGAGCCCCGGGATGATCGAGAGCGCGAGGTAGAACCGCTGCCCCGATTTGCGGCGGTCCAGCAGGTTGCCGACGAACACGCCGGCCCCGAGCAGGACCAGCAGGACGAGGCCTCCCGGATACAGCGCGCTTGGCCCTTCGACGGATAGGATGAGGAAAGCGGCCGCGGCCCCGTACCCCACGACGAACGCGGCGAGTACGACGCGGAAGGCGGCCTCGGGAGACCACCGGCTGAATTCCGGTGCGTGACGGGCCACGCCCACGCCGTCGTCCGGGCCGTCCACGTCCCTACCTCCTCACCTGGCCCCTCCTTAGGGGAGGGCCTCCAGGAAGTTCGCGATCAGGTACACCAGGAAGACGCCGAACAAGAGGATGAGGGGCGCCTCGAATCTCCTCAGCTGCGAGTCGTCGAGCCGGGGAAGGAGGACGTGGCGGAGGACGAGGAGCAGAGCGAGCAAGAGGACGGCCGCAGCGCTCGCCATCCGGGTTGCATCGTCGAGGACGTACGCCATACGCGGTACGGTCGCGGGAAGGACGGGGTCACCGCAAAACCTTTGCGATGCGTCGACGGACCGTTGAGCTCGCCGCGGACCTCCGGGTCCGGCGCATCATTGATTCTCGAGATCGCGCGCGTCCCGGTCCTGCTTCTTTCGCATGACCAGGTGTTTCTCGACCGTCGAACGGAGCAGTTCGTTCGCCAGCTGAACGGAGCGGAGGCTCGTCCCCGCGTCTCCCCGGAGGGCCGCCTCGCGAGCATCCGCGAG
>JBGPGA010000010.1:0-32964 GCA_041483635.1 Thermoplasmata archaeon
CTCGATGCTGAAGTACGAGTACCCGAAGGTCGTCGGCGAGTGGCCCGTCGAGGTCCTCCACATGACGGAGCTCATCGAGGAGCTCGTCCGGGCGGGTCGATTGAAGTTCACGAAGCCCGTCGACCTCACGGTCACCTACCAGGACCCGTGCCGCCTCGGCCGCCACTCCAAGGAGTACGACGCGCCGCGGGCGGTCCTGCGGGCGATCCCCGGCGTCAAGCTCGTCGAGATGGACCGAGTGCGGGAGAACGCGATGTGCTGCGGCGTCGGGGCGTACTCGAATTGCGACGCGCAGACGAAGTTCCTGCAGCAGGAGCGGCTTGAGGAGGCCGCCTCGAAGGCGGGGAACCTCGTCACCGCGTGCCCCCACTGCCGGATCCACTTCTCCTGCTACCTCGACGGTCGGCCCGTGGACCCCCTCCCGGAGCTGAAGATCGTCGACGTGACCGACCTCGCCGCGCAGGCCCTGGGGTGACACGATGGCCGCGATCGCGCGTGAACAGGAGCGGCGGGACGCGACCCTGGCGTTCTTCCGGGAATCGAAGATCACGCATCAGGCCGGCGAGTTACTGGGATACGCGACGGACGGGTCGTTCCTGACGCTCGGTGTCCCCACCCTGATCACCTTCCCGAAGGACGAGGCGGAGTGCGTGGCCCTCGTGGACCACGCGGTGCACCACGGCCTCGCGCTCGTGCCGAGGGGGACGGGGTCGGGCACCGCGGGCGCGGCCCTCGCGCCGCCGGGCTCGGTCCTCGTGGACATGGAACGCGTGGGTGCGTGCGACGCCCGCGGCCACCGACACGGGCTCTTCGCCCCGGCAATCGTGCGCGCGAACGGCAGCCCCGTCGACCTGACGAAGGCCGGACCGGACGACGAGCTGTACGTCCGCGTCGGCGCGGGGAGGACGAGCGACGAGATGAACCGGGCGCTCGCTGAGCATGCGTGGAGCGTGGCCGTCGTCCCGAGCAGCGGCTACAGCACGTTCGGCGGGAACTTCGCGACGAACGCCCGGGGCAGCGGGACCCCCGCCTTCGGCGCCTTCGGCGACGCGGTCTGCCGCGTCCGGATCGTCGCGACGTCAAAGGAGGGCGCGCGCGTCCTCGAGGTCACGGACCGGGATGAGATCCGGCGCCTCGCAGGCCACCACGGTCTCTTCGGCCTCGTCACGGAGCTCGATGTGCGCATCGCCCCGATCCCGAAGCCGGAGGACATGGTGTGCGCGATCCTCTCGATCGAGTCCGTCGATGTGGGTAAACTGGGCGCGACCATCGGCGGCCTGATGAAGCGGGTCGCAGCCTCGTGCCGCTATTTCGCGGGGGAATTCCTGTTCATCGACGATGGCATCGTGCGCCCGGACGACCCGATCCGCAAGGATTCCGTCCTCGGCCCATACTTCACGGTCACCCCGGGGCGACGCCGGATGGTCCTGCTCTACCGCGGGCGGAAGGCTGGGATGGAGGCGCTGCCGCGAATCGCCGCGGAATTCCCCGACGTCGCATATCGGGAGATCACGTACCCGCAGTTCCGGGCGATGATGGCGGTGCGGACCGCCGCGACGGGAAAGGCCCTCCACCGCGTGAATGTGCCCGGGTGCGAGGACTTCATCATCCACGACCCGGAGCGGTTCGGGGACGCCCTCTCGCGGATGTTCGGGGCAATGGCGGGCGCCTCGGGGCGGCCCGTGGGTCACCATTATCCGGACGGAATCGAGGTCCACTACCGGCCGCAGGCCGCGGTGACGCGCGCGGACATCGAAGCGGCGTGGGTACTGATCCAGAAGCTCCGGGAGGCCGTGCTGCGGCCCGAGCTCACCGTGGAAGATCGCAAGGAGCACGGGCTTGGCCTCGCGCTGTTCCGGGACGGCCCGCCGTCCCGCCACGAGGAGCTCCGCCGCCTCAAGGCGGTCTACGACCCCGCGAACGTGTTCTGTCCTCACCTTCTCCTTCCCGATACCGAGGGGCGATTCGTTGGGAGTTCCTTCCACATCTAAGGGTCCGCGTGGAGCGGGCGACCGCGGCCGAGAAGTCCACCGCAAGGAGGGCATCGCCCGGAGCGTGGTCGGATGACCGTCACGGCCCAGCGCCCGTTCCCCGAGATGATGGAGGAGCTCGCGAAGGCGGGCGGGGCCTCGCTGTACCTGTGCTACCAGTGCGGGATGTGCACCGCGACGTGCCCGTGGAGCGAGGTCCGGGACGTGAGCCTGAGGAAGATGCTCCGCCTGACCCAGCTCGGCCTCGGCGGGCTCGAGGGCGACTTCCTGTGGCTCTGCACGACGTGCCGCGCATGCGTGGCGCGATGCCCGCGCGGCGTGGACATCCCGAACGTGATCCGCTCGGCCCGGGAGTTCGTCGCCGCCGTGGGCGCGGAACCCGACGCGCTGAAGACGGTCCGCGGCCACCTGTCCACGGTCCAGAACCCATGGGGCGGGAAGCCCGAAGAACGGAGCCGGTGGGCGGAGGGCCTCAACGTGCGTCCGTTCGAGCCCGGGATGGACCTTCTCCTGTTCGTGGGGTGCACCGCGGCCTACGATCCCCGCATCCGGACCGTGGCGCGCTCCCTCGTCCGGATTCTCGACGCCGCCGGGGTGAAGTTCGGGATCCTCGGGAACGACGAGGCGTGCTGCGGAGACCCCGCCCTCCGAATTGGGGACGCGGCCCTCTTCAAGTCCCTCGCGGAGCGGAACGCAGCAACGTTCCGGGAGCGAGGCGTGGAACGCGTCGTCGCAATCAGCCCGCACTCCTTCACGGTCCTGAAGCACGAATACCCGAAACTCGGGGCCTCGGTCGAGGTGGAGCACTACACGCAGCTCCTTGCCCGCCTCGCGGACGAGGACCGCCTCCGGCTCCGGGGGCACGGGGACATGCCCGTGACGTACCACGACCCGTGCTACCTGGGGCGGTACAACGGGGTCTACGAGGAGCCCCGGAAGGTCCTGGAGTCGATTCCGGGCGTGCGCCTCGAGGAGATGGAGCGTAGCCGGGCGGACAGTCTGTGCTGTGGGGGCGGCGGGGGGCGGATCTTCCTGGAAACGCCCCCGGGTGAGCGGTTCTCCGACCTCCGCGTCGCGCAGGCGGAGCGGACGGGCGCCCAAGTGCTCTGCTCCGCGTGCCCGTACTGCGTCCTGAACCTCGAGGACAGCTCGAAGACGGTCGCGACGTCGACGCTTGTGGTCCGCGACGTCGCGGAGTATGTCGCCGAACACCTTGCGTAGGGATGCGAGAAAGGGGGAGTGCGCCGTCCGGAGCGGTGCCTTTCCTAGCGGTCGCGGTGCTCAGTCCGCGAGTACGATATGCCCGCGGATCTCGCCGCCGGCGTGCGGTCGAACCCCCTCGACCGGGAGGGCAACTTCCTCAACGAGGGGGTCGACCTGGCCGAGCCGCACTCGTACCCCATCAACAATTACAGTTCGCCGGGCGCGACGGGCGCGCGCCTTCGGCGCCTGGGTCGTCACGAACCTTGCGTGGAAGGGCGCGCTCGACCATCTGAAGAAGAAAGCCGCCCCCACGACGAAGCCTTGGGACTTCGACGCGGTGGTCCGGGCGTGGAGTCGCCGGACTGGTGACGCCCGCCGCGACGGCGCCAAGCTCTTAGGTAGCGATCGCCTTCGCACGTGCCGTGCCAATGGAACCGGTCCGCTTCAGGAAGTGGGAGCTGAGCGCTGACCCGGAGGCCACCCGCGAAGCTTACGAGGCGATCGAGATCGGGTGGCCCGAGTTCTGCGGCTGCGTGCACTGCAAGAACTTCGAGCAGGCGCGCCCGAGGGTCTATCCGAGGGATGCCCTCGAGCTCATGCAGCTTCTCTCCATCCCGCCAGCGCGAGAGCAGGAGGTCGTCCCCGTCGAACCGCTCGGCGACCAAGCCTACGTCTACACAGGCTCCTTCTCGTTCGTGGGGACGCTCGTTACGGGCCCGGACTTCTGGAGGCCGAAGCCCGGCGGTGGGCTGATGAACGACCGCGACGCGACGGAGTTCCTGACCGAGACGTTCCGGATGGGGTTCACGACGCACCTCACCCGCACGCCGAAGCCGTTCCGCGACAATCCGGTCGTGCAGCTCGAGTTCGCGGCGGAGGTCCCTTGGGTGATCCCGAACCGGATGCCGGTTCGCGGCTAGCCGATAGATGTCGGGGGCGGGGTTCGAACCCGCGACCTCCGGATGCCTCAGGAGCGCCGTGGTCTGGTTACGGCACAACCCTATGAGTCCGACGCTCCACCAGGCTGAGCCACCCCGACGGCCCGGCCCATGGTCCGGAGCGTAATAAAGGATACGGGAGGAACCTCTCGGACCGAAGGGAAACACGAGTCTTCCCTAGCCCATTAAATACCGCGAGTCCCGTCGAAGCCACGTGGACCCGGAATATACCCAGCGGGACGCGCGCGCGGTCGAAGACCCGATCGCCGCGACCTTCGAACTCGCGGAGTCCGTGGACCGCCAGAGTCCCAAGATCCGCCGCATGCTGCGGTATGTCTGGTGGTTCGTGTTCGCCTGGCTCGTCCTCGACTTCTTCATCATGATCTTTCTTTCGGAAGACAGAGGATTGACCCTCCTCCTGTTCGCGCCGGTCATCGCCCTGCTCTTCGCGCTTCGGTATGCGGGCACCGCGAGCCGCCGGTCGATCGTCTTTGCGATCGCCGTCGTGTTCGGCGTCCTGCAGGTCCTTTCCTTCCGTGGAACACTCCTGGTCGGAACCCTCCTCGAGGTCCTCTTCTTCCTGGGGTTCCTCATCCTCGAACTCCTCCGGGATCTCCGCCGGTTCTTCGACTACTTCGCGCTGCGGCACCGCGTGATCCAACACCTGCGCAATGCGGACCCCGTGGTCTACATCCCGGAGGGAAAGGATTCCGTCCACCGCATCCTGAACCATCTCGCGGCCACGAACCCGGACGTCCGGGCCGTGATGGCGATCCCGGGCGGGATGACCACTCCCGCGCTGCTCACCGGGAAGAGCGGCCTCGCGTACAACTTCGACGGCTACGTCCGGTCCGAACCCTCGGCGGTTCGCCGCGTCACCGGATTCGGCCACGCCGGCTTCGCGATTTTCGCGAAGGTGTTCGACCACACCCCCGCTCTGGCCGACGTCCAGGCCCTGAAGTCCGCGGTAGCCGATGTCTGCCTGGCGACGCACGTCCCCCCCGCGCGCGTGCTGGCCATCTGGAAGGGCAAGGGGACGGAGACCGTTGCCCCCGATGTCTATGAGTTCGTGACGAAGGACGCAATCCGCGTCACGGTCCGCGGGGCCACGTTCATCTGCTCCCTCGAACTCGCCCGCGAGGGCGAGGACGGGACCTACGATTTCATCCCCGTGGTCGTCGAACCCGCGATCACGCCGATGCCGCCGGCTCCGGCGAAGGCCTGACCCGCGTCAATCCTGGAGCCAGAACGGCGGCTTCGTGAAGCGGTAGTGGTCCCGGATCTGCTCCTGGTAGATCTTCCGATAGAACTCGTTGTACTTGCGGATGTGAAGGATGCCCGCCCTCGTGATCCGCACACGGTAGTGGCCGTCGACCGCCTCGACGGTCACATGGCCCTCCTTGACGAGGGCTTCGAGGACGCGCTCCGTCATGAAGTGGTTCGACTTGATCTCCCGCTTCACCTCTTCTTTCGAGATCCCCTCTTGCTGCGGGAGGATCGCATCCAGTTTGGCCTCCAGGTCCTCCTGGTAGAGGTCGATCCGCATCCCGGCCACGAGCCGGTTCAGGACAAAGCATCCGTAGATGACCAGGTCCTTGTAGGGCCGGGAGGGCATGAGGTCAGCCGCCGATGCGGGACACCGCTATTTAACGCGTTCCGACGGACCCCGCGAGCCGACCGTCTCTTAAAGCCATCGGGAAGACTCTTGCCCGTGCGGCTATCCCCCGCGCGTCGCATCACATCCGAAAGGTGCGACCGATGCAAGCCCTCTGCGTTTCGAGACGCCCGCCCCGTGCCCTGTACCTCGTGATCGCCATCGCCGTCGGAGCCGTGGCCGTGACCGCGGCCTTCCTGCCCTCCGTCTTCCCTGGAGGGCTGGGCCGCAATCCGACGTTCCTGCGGCTCCTCGGGTTCGAACCCTCTTCGACGGGGTCGTCACTGAGCGCCCAGAGCGTCGGGGACGCGAACACGGGGCGGGTGATGCTCACCTCTGCCGCAACTCCCGGCGCGACGCCACCGCCTCCGGCCGCGACCGCGCAGACGGTCGCGCCAACCGATGCACCCTCAGGCAGCCCGACGGCCCCCGCCTCCGAGGCAGACCGGAACCCGGATCCCGTCGGGACATCGAGCCCCGCTCTCCAGGAAGTCAATGAGACTCGCGACAACTTGACCACGAACCCGCTCGACGGCATCGGCCTTGGTGTCCTCCCCGCGGACGCGGGGAATGTCACGGGTGCCCCGGACGTCGCGCACTTCCTCGATCCGACAATCAACGAGAGCGCATGCAGCTGGACGAAGGAGGTCACCTCGACGGACTCCAACCACGACGGCCATCCCGAGTACGTCGAGCTCAAGATGCTCGGGACTTGCACGGCGACCCGGGACGGGACCGTAATCGCGACCGCGACCGTCGCCCGCGACGTGCACGCGTGGGACAACGACTCAAGCGGTGTCTTCAACGCCCTGGAAGCTCGCCAGGGCCTGGAGGCCTCCGCAGGGCCGCTCAACGGGACGTACGAGTACCACGCCCAGGCGACATGGACCCTCAGCGTGAAGGACGCGGACGAGGACAAGCTGCCTGAAGCCGTTTCGGTGACCTTCTCCGGCGAGCAATCGTTCGACCGCAACGCGAACGGGAATGCGGAGTTCATCCGGACGGTCACCGCCAACGTCCTCTATGTCCACAACGAAAGCGCGGACGTTCCCAACCGCGCAGACATCGCGCTCCGTGTCTACCAGACGTACGACATCCATGACGACGGCGGCAAGGAGTACGAGGGCGTCCTCGAGATCCATGCGCACACGGTCGACGCGAACCACGACGGGCGCAACGAGACCGCAAACGCCTCGGTCACGGGATACGAGACCTTGGACCGGAACCTCGATGGCCACCCGGAGCTGGCCCGCGGCGCCGAGCTCTCCTTCGAGGCCATGAACCCCGACTCCCTGCCGAATCCCACCCGGGCGGCGTTCCGCGTTTGCCTGTATGGCTGGGCGGATCCCTCGGGCACGGGCGTGCTGGAGTACCGCAAGGCACTCGAGCTGACGGGGCTCGCGACGGACGCGAACGGCGACGGCCACCCGGAGCTCGCGCAGCTCACGATCCATGCTGCCGCTCTGCGCAACGTCAGCGATGGCAAGCCGAACGTGAACGCGACCCTCGACGGTGCGTTCCGCGCATACGACAACGACTCCAACGGCATCGTCGAGAAGGCGACGCTGCACCTCCAGGCCGAGGCCCTCGTCACGGAGGACGGGACAGTCGCCCACGCCTACGCCACGATGGACGGGCTCGTCCTGAACGAAATCCAGGACGCGAACCCGGAGCGGGTCGAGCTGCACTTCGTCGCGACGGAGACGATCGACCGGAACGGTGACGGCCTCCCTGTGGAGACCCGCGGCGTCACGATCGACCTCCTCGCGGTGGACGCGAACTCGAACGGCCACGCGGAGGCCGCGAATGTCACGGTCCACGCCACGGACGTCGCGGACCTGAACCATGACGGGATGCCGGAATACGAGGCCTCTTTCGACCTGTATGCGCAGTCCACGGACCTGAACGACGACGGTCACCCGGAGTACGTGAACGTCACGGCTCGCGGGTCCGCGGTCCAGAAGTCCGAGAACGGATCGCTGGAGATGACCGCCTCCTTGAGTTACGAGGCCCGCCTCGTGGATGCGGATTCGAACGGTGTCTACGAGAACGTGACCGTCACCTTCCGAGCCGAGAAGATCGTGTACGGATCGGACGGCGGCGTCGTGAACCACGAGTGGGTCCGGTACGACTACTCGGGCCAGGACGTGGACCAGGATGGCACGATGGACAACGTGTACCTCCTCTTCGAGAAGCACGTCGAGCCAGCGTGACGATCGCTCGATTGGGTCGTCCGAACGGGCCCGCCCCGACGCGGGGCGCAGCCCCTTTTTCCTTTCCATAGACGACGGACGGTGATCGACACCGCGACGGGGGTCAGATCTCGTCGACGTCCTCGGGTTTGAGCTCCTCGGGCGGAAGCTCTTCCGGAGTCGGCCCTTCGGGCTTAGGCTCCGCGGGTGCGGGAGCGGCTGGCTCGGCGGGCGGGGCCTCGGCGGGTGTCTCGGCGGGCTTCTCCTCCACGGCGGGCGCCTCGATCGGCGCCGTCGGGATCTCCCCCATCGCGGAGACCTCAGACTTACGCACCTCGACCCGCGAAACGGGATGGATCGGCTTGCAGCCGAGGGCGATCGCCTTCGCGAGCTCGCCCGAGATGATGCCCTTCACAAACTCCCCGACGGATTGCTTCGCAGCCGTGTCCGCGATGATCTTCTTCATGATCGCGCGAATCACGCGCTGCTTCGAGGACTGGATGCGGCGGTCCGTGATCGCCATGGGCTTCACGCGGAGGTGCCAGTTGTCCTTCGTCGTCACGTCGATGGTCAGGTCGATCCGCGTCCGCTTTCGCCGGGTCAGGCGGCGGATGTAGTCCGACGTCATGTCATGCCCGACGAACTGCGTGAGCGCGTCCTGGCCCTGGACCTGGCTCACGCGAAAGAGGAGCTTGATGTGCATCTTGCTGAAGTCGCCCGTGAGGTCCTGGACGGTGACTTCCGCAATCCGGCCGACGAGCTTGTCCGGCGTGTCCGTGGGCGTCTCGCCCAGCAGCTGTTTGTTGAACATCTCGGGGGCGAGGAGGTTGTACCACACCTTCGCCTTCCACTTGTCCTTGATCTTGCGGGCCGCTGCACGAGACTTCTTCTCCGCTGGCATGGGTGAGCCGCTCGAAAGGGCGGGGGCTATTTAAGGGTTCCCGGGAGGCGGCCCCGCCTCTCCCGGTGGAGCGGCCGGAGGCATGGTCGATCGCCTGCGGCGGAGGAGAAGGAACACAACCGCGACGGTCGTGACGAGACCCGCCGCGAGGACCACACCTACGATCAGCGGAGTGAGTGTGTCGAGAACTCGAATCGTCGAGGCGCCCGATACGGGCGCACGCGCCGCGTTCTCCCAGGTGTCGTTCGCCACGATCACGTACGAGACCACACCGGCGTGAGGCTGGGCCGGAATCGTCGCGGTGAAGTTCGTCCCGTTGTTCTCGATCTGCATCGGGACCGACCGGAACGGCCCGCCATCGACGCCCTGGTACAGGAGGGTCGCATTCGCGACCCCGCTCGAGTCCGTCACGTTCGCCGCGATCGAGATCGATTGACCGACCTCGACGCTCCCCGGCGGGGTGGAGAGGATCACGGGGGGGAGCCCATCGGGCTTCGGGAGGACGAGGACCTGGGTCGTCCAGTCATCCGTGAGCCCGGCGGTGTCCCTCACCTCGAGGCGGATCGAATGGAGTCCTGGCGTCCCGAAGACGTGCGTGGCGAACTTGGTCGTCGTCCACGGAGTGCCCGTCGCGGTGTCGTCCCAGAACCATCGGACCTCGAGGCGCGCCAGGGAGTCTTCGAGATCGGAGGACAGGTTTGCGGACAGCCGGAACGGCGTGATCACATACCCTTCGGGGAACGCGACGCCGAACAGGGCCTCCGGGGGCACGTCAGCGGTCACAGGCGAGCGCATGAGCGGGTAGCGGTCCACCGCGTTCACGTCGAACAGGTACGGGGTGTCGCCGATTCCGTCCGCCCCGGTGAGATTCTGACCCGCCCCGTGGAGCAGGTCCGTACCGTGGTAGTTCCCCCAGAAGTTACCGCCGGCCGGATAGCCGCCATCCCAGCCGTTGCGGCTCCCCTGCCCGTCGTACGCGTTGTCCCGCACGCCGCCGAAGGCGTTGTGGAAGACCTCGATCCCCGTCGACGTCGTGATCGTCGCCCCCGTGGTCAGGATGGCCAGGAACCCGTTCGATGAGAACGTCGCGTTGGTCATGTTCTGGAGAGCCAGACCTGCGCTGTCCTGCGTGAACAGGTTTCCGACCACCTCGAGGTCGTGGGACCGAGATGCATTGAGGCCAAGGACGCTGAGGCCGACCACGTTCTCCTGGATCGTGATGTTCCCCGAATCGGCCACGGTCAGAGCGTACCGGCGATGGCGGATCACGTTGCCCGTGACGTTCACGAGGTCGGAGCCGCGGATCGCCACCCCGTCGTACGGTCCCGTGATGGAAAACGGCGCGGAGACCTTCGTGCGGGAGATCTCCACGTCGGTCGAGCTGTCGACCTGGATGCCGAAGCCCGTGTCGAGCACCTCGGTTCCGATTACCTGAGCCGAGCTGGTCCGCAGGATATTGATTCCGAGCGGCGAGTCGGTCACGAGCACGCCCGGACCCACGACGACATCCATTCCGAAGGCGATCTCGATCCCGACGTCCCCTCCGGCGACGGTGAGGTTCGAGAGGCGCGTGTGACGGCAGCCGGCCAGGAGGACTTCCCCCAACGCCATGTTCGAGAGCGTGAGGCCGCTGCAGTCCTTCTCGTACAGGATCGGCAGGCCCGCGACCAGGTTGTCCGGAGTGATCGTGTGGGAGTCGAAATGGGCTGGGCTGTCCCCGGTCAGGACGATCCCGTTCGCGGTGAAGCGGTTCGCGAGGACCTCGTCGTCCGTGGTGAACGCGAGGTCGATCCCGTAGCCGCCTCCGTTGAACCCGTTGTAAAGGAAGCGGTTCCCTTCCAGGGTCACGTTCGGCGAGCCCGTGACCGCGATGCCGGAGCCGCTGTTCGTGGTGAAGTTCGAGTCGCGGACGACCGCGTCGGCAGAATTCAGGACCACGACGCCGGCGCGGTTCCCGGTCAGGTTGCTCGCGAGCACGGAGAACGCGCGGGACGACTCGAACCGGATGGCCTCCCCCTCGTTCACATACGC
The DNA here is from genome assembly GCA_041483635.1 of Thermoplasmata archaeon. Taxonomy (GTDB): domain Archaea; phylum Thermoplasmatota; class Thermoplasmata; order RBG-16-68-12; family RBG-16-68-12; genus RBG-16-68-12. Next base: position 10,911 of record JBGPGA010000010.1, read on the forward strand.
CGTCACGTTGACGAGGGTCACGTTCGACACGTTGTAGAGGTAGAACGCGTCCACGGGCGCGTTCGTGACCGCGACGTTCCGGAACACCGCGTGCGCGTTCGTGTTGCGCACCTGGACCCCAATCGCAGGAGGCGAGTCGATCGACCAACCCGCGATGACGAAGGGGTCGGCGAGGGTCCCCTGGCCGCCCGTGACGCCATTGGCTGGCGTGAAGCCCGCGTCGCCCTGGATGTCGATCGGGGCGTGGGGCGGAAGGACGAGGGGCGCCGCCTCGCCCGGGACCGCGCGGGACGCGGAGGCAGGGACGACAAGCGAGGCGATCACCATCGCCATGGCGACCAGAAGAACGCGCGCGAGCCTCATCCCCCGGCGACTCGTCCGGATGTACGGAGAGCCCCCCATATTAGCCCTTGCCCGGTTGGCGTGAGGTCTCACGAACCGATGATCTGGACGAGGTAGATCCGATCCCCCGGCGGTCCTGCGGCGTACAGGATGCGATTCGCGTCGAGAAAGGCCGCGAGCGTGGGCTCGGACAACACGACGTTGGGCTGCGGATGGACCTGCGCTCCGACCCTCGACCATCGGTCCATGACGAGCGCGTAGTCGTGGCCCGAGACCGTGCGGTTCCCCTGGAGGAGGAAGGGGAGCTTCGAGTCCGTGGTGAGGCCGAACCACAGCCTCCCGAGGTCGGCGAGCCGCTGGTCCGTGGTCACGTTCACCGGATGCAGGGAGGCGAGGATCGCGAGCGCCTGGTACTCCGCCGGTGTCGTGACATTGTTCACGCCGAGCACGGCCTGGGTGTTCCAGGCGATCGGCGTCGTCGCGAGGAGGATTCCGAGGAAGCCCGCTACGAGGAGGACTCGGGCCGTCTCCGGCCGCCGCAAGCGTCGCCACGCGAACGCGATGCCAGCCCCGATCGCGACGGCCAGACCGTAGTCGACGAAGTCGAAGCTGCGGTACACGAGGACTAGGCTGAGGCCGTCGAGACCGCGAAGGAACGCGAACAGGACGAGGGCGACGGGCGCGATCCCCATCGCGATGACGACGTCGGCGAGGGGGTTGGCCGTGCGACGCAGGAGCTGGTATCCCAGGAACGCAACGACCACGAGGGCCGCTACGGCGACGAGGATCGGCTCGAGCGCGGGCTGCGTCTCGAGCACACCCGCGAAGAGGTCGATGCGCGCGTTCGCGAGGAGGGCCGCGAAGGCGAGGACGGGGACGAGGAGGATCGGACCGACCGGGCGCACGACCCGAACGCCCCGGCGCACGGGCGAGGGACGCGTCATACGGACCAGGAGCGCGGCGAGCAGGAGGGTGACTCCGAGGAACAGCGCAAGCGCGTCGGGCGAGGTGACCGCGCTCAGCTCGGGCATGTTCACCGTCACGTAGTACGTGTACGCGAGCGCGGCGGGACCCGGCCCCGTCGCGATGTCCAGGAGGAGCGACCGGACGGAGAATCGGCCCCGCTGGATGGCCCGGGCGTGCGTCAGGACCACGAGCGCGGCGACCATGCCGAGGATCAGGAAGTCGGAGAGCTGGTGCAGGAACGGCAGGAGGAGAAGGAGGAGGAAGGCGAGTCCGCGCTTGCGCGGGTCACGTCGCTCCGCGAAGAGGAGGACGACCGTCGGGAGAAGGACGAGGGCGATGGACTCCTTCATGCCCATGCTCGTGACGGAGAGGAAGCTCCCGAACGACGCGATGAAGAGACCCGCGGCGAAGCCCGCCATCGGGTGGCCCGTCGCCTTGATTCCCAGCAGGTACGCGGGGAGGACCGCCGTCGCGAGGAGGAGCGGGAGGATCACCTGCAGATGGGCCAGGGAATCGAGCCCGCCGAGCTGCGAGGTCGAGGACCAGAGGAGCGAGTAGACCGGCATCATCTCGTTGTACGCGTTCGGGTCCTGCGGATGGATCTGCCACGTCCCCGTCGCGGTGATCTGCGCCGCGATGTGCGCGAGGGGGAAGCCGTCGATGTTGTAGGGCAGGGGCGAGAACGTCAGGGGCACGAGGCGGAGCGCGAGGGCGAAGCAGTAGAGCGAGCCAACGAGGGCGAGGTGCCCCTTCACTCGCGCAGGACCACCTCCAGAGAAGGCGGGCGCTCGACGGGCGGGATCCCGCGGATCGATTCGGACGGACGCGCCGCCATCGCGCGCTGGAGGAGCAGGAGTTCGGAGAGGGCCGACACGGCAACGACGACCATGGCGACAAGGAGGAGGCCGAGGGGGTCGAGTGTCACACGGACCGTGTGCCCGAACGCGACAATCGCTGCGCCGGACGGGAGGGCGAGCGCCGTCGCGAAGCCGAGCACGCTCCCGAGGAGACCCGCGGCCGCCGCGAGGGGGAGCGTCTCGCGCATCGCCCGATGCCTCATCCATCCGCCCGAGGCGCCGAGGGCGCGAAGCACCCCGACGGTCGCCTCTCGGTCCGCGAACGCGCGTGCCTGGACCGCGTGCAGACCGAAGGTCACGAGGAGGAGGACGAGGACCTCGAGCCCCCAGGCGACGAGCTGCACCGAGTTCGAGGCCTCCGCGATCCCCTCCGCGACGTAATCGCCGGGAAGCGGGCCGAGGCCGTAGCGCAGGAACAGGTTGATGACCCGCGGGTCCGCGGGGAGCGGCGCGGAGTCGATGTTCCCGACGCTTCCGCCGGGACCCGTGACGTGGACGCTCGCGCTCCGCGTTTCGAGGAAGGCGAGCAGGGCGGAGGGATCGTCCGTCTGGACGCGGAGGGAGTGGTAGACTCCCGAGCCCACTCCGGTCAGGAACCGCGCGGTGCCGTAGTCGACGAGGAGCTCATCGTTCGCCGCAGTGGACGTGCGGAAGACACCCGCGAGGGGGACGACATCGAGGCGAGGGATCGAGGACCCCACGAGGGTCAGCTCGTCCCCAAGGGTCACCCCCACCCGGGCCTGGAGGCCCGAGCCGGCGAGCGCCCATGGGGCCGGGAGGGGGGAGAACGGAGCGGACGACGCGCCCTCCATCCGAAGGAAGGCAACCGGGTCGACGCCGCGCACGACGACCGGAGCCCCTCGGAGCGTCCCCAGGGAAAAGATCTCCGGGCTCACGGTCCCGGCCCACGGCTGAGAGGACAGGTTCTGCGCGAGGCTTTCGTTGATCGAGTAGGGACCTGTGCCCTGGGTGACGACGTACACGCCTCCGCCGAGCACCTCGGCGGGCACGGCGGGCAGGGCGGAGAGCAGGGGCCAGGTCAGGCCGAGGAGGAACGCGCAGAGGAGGAGGCCGGCGAACGCGCGGCGGCTCGTCAGGATGGGCCCACCCCCGCCTCCCCGCGGACGAGGCGCGTCGCGCGAGCGGTCGGGACGAGCCCCGCGACGCCCGCCGCGACGACGGCGAGCAGGTACGCGAGCCCGACCGGGACGAACGGCGGGGCGAGGATGATCAGATTGGGGAATCCGAGGAGGGGTGCGAACGATACGATCCCGTGAGCGACCACGATCCCGAGGGCGGACCCCAGGGTGGCGCCGAGGAGCGCAAGCAGGAAGGCCTGACCCTCATACACCGCGACGACCGTGGCCGGCGCGGCGCCGAGGCTCCGCAGGGTCCGGATCTCCTCCCGCCGCTGCGCGACCTCGAGGTCCATCGCACTGAAGACGAGCAGGCCGATCACGACGGCGAGGACGGGGGCGAGGCCCAGGAGGACGCCGCGTGCGTCCGCGATGCTCGACCGGGTGAAGCCGATCGCGCCCACGGTCGGGAGGAGCGTCAGCCCCAGGCGAGCCGCGAGCCCCGCCTCGAGGGGCGCCGGCGTGAACACGGCCTGGACCGGCCCCGCCTGAGATGGGCTCAGAGCGAGGAGTGTCGCCCGCACCCATGCCCACGTGTCCGGGAGGAACGCGGGGCGTGGGCTCGGCGCGGGGACGACGGCGAGGTTCTGCGGCGGCAGTCCGAACAAGGTCAGGTTGACCGAGCCGCCGAGCGGCGCGCCCGCGGCCAGGATTTGGGCCCGGAGTCCCACGTCAATCGCAACGTCCCTTTGATCCACTGGGAACGGGTCCGTCGCATTTCCACCGCGGTACTCCGTGAGAGAGGCGACGAGGATCTGCAGAGAGGTGCCACTCACGTTCAAGGTTCCACGATGGACCCGGAGCACGGCATAGTCCGTCGCAAGGACGACGAGGGCGTTCTCGTCGATCGCGCTCGCGAGGAGGTCCGTGCCGTGGAGGTACACCGCGGGACCCGTCGAGAACCGCCCGGTGATGGAATCCACGCCCGCGGAGAGGCCATCGACCAGGCTCAGGGAGCCGACGAGGGCCATGCACGCGAACGCAATCGCCCAGGCGGTCCAGCGGGTCCTGCGGTTGATGCGGGTGGCAAGTCGGAGAACGGGCCGTCCCATGCGTCCCTCCCCCGCTGTATGGCGCGGCGGGATTAAGCCTTCTCCGAGGACCGCAAGGGTCATGACGAGAACGGCCATCGAAGGCGTGCACATGTTCGCCCTCGGCGAGCTTGGGTTCGGTCTCGCCCTCGCCTGGCTCGTGTTCTATCGAAAGCGTGCAGAGCTCGACTTCCGCTTCGTCCTCCTCGGATCGGTCCTGCCGGATCTGATCGACAAGCCCCTCGGTGCGATCCTCCATCTCGAGGCGCGTCTCTGGGCGCACTCCCTCCTCTTCCTCGCAGCCCTCCTGGCCGCGAGCCTCGTGCCCGCGCTGAGAGGTCTGCGGTGGGCCGGGTTCGGGGACGCGGTCCACCTCCTCGTCGACCTCATCTGGCAGGAGCCGATGGTGGCTCTCTGGCCGCTCCTGGGGACCGCGTTCCCCCCGGGCGATCAGAGCCTCGGCGGATACTTTCAGGTCCTCCTTTCGGACCCGTACGTCCAGTTCGGGGAGGTCGTAGGAGGGGCGATCCTGATCGCCATCGTCTGGCGCTATCGCCTCTACCGGTGGAAGGAGATGAGGCAGTTCCTTCGTGACGGACGTCTCGTGCCGGGGAATGCGGCTAGAGGAACAACCGCCCCGCCATGACCTCGAGCCCCCGCATCTCCGTCATGTCCCCGCTCCACTTTGCGAGCGCGGGACCGAAAGCCGACTCCGCACGGATCACGACGGCCCGCCTCTCGGAGTGCACATCGGGCGGGTCGTGCCCGCGGAAGCCGTTTCTCCCGGAATATCGATTCCGTGCATGATGGGATTTGGGCTGTCCGAAAAACGACCTCGCCCCGCGACGGGCGGCGCGGTCGGTCGGGCTAGGATCACGCCCGGGCCGCTTCAGGTCGGGCCAGCTGGACCGGGCGCTCTCGCCACAAGCGCACGAGCAGGTATCCGAACGCGACCGCGGGAATCACCATCAGCGGGTTTCCGACGATCAGTAGGCCGTCGAACACGCAAAAGAAGCCGACCACCCCGGCGACGAACGCGAAGACGAGGACATCTGCGTCCCCGCGGCCGATCACGCGCCGCAGGACGAGGAGCGCAATCGACACGAGAATCATCCCTTGGACCAAGGAGAGTAACGGGATGCCGCCCAAGGCCGGACCTCCTGCGTAGACGAGGAACGAGGCCCCGATGAATGCGAACCCCGCCACGAAATACCCGCGCACCGAGTAGGGCCGGCCCGTCCCAGGGATGCGCTCCCACCATCCGCCGGCCCAATGCCGCGCGGCGTAGGCCAGGAGTGCGATGGCGGCCAGAGCGGCTAGGTATTCCGGACCCGCCTCCTGGTACGGGCTGTACGCGTGGACGAGCGCGTTGATCGTGAGGGCCGCTAGGCCAAGGAGAGCGATCGTCAGATAGAGGCCGCGGTCCGAGAGCACGCGCTTCCCCTTCAACGCGGGCCAGTGCCATTCGATCAGGAAGATCGGAATCGCAATCGAGACAATCGCGTGAAACGTGGAAAGCCAGACGGCCCAGAGCCAGTTCACGCCCAGATCGCGGCCGTACACGCCCAGCACGCCGACCTGCGGGAGCGTCGGATTGAAGAAGGTCGTGACGGCGAAGCCCTCCTCGACGATTCCGTACGCCGCACCGAGAAGCAGGATCCCGGGCCATCCCGCCTTCCACCGGAGGGAGACCTCGCGGACGACCAGGATGCCGGTCCCGTACAGCCAGAAGTTGAGGAGCGCCTGGATCGGATTGAGCCAGCCCTGCGGGGGCGTCGATCCCGTGATCGCCTCGGGGAGGAGCGCGGCCAGGAGGACGAAGTAGAGGATCAGCCGACGGTTCGACGGCAGGGGTGGGGACGCCATCGTCCGGGGCGTTCCGTTTCGGGGAACTTAAACCCCGCGGGAACAATCTCACCGCGGCGAAGATGTACTCCTGCTGCACCGCCCGGATTGCGACCGCGAACCTGGGCGGAGCGAAGGCGCCAAGATGATGGCTGCGGGTGACATCGGATCCGCATGACCAGAGCGGACGACTACCGACGGATCTTCGCCTACAACCGGCGCGTGCTCGAGGTCTACTGCCGAAAGCTCGAGCGGCTCCCCTGGCAGGTCGTATCCCGGGAGCGAGAGGCGGGCTGGCACTCCATCGTGGGGACGTTCAACCACATCCTCCGCGTGTACGATGCCTGGCTGAACTACGTCGTCCAGGGCGAGCTAGCCGATCCGAGGATGATGCGCCGGACCTGGTCGTCCCTCGAGTCGATGGAGGAGATCCGCGCCTCATTGGAGAAGACCTGGGCGAAGATCGGTTCGTACATGAAGCGGCTGACGGACCGGGAGCTTCGCCGGATTGTCCGGGCGGAGTGGCAGCCCAAGGCGTGCTCCGTGGCCGACGCCCTGATGCAAGTCACGTTCGAGCAGGCCCACCACACCGGGGAGATCATCGCGATGCTCTGGCAGGACGACGTGCGGCCACCCGAGATGACGTGGCTCTCGACGAACTGGGCGCTGAAGGACCTTGCGGGGAACGAGCCGTCGTCCCGCGCTCGAAGACCGCGTCACCGGAACGCTTAAGCGCGCCCGTCCCTGTCCGCGGCCGGGCCATGCAGGACAAGAAGGTCCTCGTCACGGGGGGAGCCGGGTTCATCGGGTCCCACCTCGTCGAGCGCTTAAGCGCGCGCAACGAGGTCACCGTCTTCGACGACCTCTCCTCGGGCTCCCTCCGGAATCTCGAGGGGGCGAAGGAGGAAGTTCGCCTCCATCGGGCCTCGATCCTGCATCCGAAACAGCTCGCCAAGGCGCTGGAGGGCCGCGACATCGTGTACCACCTGGCCGCGAAGATTTCCGTCCCGGAGAGCGTCGAGAAGCCGGAGGAATACTGGCGCACGAACGTGGAGGGGACTCTCAACGTCCTGAAGGCTGCCGTGGATGCGGGAGCCAAGCGCGTCGTGTTCGCTTCGAGCGCGGCCGTCTACGGCTCCTCCGAGGTCGTCCCCAAGGTGGAGACGATGCGGCCCGAGCCCGCGTCGCCCTACGCGACGACGAAGATGGTCGGCGAGTTCGCCTGCGAGGAGATGTCGCAGCTCAAGCCGCTCGAGACCGTCGTGCTCCGCTTCTTCAACGCGTACGGACCGAGGCAGGATCCGAACGCGCCCTACGCGGGAGTCATCGCGAAGTTCTGTGCCGCGGTCGCGGGCGGGAAGCACGTCGAGGTCTTCGGGGACGGGGATCAGACCCGGGACTTCCTGTACGCCGCGGACGCCGCCGAGGCGATGGAGCTCGCAGGAGAACGCCCCGTGGCGGGACAGGTCTTCAACATCGGGTCGGGTTCGGCCACGACGGTGACCGAGGTCGCTCGCTTGCTCTCCGAGGTCACCTCGCGCCCCGTGCGGGCGGTGCGCAAGGAAATCCGGCCGGGCGATATCCGCCATTCCCGCGCGGACATCTCGAAGGCGATCGACAAGCTCGGCTTCACGCCGAAGACCTCCTTGCGCGAGGGGCTCGAACGAACCCTGGCGTATCACGAGTCCCTCGCGAAGCGAGACTGACACACGGGCCGAGTTCGAGATGGAAAAACGGGAAAGGGGAGGGCCTCGAAGGCCCTCCGTTTTCGTGCCTAGAGTTCGTCTTCCGGATGCTTCGGCGCCACCTGCCCGGGCTGCGCCATCATGATCTGCGGGGCCTTCGGCCGGCGCATCTGGTTCAGGAGCAGGACGACGAGCAGCACGACGACGATGATCTCGAACGCCAAGTTCGCGTACGAGACGGTCTGGGTCGCCTGCGCGGCCTGGAGATCGTTCAGCTGCTGCTGGAGCCTCGTGAGGTTCGTCTGGAGCCGGGCCAACTCGGCCGCGGTGGCCGCGTTGCTCGCCGCCTGCGAATTCTGGAGGCTCGCGAGCTGGCTCTGCAGGCTCGTCAGCTGGTTCCGCAGGGACGTCAGGTTCGCGTTGGCGTTGTTCAGGGCGCCCTGCAGGACGGCGATCTGGCTCTCCAAATTGTCGATGAGCTCCTGCGTTGTGGGCCCAACGACCCCGGAGGAGGGCTGCGATTCATGGCTCCGGAGCCCGGCGCCGTTCACGGCCACGATCTTGTACCAGTAGGTCCCGTTCGCCAGCCCGGAGTCCGAGTACGTCGTTGCGGTGGATCCGACCGTCGCGACGGCGGCGTACGTCGACCCGTCCACGCTGCGCCAGATCTGATAGGCCACGACGTTCCGCTCGGGTGAATCGGTCCAGCTGACGGTGAGCCCGTTCGAGCCGCTTCGCGACACACCCGTCAGCACGGGAGCGGACGGGGGTCCGGCCCAGAGTCGGACTTGGATCCCGTTCGAGAGGGGATAGACCGCCCAGAAGGTGCCGTTGTGGTCCGCGGCGACGGAGGTGAACGAGGTCACGGTCGTGACCACGGCCTGGTTCGGATACCACGTGGAGCCGCGGTCCCCGCTGATCGCGTACCCGTACCCGCCGCCGGGAACGGAGCTGGAGCCCCAGACGTACATCACCGTGTCGCCCTCCGTGGCCAGGTAGCCGATGAACCCGCCGCCGATGAGCCCGGTGATCGCCACGGGGGCGGACCACGACGCACCGCGGTCCACGCTCTGGGCATACCGGACGAACTGGTTCGAACCGTAGTACGAACGCCAAAGGAGGTGGACGACGCCGTCCGAGCCCACTGCCAGGGCGGGGAAGTGGCCGCCGTACGTGGTCGTCGTCACGGTCCTCCAGGGAGCCCACGTCACGCCGTTGTCGGACCAGGTCACGTTCGTGACCTCATTCGTCTGTCCGAACGCGAGATACACCCGGCCGCGGGAATCCGAGGCGATCGCGGGAGTCCAGAGTTGGTTGTTGACCGTGGCGTTGTTCCACGAGGTGAACGAGCCGCCCGTGTCCGTGCTCTTGGAGACGCTCAGGGCGGCCTTCCCGCCCCACGCCTGGAGCCAGGCGACGTACAGGGTCCCGTCGCCAGCGGCCGTGATCACAGGCCAGTGGTCGACCCCCACGGCGTTCGGCGCGTTGGCGAGGACGGAAGGCAGCCACGTGGCACCCCCGTTCACGGACTTGCTGACGTAGATCTCCTGACTCAGCCCGACCGTGTCCCGCACCCAGGCCACGTACAGATTCCCCGAGTGGTCGACCGTGGCATCGAAGGGGGAGGCGTCCACGACGTTCGAGACGTCGTTGACCTGCTGGGTCAGCCCCTTGACGACGGTGCCGCCCGCCCCCGCCAGACTGTACTTCGTGACGTTCAGGTTCGACAGGCCCAACCCGGTGTTTGTGACGATGTAAAGGACGTACACGTTACCCTGGCCATCCGCGACGACCCGTGGGTAGGCGTCGGCGAAGCCCGGACTTCCGGCGACCGTGAACGGGTCGCTCCACGTGATCGTGTCATGGTTCGCCCGTGCGGTAGGCGCGACGACCAGGAGCCCCGCCGAGCAAGCCGCAAAGACGAGGGCCAAGGCGAGGGCCAGCTGCACGCAATCGCGACGACGGTGCATCGAATCCCTTCGTCGCTCGAAAGCCAGGACGGCCTCCTTAAATCTTTCGTCAACGGAGGAATCGGACAGACAAACGCGTCGGGGCGGCCCCGCAGGCGCCGATGCGCGCGAACGTTTTTGGCTCCGGACACGTTGGGCGCCGCGATGGTCAAGCGGGTCCTCGTCGCCCGGGATCTCTGGAAATCCTATGACGGCCACACGGACGTGCTCCGGGGCGCAGGCGTCGAACTCTCTCCGGGAGAGGCGGTCCTCGTGTGGGGCGAGAACGGGAGCGGCAAGACGACCCTCCTCTCCATCCTGGGGGGCCTCGATGTCCCGGATCGGGGCAGCGTCACGATCGCGGGGCGGGAGATCACGGGGCTGAACGAGTCAGCCCTGGCGCGCGTGCGCTTGACCCAGGTGGGCTTCGTCTTCCAGACGCATCACCTGATCGAGGACCTGACCGTGGAGGAGAACATCGCGCTCCCGCTGCGGCTCGCCAAGCGCCCTTCGGATCCGCGCGTCCGCGAACTCCTCGGCGCGTTCGGGTTGACGAAGCTCGCTTCCCGCCGCCCTCACGAGATTTCGGTGGGCGAGTCCCAGCGCGTGGCGGTCGCCCGCGCGCTCGCGAACGGGCCCCAGATCATCCTGGCCGACGAGCCCACGGCCTCCCTGGACCCGAAAGGGACCGCGGCCATCCTCGAGGCGTTCACCCTCGCGCGGACCAGCTTCGGAGCCTCGGAGGTCCTCGCGACGCACGATCCGGCGACCCGCGGCCTGACCGAGATCGAGTACCTCTTGTCCGACGGCCGCCTCGAGCGCGCGAAGTGAGTCGACCGAGCAGGGTCCTCGCGCACGACTCGGTCTCGGGGAGAGGGAGATAAGGACGACGAAGCCTTTATCGTGAGGAAGCAGGTTCGTCGGACAACCCGGCCCCAGGACGCGTGAAACGTGGGAGACAGCCTCGGCGGGACGAAACGCGCGATCGGAAAGCTCTGGGGCGAGGCGAAGACGTCCCTGTACCGCAACGCGATCTTCCTGATGGCGAACAGCGTCGTCGGCCAGGGCCTCGGCTTCTTCTTCTGGGCAGTCGTCACGAGAGTCTACCAGCAGAGCGACGTCGGGTTCGCGGTCGCCCTCTTCTCCACGGTCGGATTCGTCGCGTCGCTCAGCCTCCTGGGGCAGAACATCTCGATCATCCGCTACCTCCCCGAGACAGAGGACAAGGCGGACCTCGTGAACACGACCCTGACCCTGGTGGGCCTCACCGCCGTCCTCCTGAGCCTGGGGTTCCTCCTGGTCATCGCGGTCTTCGGCCTCGAGCTCTCGTTCGTCCTCGAGAGTCCCGCGTACCCCTTCCTGATCGTCGTCGGATGCCTCGCGTCCGCCCTCGGTCCGATCCTCGACAACGCGGCCGTCGCCCTGCGCCGTTCGGACATCCCCATGTGGCGGACGGTCGCCCTGGGCATCCTCAAGATCCCTCTTGCGGTCACGATCGCCCTCACCCTCAGCGTCTCCCTGGGCGTCGGTCGCTTCGGCGTCTTCCTCGCCCTCGTCGCGGCGATGGGCGCGAGCGTCCTGATCGAGGGGCTCTGGCTCCTCCCCCGGATCCTGGAGGGCTACCGGCCTCGAATCCGCACGCAGTTCGCCCGGCTCCGTCCGATGATGCGCTTCAGCAACGGCAACTACGCCGCGGGCGTCGTCGGGGGTGCGGGCACCGCGCTGCTCCCTCTCCTCATCCTGAACGTCCTGGGTCCCTCGGGCCCGAAGAACGCCGCGTACTTCTACGTCGCGTTCGCGGTCGCGGGGCTGCTCACGGTCATCTCGGGAGCCGCCTTCACGTCCTTCTACGCCGAGGCGAGCTACCGGAGCTCGGACCGGCACCGGGACGAGCGGCGGGCGCTCCTCCTGACCTTGGCCCTCCTGGCGCCTGCGATCGTCGTGTTCTGGGTCTTCGCCCACCTGGTCCTGGAGCTGTTCGGCGGGGCGACGGGCTCGTACGCGGACGTCGCGACACAGCCCCTCCGCATCCTCACCCTCGCATCCATTCCGGCGGTTGCCAACAACCTCCTCGCCACACGGGTGCGCGTCCGCCGCCGGACCCGGCCCCTCATCGTCGGCGCCGCGATCTCGACCGTGGTCATGCTGAGCCTCGGCTACACCCTGCTGACGACCACGGGAATCACGGGCCTGTCCTTCGCGTACGTCATCGCGAGCGTCGCGCCGACGCCATACTACTGGTTCGTCGCGCGAAAGTCGTTCGAGGTGGAACCTCTCGAACCGCTTGAGCCGACGCCGATCGAGCCGTAGGAGGTGCCATGATGGCCGCGGAGACCGCCCCCGCCGCTCCGACCGTCCGCCTCCCGCGGTGGGCCATCGGCGCGATCTATCTCGGGGTCCTCGTCCTGGCCGAGGTCCTCATCGCGATCGAAGACCCGTCGAACCCGGGCGTCTATCCGCTCCAGCAGTACGGGCTCACCCTGCATATCCTGCTCGTCTTCACGCTCCTGTTCCACTCCGTGACGATCCAGGACCGGGACATCGAGCTCTCCGTGTTCCTGATGTCCCTGAGCCTCGCACCCATGATCCGGATCTTCTCCCTCTCCATGCCCCGCTTCTGGGGGACCGAGCCTACGGACACCCTGCCCTGGCTCGCGGTCGTCGGGGTCCCGCTCCTGACCGCAGCCGCCGCGGTCGCCTACGTGCAGCAGCTGCGCCCGTGGCTCCTCGGCCTCGGAATCCGGTCCTGGAGCGAGATGGCCGTCCAGACGGCGATCGGCCTCACCGGGATCCCCCTGGGTTTCGTCGAATACACGATCCTGCGGGAGCGGGCGTGGGTCTCGGGAGAGACAATCGTGTCGGTCCTCCTCGGCGGCGTGGTGATCTTCTTCGCGACGGGCTTCGCGGAGGAGCTCATCTTCCGAGGGATCATGCTGCGGCGCGCGATGCAGACCCTCGGGAACCGTACGGGCGTCCTGTTCGTGACGCTCGTCTTCAGCGCGATGCACATCTTCTTCCGCAACGGGTACGACCTGACGTTCGTCTTCCTCGTCGGCCTGTTCTACGCCCTCGTCGTCGTGAAGACGAAGAACCTGTGGGGGGCGATCATGAGCCACACCCTGGGCAACGTGATCCTGTATCTCATCGCGCCGTTCCTCCTTGCGACGGCGTTGCCCCCTCTCGGGCCCTAGGGCTCGCTCAGGACCTGTCGACGCAGGAAGGCGGTCCGGTCCTCAGAGGACTTCGAGGACCTTCACCGCGACGATGAAGGCGAAGACGACGAGCAGCGGGGAGATCGGAATCAGGAGCGTGTGGGAGAGCAACTTGGACTTCGGGCTCCCGGACTCCTCCGCGTGCGCGCTCGACAACTCACGCATGATCAGCAGGAGAATCAACGACACCACCGCGGCGGCTCCGAACGAGCCGGCGAGAAAAGTCGACGTGACGGTAACGACGGTAGTGATCATCGGGTTCCCCTAGAGATGGGGGATTGGGTGTTCCCTACATATAAAGGTACCGTGCGCAGGCCTTGACCTCGATAACCGGACGCCATTTCGGGGCCTTCCTCCATAGGAACGGGCTTCGATACCGCCTATTTCGAGCGGACCAGGAGCAGGACGGAGGCCGCCACGTAGGCCGCGATCCCCGCGAAGGTGTACCCGAGTCCGAGCAGGAGAGCCGTGTTGAGCTGGAAGTACGTCTGGAGGAAGGCATCGGATCCGGGCAGCATTGCCGCGCTGATCCCGATCGCGCCGATGGACGCGAGGACGGGCCCCGCCACGTACCCGATGAGGCCGTCGCGTTTCTTCTTCAGGATCGCCAGGCGCTTCGAGTCCGTGCCCAGGGCGAGGGACTGCTTGGAGACGGTCCGACCCACCTTTGTCTCCCGGGGCGCGGGCTCGACGACCTCGGCGGTCTCTTCGGAGCCTGCGTCCTCCTCCATCTCCTGGAGGCTCACGAGGAGCTCGTCGATGTCCCGATCCACGTGGTCGCCCGTCGGGTCCGCCGTCTCCTCGAGCGGCGGCGGGACCGCGTCGGTGACCTCGTCCTCGATCACGACGTCCTCGAGGACGACCTCGTCGGGGGCGGCTGTCCCTTCGAGCATCTCGATCCGCGCATCGAGGGACCGAGCGCTGAGGAACGCGACCAGGATGACTCCCACGAGGAAGATCGCACCCGCGATCAGATAAATCATGAACGAGAACCGAGTGATGTCGACCGTGTAGTGGTAGCCGAGCGACTCGCCGCTGTACCATGCGACGATCGCCATGATCAGGAAGTACACGCCAAAGATGGCCGACAGCATGCGCGGTCGAGCGACTCGTTCCAAGGGCATTAGGACACCGACCCGATTTCGCCCCGGATATACTATACCCCCTCCTTCTCGTTTTTGATATTGGTTCCACGGCGCCGAGCGCCCGAGACGAGGCTTTATCCGGGAGCGAGCGGTTCCGAGTCTCGGAGGAGAGGACCTCGCCGCAAGGCGCGGCGATGCCGTCCCACGCGAGCGGGCATGGAGCTGCGCGAGAGCGAGTTCGCACGGACCATGGCGAGGGAGTTCGCCGTCCTAGCCGTGGCCGCCGTCGGGGCCTACCTCTTCTTCATCCACGGTTCCTTGTACCTCCAGGCCGGGAGCGCCGCACGGCCGCTGAGCCTAGAAGGATTCCTCCTCGTCACGGCGATCGTCTATCTCTTCCTGCGCCTCATCTTCGTCGTCGCGGGGCTCTACTATCCCCGGGCCCGCTCCGAGGTCGGGGTCTGCCCGGAGTGCGGCCGCGCCCTCGACCCGGCCTCGCCCGAGCACGCGCCCCGGCACGCGCGGACGAGTCTCCCCCCGCGGCCCACGGAGAAGGAGGTCCTCGCGGCGGTCCTTCTCCGGAAAGCGATCGACGACGCGAGGCGGTCCGCCCGGAAGGACCTCTCCGGCCCCGGCCCGGACATGATCCGCGTCCCAGGCGACATCGAGAACGCCCCCGTCCCGGTCGAGGAGTTCGAACGGATCCTGCGGCAGCTGGACTCCCGGGGCGAGATGCGCGATCCCGGGGGGCGGCGCCCGAAGGGACCCGCCTAGACCTGGTTCACGTGGCGTGGGTCAGCGGACGGGCCCGACGAGCACGAGCAGCTCCTCAAGGATCCGGTACGTTAGGCCCCAGACGACCCGGTCGTTCCAGAGGAACGCGGGCACCTTGAGCTCCCCGATGCGGGTCGACACGACCGTCTGGCCCCGCGATGGCGGCAGGTCCGCGAGGGGCGCCCAGAACGTCTCGGTCATCTCGGGTCCCGGACGCGGCTCGAGGGGACCCTCTGCGTAAGCGACGAACGGAACGACGAGCATGTCGGGGACGTTGCCGGGGGAGCGGGGTGCCAGGTGGCCGAGGATCCGCGCGCGCCCGCGCAGGTCCAGGTTCATCTCCTCGCGGGTCTCGCGCAGGGCCGTCTCCAAGAGGGACCGATCCTCCCGGTGGTGGTGGCCGCCGGGGAACGAGACCTGGCCCGACCACGGATCGCCGGCGCGATGGGCGCGCCGGCCGAGCAGGGTCTCGAGGCCGTCCCCCTCGGGCCGGAGGAGCACGAGCACCGCGGACGAATCCTTCGACTCGAGCTCCGCTTCGGCGAGGTCGGCAGGCAGCAGCACCTTCTGCAGCTCCTCGGGGGTCGTGAGCACGGCGAAGGGCGAGCGCATCCTCCCACTTAGGATTGACGGCGGATCAGAATTGGGTGCCCCAGATCTGCTGCTCCGCGACGATCGCGGCGATGCGCTGGAAGGCGGCCTCGACGTTCTCCCCCGTCTTCGCGCTGGTCCAGAAGTAGCCGCAGCCGAGGGCGTCGCATCGCTCCGTGATTTCCGGGAGCCCGAACTCGGCCTTCCCCGCGAGGTCCGTCTTGTTCACCGCGATGAGCGTGGGCAGATGTCCCGCGACGTCCTCGACACACGCGATCCAGTCATCGAGGCCCGCGAGGGTCGAGCGCCGAGTGAGGTCCACGGCCGCGAGGATGCCCCGGGCCCCGTAGAAGTACGCCTCCTTCAGAAGCTCCTGGAACCCGTGCTGGCCCATGATGTCCCAGATGAGCATGTCCATCTTGGCCGTCAGATTCTCCTTCGGGAACGGGACCTCGATCTCCTTCTTGGAGACCTTCGTGCCGAGGGTGGTCAGGTATTTGTCCTCGAACATGTCGAGGACGTAACGCCGGATGAGCGACGTCTTGCCGACGCCGTTGTCCCCGACGAGGCAGATCTTGGTCTTGAGGTTCTCGCGCTCCATCGTCTGGGTCCTGGCCGAGAGTTGGAAAGGGGAGCTAATAATGAACCCGCGCCCGGCTTAAGCGTTCGCGCACCGGTATCGGGCGGGGGAATGAGGGGAATCGTCGCAGCATTGCTATGAAGGCGTCGCGGATCGCGGAGCGAGGACAAATTCGCAGGGTCGTCAGTGGAAACTAGGGCCGAGGGTCACACGCCGCGGGGCCTCGGGCTTGAGGACCGACGCGAGCTTCACGAGGAGCCGCCGGGACGTGTCCCGGAGGTACGCGTCCGTCACGCTCTCCTTCGCCACGAGGACGAGGATCCCTTGCGGCTCGACCTTCTGGACGTGAATCCGGTTCCCGCCGGCCACGATCGCGATCGACTCGGGCGAGGGGGCGTGGATCGTCTCGAGCATCGTCTCGAGGGATCCCAGAGTCGTGGCGGCCATGATCGACACGACGTCCCACGCCACGGGCACGCGGGCCCACGCCGCGAGCATCCGGCCGTTCCTCTTCAGGAGGATGGCGAGCTCGATCTTCCCGTTGGACACGAGCTCCGCGAAGAAGTCGGCAGGGACCGCCCTCAAGGAATCCATCGTCCTCCAGGGTACGTGGCGACTTCCCGCCTCAAAAGGCCGTGGACGCCACTATCAAGGACAGCAATTATTCTGGAGCGGGCCGACGCTGTCCCGCTTGGGGTCCGACAGAATAACCGCACGTGATAACCAGGCGGAAGCGGTTAGGTATGGGGGAGCCCCATGTGTTCCTTCGCCGTGCAGAGATGAGGTCGTTCAAGTCCCTTCTGACCTCCAAGGCGCCCACGCAGCCGGAGGTCGTCGACGTCCGGCCCGCCGTCCAGCGCATCCTCACGGAGTACGTCCTCAACATGGCCGTCACCTGTCTCGCCCGCGGCGATGTCGAGCCCCTGTACGACCAGTACCTGCAAGACCCGCGCCTCTCCGACGAGGACCGGGAAGAGCTCGCCCGGGCGTACCTCCTCCTGCAGATGACCTCCGTGCCACCCTCGGATGCGGAGTGAGCTCGGTCCGCCGGCGTGCTTACGTTGTAGAAAGAGACACGACCCTGCGGTCCGTCGTGATCTGGTCCAGCGCATGGATCGTCACCACGGCGACGTTGCCCGACGAGCCGAAGGAGAAGGGAACGTTCAGGGCCCGGAGCGTCGCATTGAACCACGAAGCCCACGCGGCGGCCGCGGGAGACGTGATCGTGAGGGTGAGCCCGTCATACCAGTTCGACCACTGCTCCACGCGGCACTGCTCGAGGAGGATCGAATCCTGCGTCTGCTGTGCGAGCCAGGCCTGCATCGCGTTCGACCTCCGCTGGGCGTCGGTCACGTTGAATGCGATCGACAGCTGGGTCTGGGCGCGGTCGATGCTGAACTTCGCACCGCTGATGTCCCCCGACGTGGCGTTCCGGTCCCCGAAGGAGAGCTCATACGCGGCGGAATTGAGGGGGGCCCTGATGGCCGCCGCGGCCGCGGGCGTGACCGCGCCCTGGCTGGCCCAGTACGTCATGCTCGTGGAGAGGTTCCCCACGGTCGAGGCCTCCTCTCCGAGGTCCACCCGAACGATCGCCTGATCGACGACCTGCCGCCCGAGGACGTTCGCCTGGACGACCCGGGTGTCGGCGCCCGTATGACCGAAAGGCGTCCCGGTGATCATGAGCAGGCTGAGGGTCAGGTCTCCTGCACCGCCGTAGGTCGGCGTGTACTTGAACGGCACGCCCTCGTACATCGTCGCGCCGTCGTTCTGGATGAGCGCGATCCCGCCCGACTCGAAGCGCATCGTCTGGGCCGGGTACTGGCCCGTCGCGAGCTGCAGGGAGAGCGCCCCGCCGTACGCCTCGGACGTGAACAGGCTGCCGCACTGGACGGAGCTCTGGTAATGCATGCTGATCTCGTAGTAGATCCAGCGGATGGACGAGGCGTTGGGGGCGGGGTAGTACGTGCCACCCGTGATCGAGGCAATCTGGCCCAGGAGGTTCGCGTCCGCGGAGCCGCTCAGGCCGATCGTGAAGATCGTGATGTTGTTCGCCTTCGCGATCTGGGCCTGCTGGATCGTGAACGCGTCCCCGCACGGAGGCTGGCTCCCGCCGCACTCGTTCTGCCCGTCCGTCAGGAGGATCTCGATCCACGCCTTGCCCTGGTGGCCGTTCGCGATGAGCTCGGTGTTCCCGGTCAGGATGGCGAGCCCGATGTTCGTGCTGTCGATGTCGCTGATCGTGCCCAGGTCGGCCTGGGGCTGGGAGTAGTCCGGGACCCCGCACATGCCCGGATAGTAGAAGTGGTGGGGCGTTCCCCCAATTACGTTCGCCTGGGTCAGGTAGGACCGGCCGTTGAAGGCCACGATGGCGACGCAGTCCGGCGGCCGCAACCGGCCGACGTACTCCTGGGCTCCTACGATCCGGAGGTTCTGCGGGTCGTTCGTCGCCATGGACCCGGAATTGTCCATGAGCAGGACGACATCCTGATTGAGTGTCATCACGTTCGCCTGGCGGAAGTGGGGCACAAAGGCGTACGAGATGGACAACCCGAAGCTATCGTTCTGGGAGTAGGAGAGAGTCCCCGTGGTCGAGACCGCGAAGGGCGAGACCGCGGGAGTGCCCAGCTCAAACGGGATCGTGAACATGGCCCCGGCGACGGCCGGTCCGGCCGCGAGGGCGCGGAGACGGTCAAACTGCTGCATGTCATGCTTGGACGTGAGCCATTCCGCCGAGTACTGCTGCGCCGGCACAGCTCCGATCACGACGATCTGGAGGATGATGACGAGCACAAGAAGCACGAGCATCGTGGCCACGGCCGAGGCCACGCCTTCGTTGTCGGGCCGGAGAATGGCTCGCATCCGGCACGGGCTAGGGAGCCTTCAGGGGGATACGGCTGGCGTTCTGAATATCAAAGATGATTATCGGTTTTGGGAACGACTCTCCCTCGAGGAAACGACGTCCTTCCTCCCGAAGCGGAAGGGGTTAGGGTGACCGAAGTTCACGCCCGGGCGGCCGCCCCGTCCACGCTCGTTCGGATTCGCGGGTCGGAGAGCAAGTCCCGGGGCCCTGCGCCCTGAGCCCGGATCTGCCAGTTCAGCGGGCCGCAATAATAGTACAGGACAAACGGCGCCGTGATGAAGGACAGGAACCAGAGGGCGTTGTACCACAGGCCGACGGGGTTCCACATCGTCAGGCCGAGCGCCATGACCGCGACGAGGGCAACCGTCCCGCGGCCGACGTGGAGGATCTCCCGCATCGTCATGGGCGGCTCGTCCTTCGGGGTCACGGGGAACTTCCGCCGCGGGTCGACGATGTACATGACCATGGCCCGGATCTCGTGCGGGAGCATGATCGCGCCGATTGCCTTGCTCAAGGTCCGCGCGCGGTAGTACCTCCAGAAGCCCACGTGGACCTGGAGCAGTTTCGCGATCGTGAACACGGAGGTCACGAGAGACATGACGATGATGAACCGGAACAGGTTGATCGACCAGATGTACCCGATCGGCGCAATGAGGAGGTTCTGCCCGAACGCGAAGAACGCCGTGAAGGTCGAGACGCGCCCGAAGACGGCGGCGACCATCGCGAACATGATCGCGACGTACGCCACGTGGTTCATCGGGGTCGTGTAGAGGAAGATCTTCTTCCACCACGGGAGGCGGGCCGGAGGGACGAACGACCAGAACTCCATCGATCCGCGGGTCCACTTCGTCTGGCGTTTCACGAAGCCCCGGACGTTCTCGGGCATCGCCTCCCAGGTGTGCAACGGGACGAACACAGAGCCGTGGCCCGCGGAAGCGAGCTTGACGGCCGTCGCGAAGTCCTCGGACACGTAGTCCTCGACGAAGCCGCCGATCTCGAGGACCGGCTTCGTCCGCAGCATGACGTTATGCCCATAACAGAACACGGCGCCCACGTAGCCACTGACCCGGCGTTCCCACTCGTCCTGCCCGAGGAGGGTCGTCGCGGCGAGGGCGCGGGGGAACGGCTTGTCCGTGTTCCAGATGTTGATCAGGCCCTGGAAGATGGCTAGGTCCGCGTTCTCCGGATGCTCGGCGTACTTGAGGGCTTCCCCGACCCAGTCCGGCGGGAGGATCGAGTCCGCATCGAGGAGGACGAAGTAGTCATACTCCGCGCCGTGCTGGCCGAGCCAGTTGTTGATCGCGCCAGCCTTGAACCCCTTGCGTTCCGGGCGCCGGAGGATCCGGAACCCGTGTCGGCGCGCCAGGTCGTCGACAATCGCCCGCCTATACGGGTCGGAGGAGTCGTCCAGCATGTACACGTCGACGGGGTACGTCTGTCGGATCGCGTCCACGCAGTCCGGGACGACGTCGTTCATCGTGGTGTAGAGGACTGCGACCCGGGGCTTTCGGGCAAGTGCGTCCAGACGTGGGAGCGGGAAGGGCTTGACGACGAGCGAGACGATGCGCTTCGAGAAGACAATGGCGAAGGTGAACAGGAAGAAGACCATCAGGCCGAACTGGAGGACGCTGATCCAGGAGCGAAAGTTCACCGTCGTGGCCGCGAAGATCGCGACGGCGCCGAGCCAGATCCCGAGCACGAGTATGAAGAAGCGATTCGCGAACCGCCTCTGGGCGGAATTCCGGCCTTCCATCGTCAAGTGCGGTTTCTCCTGCGACATGGACACGCGCCTCCGTACTTCTTAAGCGTCATTGGACGCTTCCCGAAGTGATAACCCTATCAAGGCCGGAATACTATTAAGATAGTAATCCCAATTCAGGCCCGAATCCCACGGCCGGTCGGCCGTCCGGCAAGGCGGACGGAGACGATCAGACAATCCGCTTGCGGAACACGATGACCGCGAGAGCGAGGAGGATCCCAATCCAGAGGGCCATCGCCAAGGGACCCGTCCAATCGGGGAGACTCCCCCCGCCCGTGGTCCCGAACAGCCCCAGGGTGGAGGCGGGCACGAACGTCGTGACCATGAGCTGGTAGACCCCGTTCGGATTGAACAAGGTCGTGACCGTGCTCAGCGTGAATGCCGCGGGCGTCCCGCCCTGGATCTGGAATGCGGACTCCACGGCGAGGAACACGAGGTTCCAGACGATATTGAACACAATCCAAACGACGAGCGCGGAGAGGATCGCCGTGCCGGCGGACTTCGCGAGGGTCGAGAAGATCTGCATGATCAGCACGTACACCGCGATCAGGCCGAGAGTCCCGACGACGAAGGCGACGACGAAGGTGAGGTCGGGCCACTTCCCCGAGACGCCGGCCACGCCCAACACCGCCCCCAGGAGGACGCCGAGCATGGGCAGGCCGACGGAGAGGAACGAGCCGAGGAACTTCCCGACCGCGATGCCCGTCCGGGAAGCGGGTCGAGCAAGGAGGAGCTCGAGGCTCCCCTGCATGCGCTCCTTCGCGACCGCATCATAGGACATCGCAATCGCGATAATCGGGACGAACAGACCCATCAGGACGACACCCAGGAACAGGAGGAGCGCGTCAGGCCCCTGGAAGAAGGGGAGAATCGCGAGCGGTGACGTCTCCACGACGACGGTCTGGGCCGAACTCTCGCCGCGGTACGTGACGGCGAGCCCCCACGTCCCGTCACCGAACCGTTGATGGAACAAGCCGTTGCGGTCCGTCGGACCGACCGGATTCCCGTCGACCGCGACCTGCGCGCCTCGGACCGGCGTGCCGTCGGCCCACATGGCGTGGACGCTCACGTCTCGCAGGGCTCCGTCCCCCAGGAGGTCGAAGCGTTTGACCGTCACGGACAGGTTCTCGGCGGGACGCACGGGTGGGATCACGAAGCCATCCGAGATGGGGAGGGCGCCCGCGGTGATGTGCACGGGCCAGACTTGCCCGGCGGTCAGGTTTGCGAACGTGCACCATCCGGTCGCGTTCGTCGTGAGCTGCCTGCGCAGGACGAAGGTCGAGTTGAATGTGCCCACCGGGAACGGGTTCCCCAAGAGGACGGTCTGGCCGGCCCGCGGCGAGCCGAGGTAGTCGCTGACCCAGACGACGACGCCCGTCGTC
>JBGPGA010000011.1:0-31425 GCA_041483635.1 Thermoplasmata archaeon
CGAAGGGGAAGGAGACGGATCGGATCTCGTACGAGCTTCAGCCCGCGTGAATCCCGCACGGTCCATCGGAACGATCACGCAACACGACTTATAGGCCCCCGTCCGTGTCGTGCCTCGGGCGGTCCGGATGAAGGTCGGCGTCGTCGGCGTCGGGAAGCTCGGGGGCGAAATCGCCTTCGCAGTCGCCCGCGACGGGACCTGGGACGAGATCGTCCTCTATGACCTCGTCGAAGGGCTCGCCTGGGCGCAGGCCGAGGACATCCGGAGCGGGATCGCGGAGCGGTCGGACAGCGTCGTCCGGGCGGGGACCCTCGAGGACCTCGCCGATTCGAACGTCGTCCTCCTGGTCGCGGGGCAGGGCCGCAAGCCCGGGATGACCCGACTCGATCTGCTCCACGCGAACGCGCCCCTCGTCCGGGACCTGAGCCGTCGGATCGTGGCCGCCGCCCCCCGCGCGACCCTCGTCGTCCTCACCAACCCGGTCGACGTCCTGACGACGATCGCCTGGGAGGCGTCGGGCCTCACGCGGGACCGGGTCCTCGGGTCCGGAGCCCTCCTCGATTCGGTCCGGCTCCGATGCCTCCTTGCGGACCGATACAAGGTCCGGCCCTCCGAGGTCGAGGCCCTCGTCCTCGGCGAGCACGGGGAACGCGCGGTCCCCCTCTTTAGCCGCGTGCGGGTCCAAGGTCAGTCCGTCGAACTCAATGCGGAAGAGAAGACGGCCCTCCTCGAGGAGCTGCGCGCGGTCAGCACGAAGATCATCCAGGGCAAGGGCGGGACGGCGTACGGCCCCGCCGGTGCGACGGCGAGCCTCCTGCACGCGCTCGTGTCCCCGCACCCTTCCATGGCCCCCGCGTCCGTCGTCCTGCACGGGGAGTACGGGGTCCAGAATCTCGCGCTCGGCGCCCCCGCGATCGTCGGGAAGGGGCACCTTCTCCGCGTGGAGGAGTGGCCCCTCGTCCCGGAGGAGCAACAAGCCCTGGAGGCGGCTGCGCACGACCTCGGCGAGTTCGCGCAAGACGCGAGCGTCCTCCTCGGCCTCGCGGTGCGCCACACGACCCTGGACAAGTTCACGGCCTCGCCGGCCCGCTGACGCGTCACACCAATTCCCTCGCAGCGGTCGGCCCGCCGAGCCGGGTCGAGGCCCCGACCATCACAAGTCGATCGCCTGTCGACCGTCCCAGATCTTTCGGGCCCCCTTCTCGGCCGCGGGGATCAGCAGATCCCGCTTCGACTTCGTCGGGATGATGAAGAATTCCTCGACCCGACCCGACTCCGGAATGAGGACGAGCTTCACCTTTCCGCCCTCCATGGGCTCCCCCGTCTCCGGATGCACGTAATGGTAGCGGACGTACCGCCCGCGGTCGATCAGGGAACGCACCTCGACTTCACCCTTCTTCGTCTTGGTCAGGACGTCGTCCGGGAATGGGGCCATGGAGACCGGCGGTGGGATGGCGGTCGGGACCCAAGAAGCCTCCCCGGGAAAATCAACCTTAAACAAGGTTGACTTGCGACGGAATCTTCATCGGCCGACCCGGCCCTTCCGGATGCGAGGGATGCGTTGACGAACTACGCGGACATCGCGGTCACAGGCTCCGTGGAGAACGTCCAGAAGCTTGTGCAGACGGCCTTCATGGCGAACGAGTTCGGAGTGACGTGGGCTAGCGCGGTGAAGGGAAAGGCCGAGAAGGGCAGCAAGAGGATGAACCTGGCCTTTGGGGCCTTCGCTCAGTACTACGGGGTCGACTTCGAGATCTATCCGGGACCTCAGGGCGCGGTCCTGCGTCTGTATCAGGCCAACTCGGGCTGGGCGGGCGGAGTCATCGGCGCGCACCGAGTGAAGAAGCAGTTCGACGATCTGTACTCCCTGCTGGCCGCCTGGTTCCAGCAGCAGGGCGTGCTCACGGGAGCCGCGCAACGGAAGATCTGAGCCCTCCGATCGTCAGGGGCGGAGCCGCTCGAACACGGTCTGGCCGGCCACCTCAATCCGCTCAATCTTGTAGTACGGCAGGCGGCCCTCACCCGAGGTCGTGAAGTACCTCCGCTCCAAGTCGACGATCTCGGAGCCGGGGATGACTCGCCGCCCTTGGGCTCGCGTGCGGTCGGCATACCAAAGCGTCGCATCGGGGAGCCGATTGCTCCCGCGCCAACGCAGCTCGTTGAGAGTTTCCCGGGCGGTGCGCACCACGGTAGCCGGGGACGCCCGACCTCCCAAAAGCCCTTATCGGGTGACCCCGTTCCGTGGCCCGATGGACTACCCGCCGAGGATTCGCGCGCTCCTGGAGAAGGCGAAGGCCGCCCAGGGCGATTCGCTTCGCGTGAGGGCCCGCAGGGAGAACTTCGAAGGCGTCCTCATGCCGCACACGAGCTTCAGCGGGGAGGACATCCTCACGATCAAGCTCGGGAGCGGCTACAACATCGGGATCGCCGTCGAGGACATCGAGTCCGTCGAGGTCACGGCCCAGCACGCCGCCCATGCCATGGATCGAAAGCTGCCGCCCCCCTCCAAGACGAAGCCGACGATCGCGGTCCTCGGGACCGGAGGCACGATCGCCTCGTACGTCGACTACCGCACCGGCGCCGTGCATCCCGCGGTCACCGCGGAGGAGCTCGTCTTCAGCGTCCCCGAACTCCTCGAGGTCTGCAACGTCAAGGCGCGCGTAATCTACAGCATCTACAGCGAGGACCTGAAGCCGGAGAACTGGCAGCACCTCGCGCAGGAGGCGGCGAAGGAACTGGACGCAGGCGCCGCAGGCATCCTCATCCCGCATGGGACGGATACGTTACACTTCACGACCGCCGCCTTGTCGTTCATGCTCCGGGATCTGACGGGGCCCGTGGTCGTCGTCGGCTCCCAGCGCTCCTCGGACCGGCCGTCCTCCGATGCGGCCTCCAACCTGATCTGCGGCGCACGGGCGGCCACCGCGGACTTCGGTGAGGTCGTGGCGGTCATGCACGCGGAGACCTCCGACTCGTTCGACTGGATCCACCGCGGAACGAAGGTCCGGAAGATGCACTCGTCCCGGCGGGACGCCTTCCGCTCGATGAACGCGACGCCCCTGGGCAAGGTTTGGCCGGAGGGACCCGTCGAATTCACGGAGCCCGTCCAGCCGCGGGCCAAGGGACCCGTGAAGGTCGACCCCAAGCTCGACCTCGACGTCGCCCTGATCTACTTCTACCCCGGGATGAAGCCCGCGGTCCTGGAGAACTGTCTCAAGGAGTCCCACGGGGTCGTCCTCGCGGGGACGGGGCTGGGCCACACGGCCCACGACCTCATCCCGGCCGTCCATCGCGCGACCCGGGACGGAATCCCGATCGTCATGACGACCCAGACGCTCCAGGGCCGCGTGTCGATGCGCGTGTACGACACAGGCCGCGACCTGATCAAAGCCGGGGTGATCAGCGGCGAGGACATGCTGCCCGAGGTGGCCTACGTGAAGCTGATGTGGGTCTTGGGCCACACCCGCGATTCGGCGAACGTGGCGAAGGCCATGACGACGAACGTGGCGGGCGAACTGAACCCGCGGATCGGACTCGACGAGTTCTCCGAGTGACCCGCATGCGCCGGTCCGGTTCGTTAAGCTTATGCGCGGCCAGGGGTTGACGCGACCAGACACGGGATGAAGATCGACCAGGTCGGCGAGGTCGGCGTCGTCATGACGGCGGCGAACGAGCCCGTCCTCACGGGGAAGGACCAGGTCATCGGCTTCCGCGCCCTCAACTATGAGATTTACAAAGGGGGCCTCCTGAGGAAACGCTCCCTCGTCGAGCGCCGCCATGGATGGGCGTGGCAGACCCGGCAGCGGATCCTCCTCCTTGACGACGCGTGGCTCGACCTTCCTGGCGGGAAGAAGGGCAAGCGGTTCCACGAGATCCCCTTCGAGTAGGCCACGGACGTGGTCCACAAGAAGCGCCGCGTCCTCCTGCGGGCGCAGGATGCGGAGCACGGCAAGGTGACCTTCGAGTTCCGCCCCTTCGGCGCGGCGGCCCGTCTCCTCGCCTGGCTCAAGAAGGAGCAGGAGCATCGCGAGATGCGGGAAGAGGGCACGTTGGAGTCCCCGTACAAGCCCGAGGACCGCCGGCGCCAGGCCTGACCGTTTCCGCGCAGCTTGATACACTCCGTCCGATTGTCTCCAACGGCGAGATCGATGTCCGTCCCCGAAGAGTACGGTCAGGTGTGGGACATGCTCGTGGAGACGCACCGCAAGGCTCACGCCAACCACGAGCCGCCCCAGGGTGACATGAACTGCTGCGCGGAGTATGCGATCATGATGACCCTGCGCGATGCATCGACGCTGAGGCCGGACTATCCCGCCCACCTGATCCGCCGCGTGTCCGCCCTCCCGGAATTGGACCGGGAGTTCTACGTGAAGAACGTTTTGTCCACGGACGGCGAGGCGGAACCGCCGGACCCCGAGGCCCTGCGCGAGTACCGGGCGGCGCGGAGGCACCACATCCTCTGGGGCGAGCTGAAGAACGCCGCGGCCCGCATCGAGGAGCTCGAGGCGAAAATGGAGCGTCCGGATGAGCCAGGCTAGCGCGCCTTCGCCTGGCGGGCACGCCGTTGCCTCCGTTTCATCCTGCGGGTGTAGGCAAGGGAGACGGTGAAGGCAAGGGCCAGGAGGAGCAGCCACGCGGCCTGGGTCAGCTGCTGTCCCTGATACAGGAAATAAGCAACAAAGAAGATGACAAGCCAAAAGACCGCGTCACCCGCTATCCGGCGCTTCGCGAAGTCGACGGTCCGGCCCACAGGCCCACCATGGGCGCGATCTGGGATGAAACCGCCGGACCACGAAAGCCTTATTCGAGCCCCCCGGCCTTTCCGACGCAAATGGACTACCCCTCCCTCGGGCTCAAGGTCGGCCTCGAGATCCACCAGCAGCTCCTCACCCACAAGCTGTTCTGCGACTGCGCGTCCCGCCTCTCCGAGGAGGACGACGGGATCCGGTTCCAGCGGCGCCTGCGGCCGACCCAGAGCGAGCTTGGCGAGGTGGACGCCGCAGCGATCGAGGAGGCCCGGCGCCACCTCACGTTCGTCTACGAGGCCACGGCGAACACCTGCCTCGTCGAGGCGGACGAGGAGCCCCCGCACCACCCGAACGAGGACGCGCTCGACATCGCCCTGGAGATCTCCCTCCTCCTCGGCGCGAAGCCCGTGCGGGAGGTCGACTTCATGCGGAAGCTCGTGATCGACGGATCGAACACCGCGGGCTTCCAGCGATCCGCCCTCGTCTCCCTGGACGGATCGATCGAGGTCGACGGGAAGCGGATCGGCATCCCGACGATCCTCCTGGAGGAAGACGCGGCGCGGAGGGTCGGCGAGAAGGTCGACGAGGTCTTCTATCGGCTCGACCGCCTCGGCATCCCCCTGGCCGAGGTCTCCACGACCCCGGACATCACAACGCCCGAGGAGGCCCGGGAGGTCGCCCTCGCGATCGGGTCCCTCCTCCGCGCGACCCGCAAGGTGATCCGCGGGATCGGCACGATCCGGGAGGACGTGAACATCTCGATCCGGGGCGGCGCCCGCATCGAGATCAAGGGCGTGCAAGAGCTCCGGCTCATCGAGACCTACGTCCAGAAGGAGGCCGAACGGCAGGTCATGCTGATCGACGTCGCGAAAGAACTCGCCCGCCGCGGCGGAGGGACAGTGCCCGAGGAGGGCGTCGACCTCACCGCCCTTTTCACGGCGTCCCAGTCCAAGGTCGTTCAATCCGCGATCAAGAAGGGAGGCAAGGTGTACGGATGGCCGCTGCCGAAGTTCGCGGGACTCCTGAAGGGGAAGCTCGGGCCCGAGCTCGCCTCCCATGCGCGGGTCGCCGGCGTCGGCGGCATCTTCCATTCGGACGAACTTCCCGCGTACGGGGTCACCCAGGCGGATGTCGATGCGGTTCGGAAGGCGCTGACGCTCGGGGACCAAGACGCCTTCGTCCTCGTGGCCGATGACGCAGCCAAGTGCCTACACGCGATCGAGGAGATGATCCCCCGCGCGCAGTACGCCGGGAAGGGCGTCCCCGAGGAGACGCGCGACCCACGCCCCGACGGCACCTCGGTCTACAGCCGTCCCCTGCCCGGGAAGGCCCGCATGTACCCGGAGACGGACGTGCCGCCTCTGCGCGTCCACGAGAATCGCCTGAGACGAATCCGGGAGCGTCTGCCTGAGAAGCCCGAAGCCAAGGTCCCGCGCCTCGTGAAGGCGTACGGAATCCACGAGCAGCAGGCGCGACAGCTCGTCCAAGAGGGAAGTGACGAGCTCTTCGAGCTCATCGCGAAGGAGTTCGGCGAAGCCACGCTCGTGGCCACGGTCCTCCTGTACCACTACTCCGAGCTGCGGCGCGAGGGCTTGGATGTCGAAGGGATCGCGGAGGATCACCTCCGGGAGCTCTTCTCCCTCCTGAAGGCGGGACGTTTCGCCAAGGAGGCGATGCCCGACCTCCTGCGCCAGATGGCAAGGACCAGGGGACGCGCATCCGATGCTCTGAAGGCAGTCGGCGTGCAGGGGTTCAGCCGCGAGGAGGTGGAGAAAGTCGTCGACGAGGTCTTGGACGCCTCGGCGGATCTGATTCACTCCCGCGGCGAGGCTGCAGAGAAGGGGATCATGGGCCGCGCCATGGAGAAGTTACGCGGACGCGCGGACGGGAAGGTCGTGAGCGAGGTCGTTCACGCGCGTCTCCAAGAGAGAGTTCGGGAAGAAAAGAAGGGAAAGAACTGAGAGACCTCCACAACGTCAAAGGCGCGAGCACGATTAGTTCTGCTTGCCCTTCTTCGTCTTCTTCACGGACTTCTTCGCCATGGCAGGGGTCAAACTCCTCCTGGGGGGAGACCCCGTTTCACAGGGAAGATGTGAACCCTTCACCAGCTAAACCTGTGGGCGGAACCCCAGCGGCACCTCGGTCAGAACGGTATTCGTTGAAGCGCCGCCTATCCCTTCTTCCGTAGGATTCCTGCGGCGAGGGCGACAAGGCCGCCAACGCCGCCACCTCCAAGCGCCGCCAGGCTGACGAGCGCGAAGCCGCCGGAGTTGACACCGGCTGGGGACCAGAGGCTGTACTGGACGCTGATCGAGATCAGAGAAGGGGACACGTTGACGTCGTTGCTCAAGAAGACCGCTTGCACCTGGATGTACCGCGACACGAGGTCGTGGAGGTCGCTGGTCAGCGACGCGTTCGAAACGAGCTCCCACGCGGACCATGTGAGGTCGGGCATGGACCGGTTTCCCACGCGAACCCCGAACAGCAGGTCCGTATGCGCGGGAACCGCGACTTGAACGGAAAGCGATTCCCAGGTCGTCCTGAGGGCCTGCGAGTCGAACACCGGCGTGGTGTAGACACCTAGGAACACCGCCGGAAGGAGAGACGGGAAGGAGGCCACGCCGATTCGCAGATACGTCCCATCCGAGCCAGCGAAATAGAGTCGCGGGCCCGCGGTGCCGGCGAGAAGATCGGGATAGGCCACTCCAGCATCATCCCAGGAGGGTGAGGGCTCAGGAAGGAACGTAGGGTTTGAGGCGTCTTTCGTCCAATTGAAGCCATCCGCGGAGTGGGCCAATCCAATTCGGTTCTGGACCCGATCCGATCCGCAGTACCACAGCGTCCATCCGGGACCGTCGACGACGGAGCCGGAGAGCATGTCCATGGAATCGAACGCTCCGGAGGCGCCGAGGGCCAGGATCGGATTGCTCGAATACGGCACGAACCAGGTGCCATTGACCGAGGTCGCTACGCCCAACCGGGTGTTCGAGCCATCCCATCCGGCGAAGTACATCCGGAACATGCCGTGAGCATCCTGGAGGACCCAGGGGCTATTCACCATCCCAATGTCCCAGGATTGATTCGGAGGCAGCACGACGCCCGTGATGCTCCAGTTCATTCCGTTCGACGAGGTGGCGTGGTAGATCTGGCTCCAAAAGCCGAAGGGACCTCCGCTCCAGAATCCGCCGTGGAACCACATGTGGTATGTCGACCCAATCTTGATCACGCTCGCACCGCCCACGCTGTCAAAGTAGTACGGAGGGGTCAGGACATCCACGATCACGCCAATCTTGGTCCAGGAGAAGCCGTCCGGCGATGTGGCGTACATCATCCTGTTCCGATTCCCATCTTGGCCAGAGTACCACATTTTGTACGACCCATCCGTGTCGCGAAGGACGAAGGGCGACCGCGCATACAGAGAGTCGGCGGACCCCGCGGACCCCACATCGAGAACTATGCTTCGGTTCGATGGTACGGCCCAGGACGAGAGTTGGACCGTCCCGTCCTGCGTGAAAGCGGTGTTTTCGAATGCCCCCGCGGTGAACTGAATGCCCGTAAGGGTCCACTCCTCGGTGGCTTGGGCGGCAGCTGCAAATGCGACGAGCACGAAGACGCTGAACCAGGCCACGACGCACACGAAGCCTCGGCTCGAACCAGAGAAGCGCACTGCGAGCGTCCCTCCTGCGCTACAGGAGCTCGATGCCCCCGTCGATGCATAAAGGTTCCTCCCCACTGCGGGAGCTCCTTGCACGAACCGTTATGGCCGCGCACGCGTTCCTCGCCGCGGGCGGTGAAAGTGAAGGTCTTTCTGTCCGTGGACATGGAAGGGATCACGGGTGTCGTTGGCGAAAAGGAGACTGACCCGGATCACGGCGGCGAAGCCTACCGCGCGAACTGCCATCGCATGACCGCGGAGGCGAACGCCGCGATCGAGGGAGCCCTCAAGGCGGGGGCGACCGAGGTCCTCGTCGCGGATTCCCATTGGAACTTCGACAACCTGATCCCGGAGGAGCTCCACGAGGCCGCGACGCTGATGCGAGGCGGCCCGCGGCCCTTCTCCATGGTCCACGACCTCGACGGCTCGTTCGACGCGGCCCTCTTCGTCGGGTACCACGCCATGGCGGGCACCCCGCGCGCGATCATCGACCACACCTTCACGGGCCGCATCCGGGTCGTGGAGGTGAACGGCCGCGCGGTCGGCGAGACAGGGCTGAACGCGTATGTCGCCGGCGAGTTCGGCGTCCCCGTGGTCCTCGTCACGGGCGATACGGCCGTCGTGGCGGAGGCTCAAGCCCTCCTGCGAGGCGTCCACACGGTCGCCGTGAAGGAGGCCATCACGACGAACGCGGCCAAGCATCTCCATCCCCGCACGGCCTGCGACCGCATCCAGACCGAGGCGGAGAAGGCGGTCCGGGAGGCCGCCGAGATTGAGCCCCTCGTCGCGACGAAGCCCGTGGCCATGGCAATCGACTTCAAGGGGACGGAGGCTGCGGACCGCGCGGAGCTCGAGCCGCTCGTGACCCGCGTCGGGGGCACGCGGCTCGAGTTTTCGGCCGAGGACTTCCGGGCGGCGTTCCGGATCTTCTACGCCTGCATCCACCTCTCCGCAGGATGAGGAGGGTGCTGATTGCGCGGGACCCCCGTCGTGCCCGGAGGCGGCGTGAGCGTTCGACACGAGAACCTATATAACACTTGACTTGATTCGCCGTCGGTGAGAAGGGACTTGGCAATGGCCGCGAAGAAGGCCGCGGACAAGGGGGATGACTGGTTCTCCTCCCTCGACGCGGAACTTGAGAAGAAGACGAAGGAAATCATCGAGGACGTCGGCGAGCAGAACGAGGTCCGCCTCGAACTGAACCGGGCGCTCATCGAGGATTTCTGGAAGGTCTGGAAGCGGTTCAACAAGATCAACGTCCACTTCACCATGGAGCCGGCGTACAGCAACTGGGGCGTCTTCTCCGAAACGTTCCCGGAAGGGGACTGGAAGTGGCGCCCCGGCTTCAACCCGGCCGCCGTGCAGTC
The DNA here is from genome assembly GCA_041483635.1 of Thermoplasmata archaeon. Taxonomy (GTDB): domain Archaea; phylum Thermoplasmatota; class Thermoplasmata; order RBG-16-68-12; family RBG-16-68-12; genus RBG-16-68-12. The sequence continues at coordinate 9,771 of JBGPGA010000011.1, forward strand.
CGTCCAGCTCCTCGACCGGTCCATGGACGAGGGCCGCGTCGGGGACGCGGTCAAGATCAACTACGTCGAGGTCGACGGCAAGATCCACCTCAAGATGACCTTCGAGTACTCGGAGGGCGAGCACTACTACAAGTACAGCGGCTGGAAGCGAATCTGGACGATCCACACCCTGTACGACGCAGTGATCGACCGCGTGAGCCTCGACGACCTGCACAAGATCCTGGCCGAGCTCGTGAAGGGGTGGTACGAGAGCCACCTGCGCCGGAACCGGGACATCCTGATCAGGTACCTCAAGCAGACCTACGAGAAGGTCGAGACGTTCAACCAGTGAGCCTCGCAGGCGCCAACAAGTATCGGCCCTGATTCCCAGCACACAGGCTATATGCCCCGCGTCCCCACATCGAGACCGTCGTGGACGATCTTCTCCCGACCGCGCTCCTCTTCCTGTTTCTCGCGACGTTTGCCTTCACGTCGGTCGACTGGCGCCTCCGGAGGAAGAAGCTCGGCGGGAACGTCGCCCCGAGCTGGGACTGTCCCCACTGCGGCCTCGTGAACGAGGCGGACCGCACGATCTGCTGGGACTGCGGTGCGGCGATCTCCGTGAACCGCTTCTTCCCCGAAATGGGGCCCATGGCCGCAGACACGTGGCGCTGCGGCGGCTGCGGTGCATGGAACGGGGCGACCCGCCGCACGTGCTGGTCCTGCTCGAACGCGCCGACGAAGCAGCCGAAGCGGCAGGCCTGAATCGCAAACCGGGACCGTGCGCCGCGACCTCGAGACTCCGTCCCCCGAACTGGAGAACGGGAAAAAGGTGTGCCAAAGGCCTTTTGGCCAGCCGAAATCTGGGTGCGGCCAGTCCATATCGATTGGAGCGGATTTCGTGAGAGACAAAGTCTTCAGATTCGGAGCTCGAAGTGTGATTGCCCTGCTCGTCCTCGCCCTGGCGTTCACCGGGGTCGCGGCCTTGCCGTCCAGCCGGGCGGCCAGCCCGGCCACATTCCACGTGACCCTGGGAGCGTCCAACGCGGACATGTCCCTCATGGGGATGGCGTTCTACCCGAACGCCATCACGGTCCACCGGGGCGACGTGATCGTGTTCACGAACAACCTGATCGAGCCCCACACGGTCACGTTCGGCCTGACGGGCCCGGTGGCCGACCCGTTCGCCTTCTTCGCGCCGCAGAACCTCTCGGGCCCCGGAAAGGCCACCTTCGACAACACGGGGATCGTGAACTCCGGAATCCTGGTCTCCCAGGGACCCTTCGGCAACAGCATCGCAGTCACGATGGACGTGGGACCGGGCACCTACACGGCCCAGTGCGCTCTCCATCCACTGATGCACGGAACGATCACGGTCGTCCCCGACGCCCAGAAGCTGCCCAAGACGGACGCGCAGTACCAGAAGCAGGCGCACGCCCAGATGACCGTGGACATCGCCCATGCTCGGGACATTGAGGAGGCCTCCATCGAGGCCGCGGCGACCGCAGCGGACATCGGCGGCACCGGGATCGAGGTCGCGGTCGGCGGCGGCAACGGCGTCTCGACGGTCATGCGGTTCTTCTCCTCCGACCTGGCGGTCCACGTCGGGGACACGGTCCACTTCGTGAACCGCGACCCGTTCACCCCCCACACGGTGACCTTCGGGGCCGAACCTCTCGGCGGGGACGCGGGACTCGTCGCCCCGGCGAACCGGAGCTTCCCGTTCAGCACCGCGACGTCCTACGACGGCTCCATCAATTTGAGCTCGGGATTCCTGCTCTCCTTCCTGCCCTGGGGCAACACGTTCAGCGTGACCTTCACCGCGGCGGGGACGTACTCGTACATCTGCGGGCTCCACGACATGATGGGCATGCGCGGGACCATCACGGTCGAAAACTGAACGAACCCAGGGCGGGGTGGCCGCGGCCTCAGTGCACGCCGCGGTACATCCCGCCATCCACCTGGATGACGTTCCCCGTGACGTAGGACGCGCGGTCCGAGACGAGGTAGGTCACGAAATCCGCGACCTCCTCCGGACGCCCGTACCGACCCAGGGGGATCGCCCGGATCTCCTCCGCCTGCACGTCCTCGAGGTCCCGCCTCTCGCGCTCGGCCCGGACCCGCTGGATCTCGAGCAGGCGGTCCGTCGCGACGAAGCCGGGCGCGACGGCGTTCACGCGGATCTTGTCGGGACCCAGCTCCCGCGAGAGGGTCTTCGCGAGGCCGATCACCGCGGCGCGCATCGCGTTCGAGAGGAGCAGGTTGTCCAGCGGCTGCTTCACGGTCAGGGAGGTGATCGCGACGATCGACCCGCCGCCACGAGGGCGCATCGCCGGGACGGCGGCCCGGATGAGGCGCACGGCGCTCATCAGGGTCAGGTCGTAGGCCTTCGCCCACTGCTCCTCGGTGAGGGACTCGAACCGCCCCGTCGGCGGCCCGCCCGCGTTGACGACGAGGATGTCGACGCCGCCGAAGGCGTCCCGGGCCTTGTCGACGAACGCGGTCGCGTCCCCCAGCTTGGAGACGTCCGCGGCCAGGCTCACGACATCGACGCCCGTCTCGTCGTGGATCGCCCGGGCGGCCTCCTTGAGGGGGCCCGTGTTCCGGGCGCAGATCGCGACGTGGCAGCCTTCCCGCGCGAGGTTCAGGGCTACGGCCCGACCCATTCCCTGGCTCGCCGCCGCGACGAGGGCGACCTTGCCCTTCAGCCCGAGGTCCATGGACCGCGAAGCGACGCGGCGTTGTATGAAGCTTCGCGCGGTGGGCGGGCTAGGCGGGGGCCTCGACCTTGAGGAAGCTGCGGATCTCGCCCACCGGCTGGTACCCGAGGGTCTTGTACATGACCTGCGGGGAGTCGAACAGGTCCGTGAAGAGGACGCTGTACTCGCATCCCGCCGCGAGCGCGCGCTTGGAGATCTCGAAAACGAGGGTGCGGGCGACCCCGCGGTTCCGGAACTCGGGCATCGTTGCCACATCCCCGATGTACGCGAACCGTCCCCGGGGCCAGAGGGAGACCGTCGCGGCCGGGGAGCTCTCGACGTAGCCGACGTAGTCGTGCTCGCCATGGATCGCACCGTGGTCCCGCGCGATCGTGTAGAGCTGCTCGGACTCATCCGGGGCGTACTCGAGCCCCTCGTAGATCCGCATCCGCAGGCGGCGATAGTCCGCCTCCGGCGCTCCCTGGTCCACCTCGCGGATCACCACGTCGGGGTTCTCGATGCAGGCGGGCAGCCCGACCCGCGCCATGGCGAGCTCCCCGAGAGGCTGGAACCCGCGGGCGGCGAAGGCCTCCTGGTTCTCGAAGGCGACCTGCGCCTCCTCGAACACGACGTTGCGGTGGCGAACCGCGCTGCCCTCGAACGCCCGATCGAGATCCGCGAGAATCTCATCCATTCCGCCCCGGGGTAGGCGCTCGACCCAGGCCAGGTTCACCATATGGATCCGCGGGTAGCGGTCGTTTCGGATCGTGACGCCGTACGGCGTCCTCCGGACGACGGAGCCGGTCTCGGACCAGGTCCGCTCGAAGCTGAGGCAGGCCTGCAGGAGCTCCTGGGTATCCACGGACCCGACCAAGGGGAGGGCCGACATGAAGCTTTGCGGTGGGCTCTAGAAGCCAACGAAGAGGTCGAGCAGGATGCCGAGCGCGATGAAGGCCAGGGCGACCGTAATCCAGAACCGGGCCTCGGGACTGAGCCTCATCCAATCCGACCCGACCCAGACCGGCGGGGCCTAATAGGATTTCGTGCCGCCGGAGCCGCACTTTCACCCACCCCGCCGAGACCCTTTATACGGCCGGGCCGTACGCAGGGACGAGGCGAGAAATCGACACGCCTCGGGAACGTGATTCTACGAGAGAAGAACTAGCGCCCCATGTTCAGGACATCACCCGGGCGCTCGGCGGAAAAGTGAGCGAGTCGGAGATCGAGAAGGAGCTGTCCAGCTACCTCAACGTGTACCGCGTCTCCCTCGACACGGCGAAGCGGTCCATCGTCAAGAAGCACGGCGGGAACCCGTCCGGGCTCGCGGTCGGCATCAACAAGACGATCCGCGAGCTCGTGCCGGGGGAGCAGTCCGTGAACCTCCTCGCGCGGATCGTGAGCGTGAACGAGAAGGACGTGACCGTGGAGAGCGGGACGAAGCGGATCCTGTACGGCATCCTCGGGGACCCGTCCGCGACGATCCCCTTCACGGCCTGGGAGCCGCTGAACCTGACCCTGGCCAAGGGGGACGTGATCCGCGTCCAGAACGCGTACACGAAGGAGTACCGCGGCCAGGTCCAGGTCAACTTCGGCGTGCGCACGGCGGTCTCCGAGGAGAAGACGGATGCCCTCCCGGAGTACAAGCCCGCGGCGGGGGTCGGGATGCCCTACATCGGCAAGCCGACCGAGATGAAGGTCGTCAACCTGCGCGAGGGCGCCTCGAACGTCGCCGTCACGGCGCGCGTCCTGTCCGTCGAGACGCGGGAGGTCGAGGTCGATGGCACGAAGAAGGCCGTCTACAGCGGCGTCCTGGCCGACGAGACCGGGAAGAGCCAGTTCAGCGCCTGGAAGGACTTCGGCCTGAAGGAGGACGACGTCCTGCGCATCGAGGGCGCCTACGTCAAGTCGTGGCGGGGCATCCCCCAGCTCAGCTTCGACGACCGCGCGGCGGTCACGAAGCTCAAGGACGAGGCGCTGCCTCCCTCCTCGAAGGTGGGGGAGAGCCCGCGGATGTGGATCGAGGACCTCGCGGAACGGGGCGGGGGGGTCGACGTCACGGTCCGGGGCATCCTCATCGACCTTCGCGAGGGCTCCGGCCTCGTGTACCGCTGCCCCGAGTGCCGCCGCGTCCTGCGGAAGGGAGCCTGCCGGATCCACGGCGAGGTCAAGGGCGATGCGGACCTCCGCGTGAAGGCCGTCCTGGACGACGGCAGCGGCGCCCTGACCGCGGTCTTCAACCGCGAGCTCACGGAGGCCCTCCTCGACAAGACGATCGATTCGGCGATCGCCCAGGCCAAGGAGGCGATGTCCGTGGACGTCGTGCGGGACGAGCTCTCGGACCTCCTCGTGGCCCAGCCCCTCGAGGCACGCGGGAACGTGACCTCGGACGACTACGGGCTCATGATGATCGTCGACACGGCGAAGATGCTCCGCGTGGACGTCCAGACGGAGGCACGTGAGATGCTCGAGCAGATGGAGGGACCCGCATGATGCGCGAGGTGGCCTGGCGGCTCTTCGCCGGCGAGTACAACGACGCGACCCTCGAGGTCGAAGGGACCGGGGAGCGCGCGCCCTCCTACGTGATCACGCCCCTTGGCGCGAAGGTGAACCGGATCTTCGTCGTCGGCGTGATCACGGACATCGAGAACGTGGGCACGGACATGCAGCCGATGTGGCGCGCCCGGGTGTCCGACCCGACGGGGACGTTCCACGTGTACGCGGGCCAGTACCAGCCCGAGGCCGCCGCGGCCCTCTCGAAGCTCAAGCCCCCCGTCTTCGGCGCGATCGTGGGCAAGAGCCGCGTCTACTCGCCCGATCCGGGGACCATCTACACGTCGATCCGCCCCGAGGCGATCAAAGCCGTCGACGAGCGGGTCCGGGACTTCTGGATCCTGGAGGCCTGCCGCTCCCTGCGCAAGCGCCTCGACGCGATGTCGGAGGCCCAGAAGATGGATCCGCTCACGAAGGAGGCCCTGGTCCAGGTCGGCGTCAAGCAGGCCCTCGCGGACGGGATCGTCCAGGCCTCCAGCCACTACGGGAAGGCGGACCTCTCGCGGTACACCGCGATGCTCGCGGAGGCCCTGCGATACCTCCTGCCCGAGTACCGGGAGGGCCGTCCGGAGGAGGCCGAGCCGACCGTGACGGAGGCCGCGCCGAGGGCGGAGGCCAAGGAGCCCGAGGAGCCGACCGCGGACGAGGACAAGGTCCTCGAGGTCATCGCGTCCCTCGACAAGGACGGGAAGGGCGCTCCGTGGGAGGGCATCCTCGATTCGGCGGGCAAGGCGGGCGTCTCGAAGGACAAGCTCGAGGAGTCGATCAACAGCCTCCTGGACAAGGGCCTGATCTACGAGCCCATCCTGGGACGCATGAAGAAGATCTGAAGCTCAGACGGAGGGCGGTCGGCCCTCCGCCATCTCTTTGATCCGCTGGAGCGCGTGCTCGACCCCTTCCGCGGCGTGCCTCGTGAAAGGTCCCGTGCCGAGCTTCAGGAGACCCGAAAGGGTCACGTCGTACACGGCCGAGAGCTCCGTCCTCCCTTCGCCTCTCGGCGTGACGGACACGGTCTTCGTCCCCCGCATGGGGCCCTGGAGGAGCTCGTGGACGACGCGGTGGGGCGGCTCGAGGGTCACGCGCTCGCGCTCCTTCCGATCGCGGAACGCGAGGGTGACCTCCCGCTCCACGACGTTGCCGTTCGCGGACAGGGTGCGCACGGACTTCGTGCCCTTCCAGATCTCCGGCTCCCGGTCCAGGGCGGACGCCAGGGACCAGACGGTCTGCGGGTCCGCAGCGATCGTCACGGTCTTCTCGATGTGCGCCATGGCCCGTCGACGCGGCGCTGGGCCATAAACCCCGCGCTCAGTACGTCAGGAAGGCCTTGCAGGACCAGCACTTGCGGGCCGAGACGCCGACGCGGGCGCCGCAGCGGCTGCAGCGTCGCAGACCCGGGGTGACGCGCTGCTCCCGCTCGAGGCGGTGCACGCCGATCTTCCCCATCATGAACCCGCCCAGGCCGGCCGCGACGGCCAGGCCTAGCGCCAGAGGCTCCATCCAGGGGAAGGTCGGCTCCCAGAAGAGCTGCTCGGCCAGGGAGAACCCGAGGAACGCACCGAGGTACGCCCCGACGAAGCCGAGGGACCCCATGTACGTCTTCCTCCCGGCGAAGGCGCCCGCCCCGAAGAAGACGAATCCGAGGAAGAAGAGGCGGAACTCGAGGTACGGGATGAAGATGCTGGCGAACCCCGCCACGGCGGTCAGGACGAGGGACGCGAGGATGGCTAGGATGAACCCCGCGAGGGGGTTACGGATGGGCGTCGGAGGCAGGGGACCACCCGGGGGTCCAACCCCGGGTAGGCCTCAAGTAGCTGACGTTGTCGCTATCGATCCGTGATAATCAGAGGCGGGTCCGGAATCGCTCAGGCCATCATCTGGAGGATGGCCTCGATGGCCGATACGGACGAGCGGATCGCGACCCGGTCCGGGGCGTCGGGGCAGCGGTCGAGGTAGTAACGCAGGTCGCTCCGCGCCTCCGCGAAGCGGTTCATCCGGTACGCGAGGAGGCCGCGGTCCCTGCGGTCCAGGGCGCTGTTCGGGTCGAGGTGGAGCATCTTCTCGACGACGGGCCAGGCGCGGCCCGGGTCGTCCTCGGACAGGTAGTTCTTCTTCAGATTGTTCAGCATCCTCGTGAGGATCTGCCGCTTCCGCACGGGGGCGAGTTGCTCCTCCGAGAACGGGATGCTGCCTCCGTACACGTCCTGGACGAGGCGCTCGCAGTCCTCCGGGGTCAGCGCCTCGCCTCCATGGAACGGATCCAGGAGGACCGAGGAGGTGTCCCGCCGGGCTTCGACGATGAAGTGGCCCGGGAGCCCCACCCCCACCACGGTGAGCCCGATCCGCCGCGCGGTCTCGATGTAGACGAGGCTCAGGGTGATCGGGATGCCCAGCCGCCGGTCGAGGACCTCGTTCAGATAGGAGTTCCTCGGATCGTAGTAGTCTTCCGCGTTGCCCCGGAAGCCGAGCTCCCCGAAGAGATGGCCGTTCAGCGCCTGGATCATCTCCCAGAGGGAGCTCCGAGGGTGCAGCTCTCCTTGCAGGGGCGCCGCGATCTCATCGAGCCGCTTCAGGTATCCTGCGACGTCGAGGCCCGGGTACGCGTCCTCGGCGATGAGCAACGCGGCCTCCCCCAGGTCGATGGCCGACTCCGGCTGGTCCACGACGCGCGCGAACCGCTTGATGTTTGACAAAGAAGTGGCCCTCTCCATCCGGGTCGCCGCCGACTAAGACGATGGCGGTCATAAGGTTTCTCGGATTTGACCCCGAGCCGCGTCGTCCCACGCGCGCTCGCGCGCGGGTTGCAGGGATATTATCGCACGGACGAAATGAAAATCAGACGAGGTTCGGACGCGAACGACACCGGTCCCGATCAGGCCGGCCCCGACCCTTTACAAAAAGCCTTTATCTCGACGAACCGCTTTGCAGCACTCGAGTGGGATGGCTCTAACGGAAGATGAATCTTGGACGAGCTCGAGCGCTCTCCCGTCCGAGGAGACGAGCGACGAGCCCATTGTGATCCGCAAGGTCCCGACGGGGATCGCGGACCTGGACAGCATCGTGGATGGCGGGTTCCCGAGTGGCTCGACGGTCCTCCTCAAAGGGGACATCGGCGCGGGGATGCAGGAGTTCGCGTACACGGCTGCGTCCAAGATCGCGATCGTGAACGAGCGGCCGAGCTCCTGGCACTACTACCTCGGGGACCACTGCGACACCTCCGACCTGCCTTCCAAGATCGCGTACGTGACCTTCTCCCGTTCCCGCGAGACGGTCCTGACGGAACTGGCCACGTCCTTCAACTCGGAGTACTTCTACGCATTCCGCGACCGGACGATCTTCAAGGACTTCTCCTCGACCTACTACCGCCACTCCGTCGTCCCCCAGAGCTGGACGCACCAGGACGCCTTCGACCTTCCGTCGACGAACATCCTGGAGGAGCTCGTCACGTTCCTCGAGGAGGAGGGACAGGGCGCGATGATCGTCATCGACTCGATCACGGACCTGGCCGTCTCGGACGCGGTCGAGATGCGGGACCTCGTGACGACGGTGAAGGGGCTCCAGCGCGCGGCGAAGAAATGGAACGGCCTCGTGTACCTGCTCCTGACGAACGGGATCCTCGAACCACGGTACGAAAAGATGCTCATGGACTCCACGGACGGCTGCCTCGTCTTCGAGTGGAAGACGTCCCAGCGGTCCTCGACGCGGCAGCGGTACATGTACCTGGAGAAGTTCACGGGCGTTCTGCCCCACCTGCCCCGAGACAAGATCGCGCGGTTCCCGACGATGATCTCGGCGAACCAAGGGCTGGTGGTCGTCTACATGGAGCGCATCTCGTGAGGTGATCGGATGACCGAGGCGGAAGCGGCACCCCAGAAGGACGCCGAGACGGCGACGACCGGCCCAGACCTCGTTCTGACGGGGATCGATGGCCTGGACGAGATGCTCGGAGGGGGCGTCCCCCGAGGGCACATCATCACGGTCATGGGCTCCTTCGGCACGGGCAAGACGACGTTCGGGATGCAATTCCTCATGCAGGGCCTCATCAACGGGGAGAAGGGGATCTTCATCTCCCTCGAGGAGGACGTCGACTCGATCACGGCGAACGCGGCGTCGTTCGGCTGGGACCTCCGGCCCCATCTGAAGGACAAGAAGCTCGCGGTGATCAAGCTCGAGCCCGCGGACGCGAAGGCCACCGTGACCCGCGTCCGGTCCGAACTGCCCGAGTTCATCAAGAAGTTCAACGCGACCCGGGTCGTCGTCGACTCGATCAGCCTCCTGAACATGATGTTCGGGGACGACAACGAACGGCGCGCGCGCCTGTTCGGCCTGTGCCAGCAGCTCAAGACGACCGGGGCGACGTGCATCTTCACCGCGGAAGTCAAGGATGACAACCCCCGCAGCAGCCGGGACGGCCTCGTCGAATACGTCTCGGACGGCGTGATCGGCCTTCGGTTCAACGAGCGCGAGAACGGGGACGTCCAGCTCGTGATCCAGGTCATGAAGATGCGGCGCCTCGCGCACCCGCGATCCATCAAGCCCTACAGCATCACGGACTCGGGCCTCGAGGTCCACGGGGACATGGAAGTCTTCTGACCTCCTCACGCGCCGCGAGCCCGCGACACCCCGACCGAACGTGAGCGGTCCTTCGGACCCGGAGACCATTTATAGGACCCGTTGTCTCAGGGAGCCGAAGGCCGTCCTTGTGAAACTCGTTGTATTTGACCTCGAGAACACATTGATTTTCAACGAATTCCTGCCTGAACTTGCCTCTTTGCTAGGAAAGGAGGACGAGGTCGCCGAGATCACCCGGGCCGGGATCGACGGCCGCATCGACTGGGAACAGGGCTTCCGCATGCGGGCCCGGCTCCTCGGGGGGCTGGCCCAGGCGCAGGTCCTGCGGGCCGCGCGCCACCTCCGGCCCGTGCCGGGGGCCCAGGAGTTCGTCCACTGGCTCCGCTCCCAGGGGAACAAGGTCGCGATCGTGACGGGCGGTCCCCGCGAGGTGGCGGAGGCCGCGATGGTCCTCTTCGAGGCCGACGCGATCTTCAGCAACGAGTTCGTCTACCAGGCGGGCACGTTTACCGGGGACGTGCGGGTCCAAGTGAGCCCGAGGCTCAAGGGCGACATCGTCCGGGGCCTCGCGTCGCGGTGGAGCGTGCCCAAGGAGGACATCCTCGCCTTCGGCGACGGCCTCATGGACATCCCGCTCCTGCGGGAAGCGGGCGTCAAGATGGGGATCAACTCGAACGGCAAGCTGCGGGACCACGTCGACTTCGAGCCCCGCGACTACGTCGACGCGCGCCAATGGCTCGTCGACCGGGGTGCCTTGCACGGAACGAAAGCAAGAGAAAAGGACTAAGTAGGCTTTCCGCCAACGGCGGTTCACATGCGGGTGGGCATCCTCCTCTTCGATGGCGTCGAGGAGCTCGACGCGATGGGCGTGTACGAGGTCCTCGCGAAGGCGAAGCAGCTCCATCCGCAGCTCGACCTGATCGTCAGGACCCGGGCGCGGAAGGAGACGATCACCGCGGCCCTCGGGATGAAGATGCTCGCCCATGACGTCCGCGCGGATTTCGACGACCTGGATCTTCTCGTCGTCCCCGGCGGCCTCGGTCACAAGGAGGTCGTGAAGGACCCCGGCCTCCTAGACGAGCTCCTTGCGTTCGGCACGGAGAAGCCGATTGCGAGCGTGTGCACGGGGGCGGTCATCCTGAAGGCGGCCGGCCTCCTCGCGGGCCGCCGGGTCACGACCCACCATGCCGCGCGCGACGAGCTACGGGACGTGGCCACGGTCGTCGACGATCGGGTCGTGGAGGACGGCCTCGTCACGACATCCGGGGGCGTGACCGCGTCGATCGACCTCGGGCTCCACCTCCTGAGGAAATACTTCGACGGTGAGCTCGCGGACGAGGTCGCGACCCGTATCGAATACCACAAGCCCTAAGAACGGCGGCTCTATCTGCCGCGCCGGGGAGGAGCCGGTGAAATTCCTTCGGAAGGGCAAGGTCAAGGAAGTCTACGAGGTCTCTGCGGACGAACTCGAGTTCGTCTTCACGGACCAGATCAGCGTCTTCGACAAAATCATCCCCAGCCTCATCCCGCACAAGGGCGAGACGCTGTGCCGCACGTCGGCGCACTGGTTCCACGTCGTGAAGGACCTCGGCCTCCGCACGCACTTCCTCCGGGTGAGCGGACCGAACCAGATGCGGGTGAAGCGGGTCCAGGTCATCCCGGACTACGACCGGATCACGCCCAGGACGACGAACTTCCTCATCCCGCTCGAGGTCATCGCCCGCTACTACGTGGCGGGATCGATGCACGACCGCCTGAAGACGGGCCGGGTGCGGCCCGAGGACGTGGGCTTCCCGAAGGGGCACGTGCCGGGGTACGGGGAGCCGTTCCCGGAGCCCTTCGTCGAGGTAACGACGAAGCTGGAGAAGATCGATCGGGAGCTCACGCGGAAGGAGGCCCTCGAGATCTCCAAGCTCTCTGAGAAGGAGTACGACGACCTCGTGTCCGCGGTCCTCAAGATCGACGCGAAGATCAACGCGGAGGTGCGCCGGCGCGGCCTGATCCACGTGGACGGGAAGAAGGAGTTCGCGATGGACCAGGACCGCGCGCTCATGCTTGTGGACACGTTCGGCACCGCGGACGAGGACCGATGGTGGGACGCCGCGGCGTACGAGAAGGGCGAGCACGTCGAGCTGAGCAAGGAGTTCGTCCGCCAGTACTACCGCAAGACCGGCTACCACCAGGCGCTCATGGACGCACGCGCCGCGAAGAAGCCCGAGCCGGACATCCCTCCACTCCCGGACGATGTCGTGAGACAAGTCTCGGACCTGTACGTCGGGCTCTTCGTGCGGCTCACGGGCGAGCGGTTCCGGTGACCCAGCCGATTGCCGCAAAACGCTTTTAGCGCGGCCGTCGTTATCGAGGTCCGTTGGGGGCTCCAGCGTTGGAACTCATGGTCTACGTCGACGGCAAGTTTTACCCTCAGTCGGAGGCGAAGATCAGCGTCTTCGACCACGGTCTCCTCTATGGGGACGGCGTCTTCGAGGGCATCCGCGCGTACAACGGGCGGATCTTCAAGCTCGACCGCCACATGGACCGCCTCTTCAACAGCGCGAAGGCCATCGACCTCAAGATGCCGCACACGAAGGAGGAGATGTCGGGGCTCATCGTCGAGACGTGCCGCAAGAACGACATCCACGACGGCTACATCCGGCCCGTCGTCACGCGAGGCCCCGGGGACCTCGGGCTCGATCCGCGCAAATGCAAGAAGGGAGCGAGCGTCGTGATCATCGCGCAGCCGCAGATCAACCTCTACGGCAAGGTGTACGAGAGGGGGATGAAGCTCGTGACCTCCTCCTACCGCCGCGTGCCCCCCCAGAGCCTGAGCCCCTCGATCAAGTCGCTGAACTACCTGAACAACATCATGGCCCGTGTCGAGGCGAACCAGTATGGGGCCGACGAGGCCCTCATGCTGGACATCCACGGCTACGTGTCCGAGGCGACCGCGGACAACTTCTTCATCATCCGCAACCACACCGTGAACACGCCGTGGTCGTCGACGAACCTCCCCGGCGTGACGAGAGAGACGATCCTCGAGCTCGCGCCCCAGGTCGGGCTGAAGCCGGAGGAACGGCTCTTCACCCTGTACGACGTCTGGGCTGCGGATGAGGCGTTCATCACGGGGACCGCCGCGGAGATTGGCCCCGTCGTCGAGGTCGACGGCCGCCCCATCGGCGACGGCAAGCCGGGGCCCCAGACCCGCGCCCTGATGAAGGCGTACCGCGACCTCGTCACGTCCACGGGGACGCCGATCCGAGGCGACGCGTCGAGCTAAAGCTTAATCCGCACCTCGCCATGGGCCGCCCCGACGGACCATGAAGTTCCTCGAGTACAAGGCGAAGGCCATCTACGCGAAGTACGGCATCCCGATCCCGCGGGGCGTCGTCGCGGGGCGGCCCGAGGAGATCCACCACCCGCCCCTCCCGTGCATGGTCAAGGCGCAGGTCCTCATCGGCGGACGGGGGAAGGCGGGCGGCATCAAGCCCGCGGACACGATCGAGGAGGCCCGCTCCGTCGCCTCGCAGATCCTCGGGATGGACATCAAGGGCTACACGGTCAAGATGGTCTACCTCGAGGAGCGCCTCGACATCGAGAAGGAACTCTACCTCAGCTTCACGATCGATCGCTCCGCCCGGGAGCCCCTGATGATCGCGAGCGCGATGGGCGGCATGGAGATCGAGAGCGTCCCGCATGCCCAGCTGTTCATGCAGCACATCCCGACGCTGATCGGCCTGCAGCCGTACGTCCTGCGGACGCTCGTGAAGAAACTGGGTCTCGCGGACCACGTCGGCGACCAGGTCGAGGACATCGCCCGCAAGGCGTACGAGCTCTTCCGCAAGGAGGACGCGGAGCTCGTCGAGATCAACCCGCTCGTCGTCACGAAGGGCGGGAAGGTCGTCGCGGGGGACGCCAAGCTCGTCGTGGACGACAACGCGGAGTTCCGCCACCTCGAGTACGCGAAACTGGACCAGGACCGCACGCCTCTCGAGGAGGAGGCCCACGAGAAGGGGATCACGTTCATCCAGCTCGACGGGGACATCGGCGTGATCGCGAACGGCGCGGGCCTCACGATGGCGACGCTGGACGTCCTGAACCTGAAGGGGGGGAAGGGCGGCACGTTCCTCGACCTCGGCGGCACGGACGACCCGGAGAAGGTCGCCCAGGCGTTCGAGATCCTGCTCAAGGCGCACCCGTCCGTCATCCTGCTCAACATCTTCGGCGGCATCACGAAGGCGGACACGGTCGCCCTCGGCGTCAAGAAGGCGCTGGAGGTCATGCACGCGGACGTGCCCGTCGTCGCGCGCATCAAAGGCGTCAACGAGGACCAGGCGAAGCAGATCCTGCGGGGCGTCGGCATGTATCCCGCGGAGACGATGGAGGAGGCCGCAGAGCTGGCCGTGAAGGTCAAGAAGGGAGGGAGCTGAGATGGCGGTCCTCCTGACGAAGCGCTCCCGTGTCATCGTCCAGGGCATCACGGGCCACCAGGGCCAGTTCCACACGCGAGCGATGCTCGACTTCGGTACGAAGGTCGTCGCCGGTAGCTCTCCCGGAAAAGGTGGGACGAAGGTCGAGGGCGTCGCGGTCTTCGACAGCGTCCAGGAGGCTGTCGACAAGAAGCGCGTGAACGCGTCGATCATCTTCGTGCCCGCGCCGTTCACGAAGGACGCGGCGATCGAGGCCATGGAGGCGGGGCTCAAGCTCGTCGTCATCATCACGGAGCGCATTCCGTTCCACGACACGCTCGAATTCATCCCGTATGCGCGAACGAAGGGAGCCGTCGTCATCGGTCCGAACTGTCCCGGAATCATCACGCCGGCCGAGTCGAAGATGGGCATCATGCCGAGCCACATCTTCAAAGCCGGAGACTGCGGCGTGATCAGCCGCAGCGGCACCCTGACCTACGAGATCGTGAACGCGATGACCCAGGCCGGGTTCGGACAGAGCACGTGCATCGGAATCGGCGGCGACCCGATCATCGGGACGAACACCCTCGAGGCCCTCGAGCTGTTCCAGCGCGACCGCAAGACGAAGCGGATCGTCGTGGTTGGGGAAATCGGTGGGACCGCCGAGGAGGAGGCGGCCGCCTACATCCACAAGAGCGTCACGAAGCCCGTCGTGGCCTACGTGGCGGGTTGCACCGCGCCGCCAGGGAAGCGGATGGGCCATGCGGGCGCGATCATCCAGGGGAACATGGGCACCGCGGAATCCAAGGTCAAAGCCTTCAACGACGCCGGCGTGCCTGTCGCCGAGTACCCGGTCGATATCGCCAAGCTCCTCGCGCAGACCTGAGTCAGGCGCGACCTCGCTGACCGACTCGCGAATCAGAGGCCACCTGTGGCGTAGACCATCAGCCCAAGGATCGCGAATCCCCAGACGAGGGCTACGACCTGGCCCCGGATGAACATCTTCTGTAGCTGGCCCACCTCAGGGCCGTGCGAGCAGGCCTCTTCGCTCAGGTGACCCAGGATTGCTTGGGAGCTGCGGCGAACCACGAGGAGCCCGAAGGCGAGCAACCCCACCGCGAGGATCAGGCCTGCGAGGATGACGATGCCCCAGGTCGTTCCCCACAGCTTGTTCGGATCGAAGTTGCTCATGAGGAGATAGAGGAGCGTACCGAACAGTATCGTCGCGATTGCGACCCACGGGACGAATCGGTTCGAGATGGGATGAGCTGGCGCAGCGTTTCTCTCCGGGCGGCCATCCCGACCTTCGGTAATGCGGGTCCCAGCACCATCACCGAGAATCCCAAGGCACCGACTCACAGGATGGCAGCGATGATGTGCGCATACCGCACGACGATCTCTAAGAGATCGGCCATGCGCGGGGAGTCGCGGCTCCTCGGATAAAGCCATCGGGGGCGCGGTTGCACAGGCCCCCGGGTGCCGGGCACGCAGGTCGGACCCGGACCTAACCGATGCGGTCGGCCTTGAGGCGCCGAGCGGGCAAGCGTCCCTCGCACCGAATCTTCATATACCGTGCCGGGTTCGCATTCGCGGGGAGCCCAGAAGGGCTGAGAGTATCCCGAGTGAGGGATAGACCCTTGGAACCTGATCCCGGTCATGCGGGCGTAGGGAGCACGAGGACCTTTTCAGCCCGGGGACCCTGAGGAGCCTCCCGAACCGTGACCGACACGCCGAAGCCCAAGTACCCGATGGGCAAGATCAGCCGCGCCTTCTTCGAGAACGTGATCGCCCATCGTCTCGGAGCGAAGCGCAGGGATATCCTGAAGGGGCCTGCGAACGGCGTCGACGTGGGGGTCGTGCGCCTCCCCGACGGCCGAGCCTTGATCTCCACGACGGATCCGATCTACATCGTCCCGCCCTACGGCTGGGAGCGGGCCGCCTGGTTCGCCTTCCATATCCTCGCCTCCGACTTGACGACCTCCGGAGTGGCCCCGCAGTACGCCACGATGGACTGGAACCTCCCCATGGACATCGAGGACGACCAGATCGAAATGATGATGAAGGTGATGGACCGCGAGGCGAGGAAGTACGGCACCGCGATCGTGACGGGCCACACGGGCCGGTACGAGGGTTGCGCCTACCCCATGGTCGGCGGGGCCACGTTCCTTGCCGTAGCCCCGAGGGATGGCTGGGTGACCTCGGACATGGCGCGTCCGGGAAACCGCCTCCTCGTCACGAAGACCGCGGCCCTTGAGGCCACCGCCATCCTGGCGAACACGTTCGGTGAGATCGCGTCCCGTCACCTGTCTCCGGAGAAGACCGCGCGGGCGCAGGCCCTGTTCGACTCGATGAGCACCGTCGACGACGCGCTCACCGCCGTCGCCGCGGCGGGCCTCCGCAAAAAAGGCGTCTGGGCGATGCACGACGCGACGGAAGGCGGCGTGCGGAACGCGGCCTGGGAGATGTCCCAGGCCGCGCGCTTGGGCGTCGACGTGGACCTGACCAAGGTGCCTGTGGACCCCGCCGTGGCCGAAATCTGCCAGGTCTTCGGCATGGAGCCGCTCGACGCGATCAGTGAAGGCACCCTCCTCCTGGCGGTCCATCCGGATTCGAGCGAGCGGATCATCGCGAGGTTGAAGCGCAAGGGAATCCTTGCCGTGGACATCGGGGCCTTTTCGAAGCGGGGCGGCCCGTGCAGGGACCGCGGCGCGGCCTTCGGGCCGCCGGAGCGGGATCCCTTCTGGGTGGCCTTCAGCCGGGCCCTGTCCGGGGAGATCCTCTGAACGCGGAGCCGGGTCGGCGAGAAAGGTGGAAGTTGAGCGGCGTCTACCTCGTGACGTCGCCGAAACGGCCCGTGTCCACCCTCGTGTCCACGGTGGAGGCGGCCCTCGAAGGCGGGGTCTCCCTCGTGCAGTTCCGCGACAAGGGCCAGTACCCCGAGGCGGAACGAAAGGATGCATGCAACGCGTTGAGGGATCTCTGCCACCGACGCACCGTGCCGCTCCTCGTGAACGATGACCCGCAACTCGCGAAGCGACTTTCGGCGGACGGCGTGCATGTGGGCCGGGACGACCCCTCGCCACGGATCGCACGCGCCCTCCTGGGCCCCACCGCGTTGGTGGGCGTCACCGTCTACGGGAAGCCCGGGGAGGAGCGAGACGCCGAAGCCGCCGGCGCGGACTACCTCGGGATAGGGCCGTTCTTCCCGAGCCCGACGAAGCCGGAGGAGCCCGAGTTCCCCCTACATCTCCTCGACTTGGTGGTGCGTCGCACCCGCTTGCCCGTGTTCGCGATTGGCGGCATCACTGCGGAGCGAGCGCGGCAGCTCGCGCGGCATCGGATCGCAGGCGTCGCGGTCGTCTCGGCGATTATGGACGCGCCGGACCCACGACGCGCCGCGGAGGAGCTTCGTGACGCGTTCGAGAAGGGACGGTCCGCGTAGCGGCCCCGCGCGGGCGAATTGATAATCCGGGGGGTCGGCCGGCACGTGTCCGCATTATCATTACTTTCCTTTCGGAGCGTTCATGCGTGCCGCGGGCCGACACATGAGACGATTTCCATGCCCGAGCAGGCGCCCCCCAAGAAGAAGCCGCTGAACCCGAAGCGCACGCCCATCCACGAGAACGACCCGATGGAGCGGCGCGGCGTGTTCGTCGAGGCCCTCATCCCCTACACCCGCGAGGAGGCCCTCATCGAGGCCCAGCGGTGCATCCAGTGCGGCAAGCCCTGGTGCACGGAGGAGTGCCCGATCCACCAGGACGTGCGGGGCTACATCAAGCTCATGGCCGCCGGGGACTTCGACGGCGCCCGCGACCTGATCGTGCGCGACAACCCCCTCGCCTCGTGCCTCGGCGACGTCTGCTACCACTACTGCGAACGCGTCTGCCCCATCCTGAAGCGCGGCGAGGCGATCGCGGTCCGCCATCTCAAGCAGGCCGCGATGATCTACGCGGACCCCGCGAAGCCGTACGCACCCGTCGTCCCGACGAACGGGATGAAGGTCGCGGTGATCGGCGGCGGTCCGGCGGGTCTGATGAATGCCTGGGTCCTCGGCCAGCGGGGATACGACGTGACCGTGTTCGAATCGTCGGACCGCCTCGGCGGCCTCATGACCGGCACGATCCCCGCGTATCGCCTGACGGACGAGACGTTCCAGGAGGACATGGCCCGCTTCGCGAACCTCCCCGTCCACTTCGTCTTCCTTGCGGAGTACCCGAAGGATTTTAGCCTGGACGACCTGCTCCTCGAGTTCGACGCCGTGTTCGTGAGCATCGGGACGCACAAGTCCCGCGGCCTTGGCATCCCCGGCGAGGACCTCGATGGCGTGTACTCCGCGCTGAAGTACCTCAAGGAGTCGAAGCGCGGCGAGCGCAAGTCGATCCGGCCCAAGGTCGTCGTGATCGGGGGCGGAGACGTCGCGATGGATTCGGCGCGGTCCGCCTATCGCCACGGCGCGGAGGAGGTCACCGTCCTGTACCGCCGCAGCCGGGAGGAGATGCCCGCGGACGACCAGGAGATCAAGGAGGCCATGGACGAGGGCGTCAAGTTCCAATTCCTCGTCGCGCCGAAGCGGTTCCTCGGGACGAAGCGCCTCGAGGGGATCGAGCTCCAGCAGATGGAGCTTGGCCCTCCCGACGAGAGCGGCCGACGCCGGCCCGTGCCGACGAACACGCCCCCCATCACGGTGAGGTGCGATGCGGCGATCCTCGCGGTGAGCCAAGAGGCGGACCTCGACATCCTGCCGAAAGACTTGGAGGTCAAGCTCGCGAAGGACGGCACGCTCCAAGCGGACGCGGATACGGGCGCGACGAAGCGCCCCGGCGTCTACGCGGGCGGCGGCGCGAGCGTCGCGCATGCGATGGCGGCGGGCAAGCGCGCGGCCCTCGCGATGGACGCGTACATGCTCGCGAGCAAGAACAAGGACACTTGAGCGCGCGGCGGAGACGCGCGTGCGCGCGCGTGGAGAATCGCCTCCGCGCATGGAGAGCGGTGAGTTCCGCGAGTCACCCCCAAATCGTTAAATAACTCCCCCCGCGTGCGACGAGGGTCGTGCGCCATCTCATCGTGACGGAGAAGTTCAACGCAGCGGTGCGCATCGCCACCATCCTCAGCGACGGGAAGGCGAAACGTTCGACCGTGGACGGCACGACCGTCTTCGAATGGGCGAACGGGAGCGACCGCTACCAGGTCATCGGCCTGCGCGGTCACATCCTCAACCTCGATTACCCGGAAGCCCTCAACGACTGGCAGCGCACGGACCTGAAGGAACTGATCTGGGCGGAGCCTCAGAAGGTCATCACCGCGGGGAAGATCGCCGCCGCGCTCAAGACGCTGGGCAGCCAGGCCGACGGGGTCGTCATCGCGACCGATTTCGACCGCGAGGGCGAGCTGATCGGCGTCGAGGCTCTTAACATCATCAAATCCGTGAAGCCGGACGTCCGCGTGAAGCGCGCGCGTTTCAGCGCCCTCACGAAGTGGGACATCGAGCGTGCGTTCAACGAGCTCGCGGACGTCGACTTCCCCCTAGCCGCTTCGGCGGAGTCCCGGCAATCCCTCGACCTCGCATGGGGGGCCGTCCTGACGCGATTCCTCTCCCTCGCCTCGAAGCAGGTCGGGAAAGACTTCCTGTCCGTCGGGCGCGTGCAGAGCCCGACGCTCGCGCTGATCGTGGACCGCGAGCGGGAGATCGAGGAGTTCGTCCCCGAGGACTACTGGACCCTTCACGCCAAGTTCGCCAAGACGATCGAGGGCGGGTCCGCGGAGTTCGAGTCCGATCACGAGCACGGACCCTTCTGGGCGAAGAGGGAAGCCGAGGCGGCGAAGGCCCAGGCGGAAACGGCCGCGAAGGGCACCGTCCTCGAGTACATCCAGAACGAGCGGGAGGAGCATCCCCCGCCGCCCTTCAACACGACGATGTTCGTGGCCGAGGCCAACCGCCTCGGGTTCGGCGCCGCGATGGCGATGAAGATCGCGGAGGACCTCTACCAGGGAGGCTACATCTCCTATCCCCGCACGGACAACACGGTCTACCCCTCGAGCGTGAGCCTGAGGTCCGTCCTCGAAAAACTGATTGACTCACCCTTCGGCATCGAGGCCAAGGAGCTCGCCGCTCAGGAGCACATCCGCCCGAGCCGGGGCCGCACGCAGGCCACGGACCATCCGCCGATCTACCCCGTGGCGGGCGCGACGCGGGAGAAGATCAAGAGGGAAGACCACTGGCGCGTCTACGAGCTCGTCGTGAGGCGGTTCTTCGCGACGGTCGCGCCGAACGCGGTCGCCCTCGCCTCGGAGGCGAAGATCGACCTGGCCGGACAGGCCTTCAAGGCGCAGGGCTACGTCATGCGTTCCCTTGGGTGGCGGAAGTACTACCCTTACTGGCAGGTGCGGGAGGCCTCCCTTCCCGTCCTCGTCGTCCAGGAACAGCTCGACCGCGTTGGACCGATCGAGGTCCGCGAGGACCGGACCAAGCCGCCCGCGCGATACTCCGAAGGCTCGCTGATCCAGGAGATGGAGCGGCTCGGCCTCGGGACGAAGTCGACGAGACATGAGATCATCAAGAAGCTCAACGACCGCAAGTTCGTCGAGGGCAAGTACCCCAAGCCGACGACGAGCGGCCGTGCCGTGATTCAGGCGCTCGAGGACCATGCCGAGCGCATCACGCAGCCCGAGATGACCGCGCACCTCGAGGCGGACATGGAAGGCATCGCCCGAGGCGTCCGCACGCCCGAGGAGGTCGTGCGGAACTCGCAGACCGTGCTCTCGGAGATCCTGGAGACCCTCGAGAAGAACCGCGAGGCCATCGGCCAGGAAATCGCCTCCGCGCTGCGGGAGCAGAACTACATCGGGAAGTGCAACGTCTGCAAGGAGGGCAACCTCGTGGTAATCCGCTCGCGCCGCGGCTCCCGCTTCCTCGGCTGCGACCGGTACCCCCTATGCCGGAACACACACCCGCTGCCGCAGATGGGCGTGATTCAGAGCGCGGAGCAGAACTGCCCCGAGTGCGGCTCGCCGATGATCAAGCTCACGGACCGCGGGCGGGAGACGATGTTCTGCGTGGCCTCGGACTGCCCGACCGTGCGGGAAAAGAACTTCATCGGTAAGTGCGACAAGTGCGGGACCGGCGAGCTCAACATCCGCCACGGTTCGTACGGCAAGCGGTTCGTCGGGTGCTCGAACTATCCGGAGTGCAGGAACTCCTATCCCCTGCCGTCGCGGGGCCTGATCATCCCGACCCAGGATCGATGCAAGGCCTGCGGCCACCCGGTCATCAAGGTGATCATGCGCGGACGCCCGCCGTGGATCCTGTGCCTGAACATGGAGTGTCCTGCGAAGAACGGGAAGAGGAAGAAGGCCGAGACGAAGCCAGCGGGGGCCGAGCCCAAGAAGGCGGCAAGGAAGAGGGCTCCGACCCGCAAGAAGAAGTCCGAAGCGGCGCCCGTCGAAGCCGAGATCGCG
>JBGPGA010000012.1:0-27551 GCA_041483635.1 Thermoplasmata archaeon
CGTGTCGCCGAGCGCCTCCCGCTTGTCGTCCCAGGTCCCGTTCTTCAGATGGTAGGGCGCGTACTGGACGAAGATGGACATGATGTGCTTGCCCGGCGGTGCCATGCCCGGGTCGATTGCGGAGGGCACCATGACGTCCATGTACGGGTGCCGCGAGAAGTCCCCGTACTTTGCGTCGTCGTACGCGCGCTCGATGTACTCGACGCTCGGGCTGATCGAGACCGCCCCCTGGAGGTGCGCTCCCTCCCCCGGCATACAGGTGAAGTTCGGCAGCTCCTTGAGCGCGAGGTTCACCTTCGCGCTCGAGCCTTCGATGTTGTACGCCTCAATGCCCCGGACGAAATCCTGCGGGAGGAGGTTGCGTTCGAGCATCTGGAGGAACGTCCGCTTGGGGTCGACGCCGGAGGCGACGACACCCGAGGCGATCTGCTCTCCGTTCGCCAGCTCGACGCCCGTCACCCGCCCGTCGGCGACGAGAATCTGGCGCACGTCCGCGTTGAGGCGGATGTCCACGCCGAACCCGCGTGCCGCGGAGGCGATCGACTCGCTGACCATGCCCATCCCCCCCTTCACGAAGCCCCACGCGCGGAACGCCCCGTCGACCTCGCCCATGTAGTGATGAATCAGAACGTATGCGGTCCCCGGGGACCGCGGCCCGAGGAACGTGCCGATGATCCCGCTCGCACACATCGTCCCCTTGAGCGCATCCGTCTCGAACCACTCGTCCAGGTAGTCCGCGCTCGACATCGTCATGAGCCGGGCGAAGGTGTAGAGGGTCTCCTGGTCCGCGCCCTTGAACTGTCCGCGGAGCTCGAACATCCTCCGCAGGTTCGCGGGGCTCAGGGAGCCGAGGTCCGGCGGGGTCATGCCGATCTGCGGCTTCACGAACCTCGCGATCTTGACCATGAGCTGCCCGAACTTCGGGTAGGCCTCCGCGTCCCGCTTAGAGAACTTGGAGATCTCCTTGCGGTTCTCCTCGGAGTCCGCGCCGCGGTACAGGTAGCGGCCGTCCTCCAGGGGGGTGAGGGTCGATTCCACCGGGATGATCTGGTACCCATGGGCGGGCAGGTTCAGGTCCCGGATGATCTCGGGACGGAGGAGGCTGCAGACGTAGGAGCAGACCGTGAACTTGAATCCCGGGATCACTTCCTCCGTGACCGCGGCGCCCCCGACCAGGTGGCGTCTCTCGAGGACGAGGACCTTCTTCCCCGCACGCCCCAGGTAGGCCGCGGTCACGAGCCCGTTGTGGCCTCCGCCGATGACAATCGCATCGTACGTCTGGGCCACTCCGGCTCCTCCTCCCGCCCCGGCGACCTCGGGCGATTCGGAATGAGCGTGTTCCATTTAACGATTCGTCTCGGTCCCGTCCGAATTTCGCAACGCCTAAAGGTTTAACCGAACTCGAAGCTTGCCCACCCTGCGTCGTCGGGAGGAGAGGCATGCCCCGCGGGACTCCGTTCCACTCGAGGACCTCCGCCTTGTGCGAGAGCTACAGTTGGCGGAACTGGTCCGGATACGTGTGCGCGAGCTCCTACCAGCTCGTCCCCGAGATGGAGTACCACGCGATCCGCGCTGCCGCGGGGCTCCTCGACGTGTCGCCCCTCTTCAAGTACCACGTGCGCGGGAAGGATGCCTTCCGCCTTCTGAACCAAGTCGTGACGCGCGATCTGGGGAAGTGCCGGCCTCGCCAGATCATGTACACGCCCTGGTGCGACGACCGCGGCAAGACGATCGACGACGGGACCGTGTGGAACCTCGGCGACGGCACGTGGCGCCTGACCTCCGCCGAGTCGAACCTCGGTTGGCTCGAGGAGAACGCGTTCGGGATGAACGTCGAGATCGAGGACGTCTCGGAGGAGATCGCCACCGCGGCCCTCCAGGGTCCGACGTCCAAGGCGATCCTCGGGCACGCCTGCGACGGCGCCGTGGACGGCCTGCGGTACTACCGCTTCGTCCAGACGAAGCTCGATTGGATCCCCGTGACGATCTCCCGCACCGGATACACGGGAGATCTCTGATACGAGATCTGGACGGACCGGGAGAACGCGGAGGGGCTGTGGGATTCCCTCATGGCCCATGGGAAAGGGCTCGGGATCCGGCCCGCCGGGCTCCTCGCCCTCGACATGGCGCGGATTGAGGCGGGCCTCATCTTGGCCGAGGTCGACTACATGCCCGCCCGCAAGGCGATCATCGATTCGCAGGCCTATTCTCCGATGGAGCTCGGCCTCGATTGGACCGTCGACCCGAGCAAGGAGAGGTTCACGGGCCGCGCCGCCCTCCGGGCCGAGCAGGCCCGTGGGGTTCCCCGACGGATCGTCGGCTTGGAGGTGGACTGGACTGTCGCGGAGGCGTTCTACCAGAAGCTCGGCCTGCCTCCGGAACCGCCGCACGTCCCCTGGCGGTCGAAGATCCCCGTGTTCGGCGGCATCCGGCAGGTCGGCCACGCGACGAGTGGCGTGTGGTCCCCCCTGTTGAAGCGGTACCTGGCCCTTGCGACGGTCGACGCTGCCTACGCCCACCCCGGGACCGTCGTCGAGATGGAGGTCACGGTCGAGGACGAGCGCAAACGCGCGCCCGCGACGGTCGTGCCGCGTCCCTTCTTCGACCCGCCCCGCAAGAGGGCCTGAGGAGACTTTCTGTCCCGGACATCCCGATTCGTCCACGAGCGGGGGCGGGAGCAACGGATTTATCGGATGCGCCCTTCTCGGATACGGAAGCATGGCCTCCTATGACGCGATCGTGGTGGGCGCAGGACACAACGGCCTCGTCGCGGGCGCGTACCTAGCGAAATCCGGATTGAAGACACTCATCCTGGAGCGTCGCGGGATCGTCGGCGGAGCCTGCGTCACGGAGGAGGTCCTCCCGGGTTTCCACGTCTCGAGCCTTTCCTACACCTGCGGTCTGTTCCGCCCCGAGATCAAGGAGGAACTCCAGCTGGCCAAGTTCGGCCTCGAGGAACACGTCCACGATCCGGCCCTGTTCCTGCCCTTCCCGGATCGCCGGTACATCATGTGGCGTCCCGATTCCGCGTGGAACGTCCGAGAAGTGGCCAAGTTCTCCGAAGCGGACGCGCGGGCCCTCCCGAAGTACGACGCCTTCTGGGAGCAGTTCGGGGAGCTCGTCGAGCCGACGATGCTCGCGCCGCCGGTGAGCCTCGCCGACCTGGCCCAGCTCATCACGACCCCGGAGGCGGAGGATTTCATCCGCAAGACCCTCCTCATGTCCATCCAGGACGTGTTGGACGACTTCTTCGAGTCCGACGAGGTCAAGGTCTCCCTGGGGACGAGCGCGGTCTCCGGCACCCTCGCCGGCCCGCGCACTCCGGGGACGGCATTTGTGCTGGGTCACCACAGCCTCGGGACGATTAACGGGGAGAAGGGCGTCTGGGGCTGGGCCAAGGGAGGGATGGGCGGGATCACGGAGGCCCTTGCGAACGCGGCCCGCCACTACGGCGCGGAGGTCCGCGTGCGGGCGGGCGTGGCCCGCCTCCGGATCCAGGACGGGACGTGCCGGGGCGTCGAGCTCGAGGACGGAACGCAAATCGAATCGAAGGTCGTCCTCAGCAACCTCGATCCGAAACGCACGTTCCTCGGAATCGTCGGGAGGGAGCACCTGCCCGCGGACTTCGCCCATGCGATCGACCGTTACCGAATGGAGCCGTCGTCCTTCAAACTCAACCTCGCGCTCAAAGATCTTCCCGACTTCTCCGCGATCCCGGGGACGAACCTCCAGTTCCATCACAAGGGGATCATCGACCTCGCTCCGAACCTCGACTATCTCGAGCGGGCGGTCGAGGACGCAATCCACGGGCATTGGTCCAAGGAACCCTATGTCGAGCTGGTCCTCCAGTCGACCGTCGACCCGACCGTCGCACCGAAGGGGATGCACACCCTGACCGCCTCCTGCAAGTTCGCCCCGTACGAGCTCGCGAACGGGACGTGGGACACGGAAGGCGAGAAGTTCGCCGAGGCGATCCTCGATTGTCTCGAGGCCTATGCGCCGAACCTCCGCAAGATCATCCTCGGGAAGGCATGGATCACGCCGCTGGACATGGAACGCGAGTACGGCCTGACGCGTGGCGACGTGTTCCACGGGGCGATCTTCCCGTACCAGATGTTCTCCTTCCGTCCTGTCCCAGGCTGGGCCCGCTACCGCACCCCGGTCGAGCGGCTCTACCTCTGCGGCGCCGGAGCGCACCCGGGCGGCGGCGTCCTCGGGGCGCCGGGCCACAATGCGGCCATGGCCGTCCTCGAAGACTGGCCGCAGCTCGGGAAGTCCTGAGGCTCAGCGCTCGCGGACCTGGCGGCCATAGGCGTTCGCGAAGCCGGCGTCTCCGGCCTCGACGAAGTTCTTGAGGCAGACGAGAAGATCCGACCACCTGCCTCGGTGATGCAGGATCTGCGTCTGCTCGCTTTCGCCGTATCCCGTGCCCGTCAGATAGATGGCCGTGCCGCTCGACTTGGGCTCGAGGCTGAAGGTGACCCGGAGATCGCCCGCCTCCCGGGGCCACCGGAGACCCAGACGTGCCGGGGGCTCGAACTCGAGGATCTGGTCCGGACCGTCGTCCCAATCCAAGAAGAACGCTCCCCCGACGCGGGGCTCGACGCGGACCTTGCCGTTCGGCACCCCACCCGTCGACCAGTGGTCCACCTGAGCCGGATCCGTGAGGGCGTCGAAGAGCCGCTCCGGAGGAGCCTCGATCAGGTTCGAGAGCCGCAGTTCGCGGGACACCACGGGCGCATGGTCGGGCCGCACGCTGTCGCTCCGGCCCTCGGCGATCGACTTGAGGTTCCCGAGGCACATCCTCCACGCGTCCTGGATCGTGCCGCACGTGCTCTCCTTCATCGGCACCCCCCGATGGCGGGCCGTGAGGAGCGTGGCCTCCGGCCCCTGGTCCTCCAGCTCGTACGAGACCCGCGTGGCGGCGCCCCGGATGGGCCAGGTGAACGCGAACCTCCGCAGGGTCTCCCCCTCATCGATCGTCGTTTCCCAGCCGCGGCCCTCGGGCAGGACGAGGCAGGTCTCCCCTCCGAACTGGAACTTCCCGCCGACCTTGGGCTCGATCCGGGACCACCCGCAGAACCATCGCGCCAGGTGCTCGATGCGGAGGAGCTTCTCGAAGACCGTGGCCCGTGGCACGCGGACCCGCAGCAAGATCTCGTAATCGGTCGTCATCGCGGACGCCTCGACGCAAGGCCCCGCCCCGTTTTAACTTGCTCTCCGTAATTACCGCTCGACACGAATCTATTTCCGGGCTCTTCACGTCCCGTCTCCGAGACGCCGAACGGGCGTGCCAGCAGGAGCGGAGGACGATGGGATTCCGGTACGCGGTCATCGGCTCGGGCCGCCAGGGGACGGCCGCGGCCTACGACTTCGCGAAGTTCGGCGATGCGGACGACATCGTGATGGGAGACAGGGTCCTCGCGCAGGCGAAGCGCGCGGCGGCCCGGGTGAACAAGCTCGTCGGGCGGTCCGTGGCGCATGCGGTCCAGGCCGATGTCACGAAACCTCCGTCCATCCTGAAGGCGATCAAGGATGCGGACGTCCTGCTGAGCGGGGTGCCCTACTTCTTCAATCTGGCCCTGGCCAAGCTCGCCCTCCAGGCGAAGGTGTCCATGGTCGACTTCGGCGGCAACACGGACCTCGTTCGAAAGCAGCTCGCCCTCGACGCGGCCGCGCGCAGGGCCGGCGTCGGGTTCGTCCCGGATTGCGGCATGGGCCCAGGGCTGAACATCACGATGGGCGTCTACGCGATGGAGCTCCTCGACGTCTCCGAGCACGTCTACATCTACGATGGCGGCCTGCCCCAGCATCCCCGGCCGCCGTGGAACTACGAGCTCACCTTCAATGTGGAAGGCCTGACGAACGAGTACTTCGGCGACGCGACGTTCATCCGCGATGGTCGGGTCACGCGTGTCCCCCTGTTCTCCGAGTTCGAGCTCGTGGACTTCCCGCCTCTCGGGACGCTTGAGGCCGTCGTCACCCCCGGGGGCCTGTCCACCGCGCCGTGGTCCTTCCAGGGCAAGCTGAAGACGTACCAGAACAAGACCCTGAGGTACCCCGGTCACTGGGCCCAGATGCAGGCGTTCCAGGATCTCGGCTTGTTCGAGCTCGATCCGATCGAGGTGGACGGCCGCGCGGTGATCCCCCGCCACGTGTTCCACGCGCTCTTCGAGCCGAAGGTCACGCCAAAGGACATCCGCGACGTCTGCGTCGAACGCGTCCGCGCGCTCGGCATGAAAGACGATCACACCGCCGAGGCGGTCGTCGAGCTCGTCGACTATTACGATGAGGCGACCGGATTCACGTCCATGGAACGCCTCACGGGGTGGCATGCGGCGATCACCGCCGAGATGATCGCCCGCGGGACCATCCCACCCGGAGCGCATTCCGTCGAGCTCGGGATCCTCGCCAAGGCGTTCGTCGCCGAGGCGCGGAAGCGGGGGCTGAACATCACGGAACGCATGAATCCCGTTTGAGAAGACCGAGGCCAGGCGCAGCTTCAAGTAGACGGCCTCTTTCGAGGGCGGCGCGATGAAGGTCACGAAGGGCCGCAAGGTCGCGGTCCACTACCGCGGCACTCTCGACAACGGGGAGGAGTTTGACTCGAGCGAGGGGCGGGAGCCCCTCGAGTTCGTCGTCGGGGACGGCGAGATGATCCCCGGGTTCGAGAAGGCGGTCTTGGGGATGGAAGCGGGGCAGAGCAAGACGGTCAGCCTGGACCCGGAGGACGCGTACGGGCCCTACGAGAACGAGCTCGTCGTCGAGGGCCCCCGGAGCACGTTCCCCGCAGGCGAGCCGAAGGTGGGCCAGAGCTACACGGTCCACCTGCACAGCGGGCAGGAGGCCGTGGGCCGCGTGCTCCGGATCGGGGAGGACACGGTGACCCTCGACTTCAACCACCCGCTCGCGGGGAAGCGCCTCACGTTCCACGTGCGCGTCGTTTCCGTGACGTAGCGGCCTTCTTCCGGGCTGCGGGCTTCCTGTACAGGTCCGAGGTCCCCGTCATCCGCTCCATGTACGCCTTGTCCAGGTCGTATACGAGCGGTTCCTGGTCGCTGAACCGGCCCCGCGCCCAGGCCCGGGATCGGACCCCGAGTTGAGTGCGCTCGCACACGGCCCAGTCCTGGCGGTTGATCTCGTCCCACATGTTGACCGCGTCGCTCGGATCGAAGTCGGGCCTCGCCATCGTCTCGGGGTCGAAGTACCACTCACACTCGATCCTCGAGTGGGTCGGGGTCCGGGGCCAATCGCGGTGGATCATCAGGTAGTCCGGGTGGACGCTGAAGAACATGTTCGGGAACACGACCCAGTAGTAGATCCGCTTCCGGTCGTCCTCTGTCATCCCCTTGAGCGGGGGCCGCTTCGTGTATCCGGACACGGTCATCGAGGTGTAGTCCCCCGCGAACGTCTGGAAGCCGCCGTTCACGTTGCCGATCCCCTTCCCACGAGCCATCCATGCATCGTTGTCTCCCGTGAAGTAGGGCGTCACCCGGTTCAGGCCCGGGTGGATCGGGGCACAGTGGTAGCATTCCGAGTAGTTCTCGGCGAGGATCTTCCAGTTCGCGTTGACCTCGTACACGTGCTTCGCGCCGAGACGGAGAGCGCCGATATCCCAGTGCTCCGTCAGCTTCTGGAGAGGCGCGAGGTCCTCCTGGAGCGGCCGGGCCTCCGGGTCCAGGTTCGCCCAGACGAAGCCGGCCCAGGTCTCCATCTTCACCGGATAGAGGGAGAAGTCCTGCTTGTCGAAGTCCTCGAGGGCATCGGTGTGAGGTGCGCCGACGAGCTTGCCTTCCGTGGAGTAGGTCCACGCGTGGTACGGGCAGACGATCGAGCGGAGCTTCTCGCCATGTTCCTCCGAGACGATCCGCGTGCCCCGGTGCCGGCAGACGTTGTAGAAGCCCCTCACCGCGTGGTCGTTGCCTCGCACGAAGAGCATACTCTCCGTGCCAACGTCCCGCGTGAAGAAGTCGCCGGGGTTCGGGATCTGGGTGACATGCCCGACATTGAGCCAATGGCGGAAGAAGAGCTTCTCCAACTCCTGCTGGAACACCCCCTCGTCGAAATAGACGGCGCCGGGAGGGGTCCTCGCGGAGAGATGTTCATCTCCGGGTCTGGCTCGCGGGTTATCACTCGGCCGAACTCGCTCCATAGGACTCCTCTGCTAGAGAGCGGAGGTAAAATTAAGAACTTTCGGTGAAACGAAATCGGACGAAACGCTCCAACGCCTCCGCCGCGCGTTGTCGTTTAGCCAACGCTTGAAGGCCGTGGGAGGACTACGTTTTTCCGCTCGTGCGGGACCTTCGTCCTTTTCGTCCGCCGTGTCGGAAGCGCTTTTCCTTCGGACGCGCGTCCTTCGGTAGACGCTCCTTGCGTTTCACGCCGGGGTGACGACGGCGGGACTAGATGAACTCGTTCACGCGATCCGGGTCGGCTCCATGGCCTCGACTGCCCTCTTGTGGTGGAGGCGCTCGACTTCGTGCACGACGACCTCGAATTCCTTCTTCGCCTCCATCTCGGCCAGGACGGTAATCATGCGCAACCACATCGCAGGGTAGGCGACGAGCCAGACCGCAGAGGCGACGAGGATGGTCAGCACGGAGCTGGGGAGGAGGTTACCCAGGCCAACGTAGCCGAGCGCGCTGTGGAGAACGATCTGGGTCGCGATGCTTGAGGCGGCGAGGAACGCGAAAAGCCGGAGCCGCTTCACCCACTTGTCGTGCATCGTTGTCTGGGCGATGCGGAAGAGGTCGTGGTACCAGTCCACCATCCGCTGGACGCGGGCCATGTCTCGCGTTATCCTTCCTCCATAATAAAACGTTCCGGCCGGGCATCGTCCCCGACCCTGACGCTCAGGACTTCGGGATGTCTTTCTTCGGGTCGACGAACGGGCGGCGGACGACCGTGGCCTCCCGCTCCCCTTTCGGCGCGACGACGGTCAGGCGCGTCTCGAGCTGCGAGAAGGCGACGGGCACCATCGCGTACGCGATGTTCTTCTGGAGCCGCGGGGAGTAGGTCATCGCGGTCAGCTTCCCGATGGTCTTCCCCTTCGCCTTCACGGGCCAGGGCTCCGAGAGCCACGAGAAGATCTTCGGTCCGTGGATCTCGACCCCGACGAGCTTCTTCTTCACTCCTTGCTTCTTGATGCGCGCGAGAGCCGCCTTGCCCACGAAGTCGGCTTTCTTGTCCAGGTCCACGAGCCATCCGAGGCCGACCTCGTACGGGTTGTCGTCCAGAGTCATGTCGGATCCGTAGTTCAGGATCCCCGCCTCGATGCGGCGCAGCTCCGAGGGGGCGATGGGCCGGATGTTGTGCGGTTTCCCGGCGGCGATCACGCGCTCCCAGAGGTCGTCTCCTCGGCTTCCGTCCCGCAGGTAGATTTCGTAGCCGACCTCCGCGCTCCATCCGGTCCGGGTCACGATCACGGGGATGCCGTCCACCTGGGTTTCGAGGAATGAGTAGTATGGGAGGTCGAGGACCTTGGAGCCGAACAGGGCTCGGACCACGTTCTTGGACTTGGGCCCCTGGACCTGCAGCGGGGACACATCGGGCTCGCAGATCTTCACGTCCATCCCGGAGTGGACCGCGACCCCCTGGGCCCACAGCAGCGTGTCGCTGTTCGCCAGCGACAACCAGAAGTGGTCCTTGTCGAGGCGCATGAGCACGGGATCGTTGATGATCCCGCCGTCCTCGTTGCACAGGAGGACGTACTTCCCCTGGCCCACGTCGCACTTCGTCAGGTCGCGGGTCACGAGGTAGTTCGTGAACTTGAAGCCGTCCTTCCCCGTGATCTCAACCTGCCGCTCCACACTCACGTCCCACAGCGTGACGTGGTTGAGCAGGTGCTCGTACTCCTTCTCGGCGTCGTCATAGAGCCCGGGCAGGTATATGTGGTTGTAAATGTCGTAGGCCTGGCACCCGTACCGCTTCGTCGCCTCGAAGAACGGCGATTTGCGGTACCAGGGGCCGAAGTAAAGCGTCGTCGCTGTCTCGTCCGTCATGGCCGTCCGTCCCCTCCTCCCTGATGGAGGCTGCCGGACCTATCGCGAATCGGCTATTTCGGGCTTGTCCGCGTGAAAGGACATATGTCGGGGTCCCCTTCCTGGGTGGACGATGGATTCCCCTCCGCATCCCACGGCCCCTTCCTTCCCTGTCCTCGAGACGAAACGGCTCACCCTGAGAGAGATCACCCTCAGGGACGCCGGGTTCTGGCTCCGCAACTTCTCCGATCCGGATGTCGTCGAGCTCACGGCCTATGAACCGCCCGCGGACCTCGACGCGGCGAAGGCGGAACTGATCCAGTTCACGGTCCGGCCGTTCGAACACGGCACGGGGATCCGGTGGGGCATCTCGCTCCGGCCCAGCCCGGATCTCATCGGCACCCTCGGATACCACCAGTGGATGAGGGAGGGCGGGAACCATGCGCGGATCGGGTATGAGATCATGCCGGAGCACCGCCGCCAGGGCATCATGATGGAGGCGCTGGAAGCTATCCTCACCCACGGGTTCGAGGAGATGAAGTTGAACCGCGTCGAGGCGCTCATCGATCCGGTGAACACCGCGTCGATCCGGCTCGTCGAAGGCCTGGGGTTCCAACGGGACGGCATGCTGCGGGAGAACACGCAGTTCCGCGGTCGCTTCATCGATGATGCGGTCTACTCCCTCCTCGCACGGGAATGGCGGTCGACCCGAGGGGCCAAGCGTTAAGCCGTCGTCCTCCCGTCGAGGCGACGTGGAGTTCGATCCGCGGATTTCCGTGACCGAGGTTGCCGGCGTCTACCGTCCTGCCGAGGACTCGCTCCTGCTCCTCCGGTCCATCCGGCTCGACGCGGGAGAGCGGTTCCTCGAGGTGGGCACGGGGAGCGGACTCCTCGCCCTGCATGCCGCACGCCGCGGCCGCGCGGTGGCCACGGACGTGAACGCCGAGGCGGTCCGGCTCGCGCGCACGAATGCGCAGATCAACGATCTCCCCCTCGAGGTCGTCCGGACCGATCTCATGGCGGGTCTCCGCGGCCCGTTCGATGTCGTCGCGTTCAACCCGCCCTACCTCGAGGGCCATCCGGGAGACGATCTCGAGCGGGCCTGGCACGGCGGCCGGGGCGGGTCCGAGGTCTCCGTGCGATTCCTGGAGGACCTCCACCGGATCCTGGCTCCAGGCGGACGCGCTTACCTCCTCCTGAGCCACGCGAACGAGGCGGCGAAGGAGGCCGCGGAGCAGTTCCGGGTTCGGGTCGTCTCCTCGCGGAAGCTCTTCTTCGAGGAACTCCAGGTGCTCGAACTCACGCTCCGAGATTCTTCAGGAGCTTCCCCGACTTCCAGACCATCCGGACGTTCTCGGGATTCGTCAGGACGGCGAGGTCCTGTGCGGGGTTCTTCGCGATGACCAGGATGTCCGCGTCGTAGCCTTCCCTCAGCTGCCCGGACATCGGCGCCTGCGGACCCAGGGTGAGCGGTCCCGTCGCCGTGGCGGCCTCGATGGCCTGGAGGGGCTTCATCCCGGCCTCCTGGAGGTTCGTCAGCTCGAACGCGTTCTGGCCCCAGTCCGCGTAGCCTGTGACTCCGGTCGTGATGATGTCCGTCCCGACGGCGATCCGCACCCCCTTCCGGACCGCGAGGCGGAGGGCCTCCTCGTGGCGTCCCACCACAGGGACGATCTTGCGGAGGATGTACTCGGGCGAGCCCATGGCCGCCGCGGACTTCGCGAGCCGGTCGATGATGAACCGCGTCGGGACGAGGATCGCCTTCTTCTGGAGCAGGAGGTCGGCGGCCTCCTCATCCAAGTAGGTCCCGTGCTCGATCGTCTTGCAGCCGGCCTCGAGGGCCGCCATGATTCCGGGCTTGCCGTGGCAGTGGGCCGCGACGATCCGCTCCGCGCGGGCGGCCTCCTCGACGATGGCCCGCAGCTCCTCCATGGAGAACTCCTGGTGCATCGGATGGTCGACCTCGCTCGCGACGCCGCCCGAGGCGCAGATCTTGATCACGCGGGCGTTGAGGCGCAGCATCGAGCGGACGGCCTTGAGGCACTCCGGCACGCCATCGCAGAGGGCGCCCATCATCGTCCGCTCCAGGATTTCCGTCACGAACGGAAGGGGGAGCGCGTGCAGGTCCCCGTGCCCTCCCGTGGGGCTGATCATCCCGCCGGCGGCGTAGATGTGGGGTCCGGGGATGCTTCCCTCGTCGACCGCCCGTGCGAGGAAGATCCCAAGGCCCGCGACCTCGCGGACGCTCGTGAAGCCCGCCTGGAGACACCGCCCCGCATCCGCGGCGGCCCGGACCGCCAAGACGGCGACGGGGGTGCGGGTGCTCTCCTCGATGTTCGTCGTCTTGAGCCCCATGAAATGCCCGTGGCAGTCCCACATCCCGGGCATCACCACGGGCACACGGTGCGTCTTCGCACCCGAGGGAGCCTTCGGCGCTCCCTCGATCGGTCCTGCGTACGAGATGGTCGCTCCCTCGAACACGACGCAGCCGTTCTTCACGACGTCCCCATGACCGGGGACGAGCACGTCGGCCTCGATCCGTTCCAGACCCATTCCTCCCCGCGGGGGAAACCGCGAACGGGAATAAGGGTTCGCCGAACGGCCGGGGCTCACGCCTCGTCGGCTCGCTGACGGGCTGCGACGAGGTGCGCGATCGTCGGTTGGCCCTCTCCGCCTCCGAGGACCTCGACGGCGTCTCCCGGACCGAGTTCCCCCTCTTCGAGCACGCGAAGGTAGAATCCCGTGCGCCCGCTCCGGAGGAACCGGTCGATCATGTCCTCGCGCCCGAACTTGATTCCGAGCTTGTAGCACGGGAACCGGGGTTTCGTGACGGCCAGGACGGCCGATCCGATCCGGAAGGCGTCCCCCACGTGGACCCGGGACTCCGAGAGTCCCGAGACGGTGAGGTTCTCCCCGAATGCGCCCCAGGAGAGCGGCGCTCCCGGGATTTCGCGTTGCCAGAACGCGTAGTGCTCGCTCGGGTAGGCGTAGACGGCCTTGAGCGGTCCGCCGTGGACCTGGAGGTCCGCCTGCTCGTCGCCTTCGAGCCCGAGGGCGCGTACGCGCACCCGCCGCGCGGCGGGCACCTTGTAGATTCCCGTCCGGACGCTCCCGCCCTTCCAGAGGACGGTCCGGCCCAAGGCGACGTTCACGGAGAGCACTCGTGGGATCTCGTTCATCGCCCGAGAACCTCTCGGTCAAAGGTGAACTTGGGGGAACGGCCGCGGTCGTTCGCGAGATACCAGGCATACGCCTCCCGAAGTCCCTCGATCGGATCGGTGGGCTCGAACCCCAGGAGCCGCCGCGCCTTCTCGATGCTGACGCGGAAGTCGACCTCCGCGTCGAGCGTGGCGCCGAAGTACATGGAGGAACCGAGGGCGCTGCCACCCAGGGCGTGGATCCGCTCGCGAGGCACGAAGGCCTTCTCGACGGGCTTCCCCGCGACGTGGGCCAGCCGATCCACGAATTCCGCGTGCGTGACGGGCTCCGCCTCCGCGATGTTGAATGCCCGCCCGCGGGCCGTGGGGTTCTCGAGGCATTCCGCGAGCCCCCACGCGACGTCCTTCGCGGCGGCCCATTGGAACAGGGTCTTCCCTCCATCGGGGACGATCACGGGCCGGCCCGCGAGGATGCGGTCCCAGAACCATGCCTCCCGCGGGATGTTGTTCCAGGGTCCGTGGACGTACGGCGGGCGGACGAGGGAGACATCGAAGCGTCCCTGGCGGTGGGCTTCGATCAGGTAGTCCTCGGCGGCGATCTTGTCCTCGCTGTAGGACCCGAGGGACGGATCCCGCCGGCTCTCCTCCGTCAGGGGCATCGGGCCGTCCCCGTAGACGGAGACCGAGCTGAGGTACACGTACTTCCGGGCCACGCCCTCCATCGCATCCGCGACGTACCCGATCTCTCGAGCTCCCGTCCCGGAATCCCAGGCATACGCGATGTCCACCACGGCGTCGAAAGGCGTGCCGCGCAAGGTCCGCGCTACGGAGTCCTGATCGAGGCGGTCCCCCAGCAGTTCGGTCACTCGCGGTCCGAAGGGGTTCGGCGTCTTCCCGCGATGGAAGACGGTGACCGCATGGCTCCGGTCGAGGAGTTCCTGGACCGCGTGCCGACCGATGAACCTCGTGCCGCCGATGACGAGGACCCGCATCGGCGACGGCAGACCACGCGTCGCACATCAAGCTTCGTCGTTCGGTCTTCGGAGCGGGCTATGGGGGGAGCGGACCGGTCTCCATCCCTCGCATCCGCAGTCGGATGAGATCCTCGGTGACGCTCGACACCTCCTCGCGGAACCACTCGATCGCCTTGCGGCACATCTCCGGCAGTTCCTCCGGCGACCGGACGAATGAGAGCACCTCGAGCCTTCGAACGACCCCCGGGGGCAGCTCGAAGTAGACGTAGCGCACGCTGAAACTGTAGTGGGCCGGGTAGTGTCGCATCCGGAGCACTTGGACCAGGGAGTCCAGGACGATCCGCTGGTACGCGTCCAGGGCGCCGAGCCAGTTGTGGCGGTGGAGCTCCTTGGATACGAGAGGTCCGAAGAGGGCCATCCGCAGGGCGAGCCGGTCGCGGCGCTCCAAGACCTTCCTCACGAACCCGTCCACGTCGAGAGGGGGCAGTCTCACCTCGTCTCCCTTGTTGAACGAGAAGATTGCGCGTCCGTGGAGTTCCGGCTCCAGGAACTTGTCCGGTGCGGAACGCCTGAGGACCGCGAGGTCCACAAGGAGGTACTCGCTTGCGTCCTCGAGACGATAGAAGGCCTGGGCGATCCCGCTCTCCGCGGGCCACACGGGTTCGTACTTCCGGCGGATGGGGGACAGGGCGCCGAGCGCGGCTTCCACGGTCCGGAGCGTCTCCTCGACCTTGTCGTCCGCCGAGACCACATAGAGATCGATGTCGGACCATTCGTCGAGCCGGTCGAAGGCCGCGGCGCCTCCTTCCCACATCGCGTCGACGAATGGAAGCGGTTCGAGGGCTGCGACGAGGGCGTGGAGGATCGCTTCGCGATTCACCGGCTGGGCGTCGGGCATGAGGCTCCTCTTGCGTAGGAGCCCATGGCCGGGGATAAAGGATGCGAGGGATGCGGCTATATCCCCGCATCCGGCTTCCCGATTCGCGGGAACGGATCATTGTGTCGACCCTCGAGGGGAAGACCCTCTTCATCACGGGTGCGAGCCGCGGCATCGGGAAGGCCATCGCCCTGCGCGCCGCACGGGACGGCGCGAACATCGTGATTGCAGCGAAGACGGTGGAGCCGCATCCCAAGCTCCCTGGTACGATCCACACGGCGGCCCAGGAAGTCGAGAAGGCCGGCGGCCACGCCCTCGCGGTCGCGACGGACATTCGCTTCGACGAACAGGTCGAGGCCGCCGTTGCGAAGGCCGTAGAGCGCTTCGGCGGGATCGACATCCTCGTGAACAACGCGTCGGCGATCTTCCTCGCCGGGACCCTCGACACGCCGATGAAGCGATACGACCTGATGTTTGACATCAACGCGCGGGGCGCTTTCCTCTGCACCCAAGCGTGCCTCCCGCATCTGAAGCGGGCCGAGAATCCGCACGTTCTCAGTCTATCGCCACCCCTCTCGTTGGAGTCCCGCTGGTTCGCACCGCATGTCGCCTACACGCTTTCCAAATACGCGATGAGCACCTGGGTCCTGGGGATGGCGGAGGAGTTCCGCCGAGACGGGATCGCCTTCAACGCGCTCTGGCCCCGGACCACGATCGACACGGAGGCGATTCGGCTCATCATGGGCGCGGACATGCGGCGGCGTTCACGGAAGCCGGAGATCCTTGCGGATGCCGCGCACATCATCCTGACGAAGGACAGCCGGACCTTCACGGGCCAGTTCTGCATCGACGAAGAGGTCCTCCGGACGGCGGGGATCACGGACCTCACGCCGTACCGCCACGAAGGCGTCTCGGAAGAGGCGTTGCTGCCCGACTACTTCCTCTAGCCTGGCCGCCGGACTCGGTTCACCGCAGGACGTAGGCGCGAACGATCTCGGACGACAGCTGACGGAACGCGGCCTCCACGTTCTCGCCCGTCTTCGCGGACGTCCGGAGGGGAACGCAGCCGAGCTTGTCCGCCACCGCCGCGACCTGCGCGGGCGCTACGGCCGCCTGGGCGACCAGGTCCTCCTTGTTCGCGAGGAGGACGAGGGGCACGGGCCCGGTCACATCGAAGACGGCCTGGATCCACCCACCGATCCCCTCGAGGGTGCTCTTCCGCGTGAGATCGACGACCGCGAGGATGCCGCGGCTGCCGTGGAAGTAGGCCTCCTTCGCGAGCTCGCGGAACCCGGCCTGACCCATGATGTCCCAGACGTTCAGCTCAAGCGAGACGTGGAGATTCCGGTCCGGCAGATCGATCGCCTCGATCTTCTTCGTGACCTTCGCGCCGAGGGTGAGGAGATACCGGTCGTCGAACTGGTCCAGGACGTACCGCCGGATGAGGGAGGTCTTCCCGACGGCTTTGTCGCCGACGAGGACAGCCTTGGCCATGACTCGGTGCGTCTCGGGCATCGTCGCGGGCCCCCGTGGGCGCATCCGGCCACGTCGCCTCGCCTCTTAATTCTTGTTGGGTGATTCCTCGCCGCGAACGGTGACTCCCGCGTCCGTATCGCGACCGATAGCCAAGCCCTCAAGTTCAAAACCCCGAACCGTGTCGTCGGGTTCGCATGGCCGGCAAGGACGTGTCGGAGAAGCTCCTCCTCGTGGACCGCGACTTCGTCGAGGCGCTCAAGCTCCACCTCCGCGAGAGCCCGAAGGACAACGACGCCCTCGTGGCCCTGGGCCTGTTCATGCTGTCCCGCCGCGAGCCGGACAAGGCGCTCGAGTGTTTCAACCGGGTGAGCGCGTCCGATCCGAAGTACCCGGGGATTTGGCGGTTCAAGGCCAAGGCCTTCGATGCGCTCGGAGACAAGGCCGCGGCCGAGCAGTGCCGGCTACGCGGCGCGGATCCGCGTTCTTGAGTGTCCTGCCGGACCGCGACCAGAGCCCGCACGGTCGGCGTCGTGCTCTCGCGAACGCTTCACTGGCCGTCCCGCGGGATTCGTTCCCGCCACGTCCGTCGCCGTAGCACGCGCCCGTTGCGCCGGAGCTCCCGGGTGAAGCGGTAGTGAAAATTCGTCTTGTCGCTTCGGAGCGAGAAGTCTCCTCGCCAGAGGAGGCGAGCGTCCGGAAGCCGCAGAAGGGTCTCGACGGTTCCCTCCACCGTGGCCCGCTCGGGATGCCGATCCTCGACGGAGTACGAGATGCGCTCCGAATGATTGCGCCGGCCCCAGGGCAATTCGGTCGAGTTTTCCCCGCGCCACACGAGGCGAGTCGATCCGCGCGCCGCATCGCGGTGCTTCGTCCAGGACCCGGGCCACACCTCGCCCCGCGACCGGACTCCGGGAGCCCTGTCGGAAGGAGCCGGTGGCTGGAACTTCGGACCCGCCTTGCGGGCACCTGGGATCGTGGGAAGGATGAGCCGGGTCGCCTCCGGTCCGCCCACGTGCAGCGTCGTGGTCAGCGGGTAGGGCGTCGGCCAGATCATCGGCCAGAGGGCGTTGGAGATGGCGACCCGGATCCGGTGCCCTCGGGGGAAGACCCAGGATGTGAAGTGCATCTCGACGTTCAGGGGATAGACCCGGTCGGGTGTCAAGGGTCGCGGCTGGGCCGCCGACACGCGGTGCGTCCCGTTCAGGCCGGCCCCCGTAACTAGGGTCACGCTCCCCTTCGGGGCCACGTCGGAGAGGCGCACGAACCAGTGGGCCAGGGGCGCATCGGCGGATGCGCGGAGGAACATCCGCGGAAACCCGAGGATCTCTCGGTCCTCGGGCAGCGGCTCGGAGTCGTAGACGAGGGAGGACCGATCCAGCGGCGCTTGGTCCGGAGCGAGCTCGCCCCACCAGAACCCTGCCTCGGCACCAGCGGAGGGACGGCACTTGAGCCCGTGGGTAGCAGGACGGCCAGGGGCGGGACCGAGCGAGTGGTCGTCCCGCGGGTACAGCGTCCGATCGCGCGAGCGGCGGAGAGGCCAGCCCTCCTCGAACCGCCAGGACCCCGGCACCTCCTTCAAGTCGAGTCCTGGAGGATGCCACCTCCGGACGTACACCGCGAGCCGCGGTTCCTCCATGATCCCGGTGTCCCGCCCCTTGAGCCAGTGGTCCCACCACCGCACGGCCTCGTGCCGCCACTCGATCGTGGGCCCCGGCACCGCGTCGTCGGGGAAGGTGTGGTTCCAGGGACCGACGGGTGCTCTGACGGGCGCCCGCACGTGCTCGAGCATCCGGGGCACGCTGTCGCGGTACCCGTCGAGCCACCCCGCGATGAGGAACGTCGGGATCCGGAGGCGAGAGTAGTCCGCAATCAGGGAGGCCCGCTTCCAGAACGGACCGTCCCGCTGGTGGCGGAGCCACTGGAGTTTCCAGGGCGGCACGTCGAACCGGTCGGCAAGGGACGCCTCGTCGAGGGGGAAGTCCGGAGCCCGTGTGATCGCCGTGAACTGGTCCATCGAGATCTCGTATTCGTCCACGTGCATGAGCCCGTCGATGAAGTGGATGTCATCCTGGAAGAGATCGTCCGTCGCCTCGATGGCCAGGATCGCCTTCAGGGCGGGCGGGTGGAGCATGGCCATCTGGATCGCGTTGAAGCCACCCCAGGAGATCCCGAGCATCCCAATCTTCCCGGTGGACCAGGGCTGCCGGGCGAGCCAGTCGATCACCTCGAGCCCGTCCGCGTGCTCTTGCTCCGAATACTCCCGGTCGGGCAGACGCCCCTCGCTCCGGCCCGTGCCGCGGATGTCGACCCTCGCGCCGATGTACCCGCGGCGCGCGAAGTACCCGTGGAGCGGGTAGTCCCGTCCGATCGTCCCGTCGTCCTTCCGGTAGGGCAGGTATTCCAGGAGGACGGGGAACCGTTCGCCGGCCGGGCCGCCGTCGGGGCGGAAGAGGTTCGCGGCGAGGCGCGTCCCGTCCGACATCGGGATCCACGCCTCCTCCACTCGGAAACCGTACGAGGGCGGGGACGGTGCGTGGCGGGCCTCCCTCCGTTAGGAGGTTGGCCCCGGGGATCGCTGGCGACGGCGGAGCATCGGCTTCGTGTCGGGAACCCGCGGGCGGGCTTATCCATTCCGGACGGCGCCTTACGGGAGGCATCCCGACACATGCCGGGCGAAGGCATATCATCCGGCGCCGCGTTAGTCGGGGGCCATGACCGCATACCGTGTCACCCTTCGCGCTCCTGCCACCGGACCCATCGCGGAGCTGACCCAGGTCCATCCGGGGCTGTGCGTCGAAGGCACGCCGGTGGGGAACCTCCTCCTTCTCCGCCTCTCCGGCGACTCGGCCACGATCGACGACGCGCAGGAGACCCTCGCCACCCACATGGTCACGCGCCACGAGACGAAGGAGTCGGACGTCCTCACGCTCGTCGTGGAAGCCCCGCCCTCCGACGCGGGCATCCTCGAGCGATCCATCGCGGCGGACGCCCTCGTCCTCCCGCCGCTCCAGTGGTGCGACTCCCAGGTCCTCGTGCGTCTCCTCTTCTTCGATGCGCTCCGCATGGAAGTCCTGTCCGGGATCCTCCCGGGCGCACGGCTCGAATCGAAGACCGTCCTCCATGGGAACGACGTCGAGCGGGAGCTGCTCGCGTCCGGCCTCCTCTTGCCCTCCCTCACGCGCCGCCAGGGTCAGTCCGTCCTCGCCGCCCTCGAGGCCGGCTACTACGACGCCCCGCGCAAGGTGACGACGGGCGAGGTCGCCGAGGATCTGGGCATCGCGCGGAGCACGTTCGAGGAGCACCTGAAAGCCGCGGAGTCCCAGCTCGTGCGGGCCCTCGCCCCCGTCGTGCGGATGCGGCTCCTCCAGGAGGAGCAGGGTCCCGAGGCGGCCGGTGCGGAAGCCCTCCATCTCTATGCGAAGTTCAGTGAGGACCTGGGCCTCTTCGTGAACATGACGGTCCGGGGAGACCGGATCGCCGCGGTCACGATCGCGCCGAAGCCTCCGAGGGAGCCCCACGGCGAGGACCATCCCTACCTCTCGCGGATCCTCGAACATCTCGCGACGGGCCGTGACGATATGCAGGACATCCCGCTGGACCTCGATGTGACGCCCTTCGAGCAGAAGGTCCTCGAATGTCTGCGCACGGTCCCCTCCGGCGAGGTCGTCACGTACGGAGACTTGGCGCGCCTCATCGGACGGCCGAAGGCCTCGAGGGCCGTCGGCCAGGTGTGCGCGAAGAACCCCGCGATCCTCGTCGTGCCCTGCCACCGCGTCGTGCCGTCCGCGGGCGGCGTGGGGAACTACGGCGGCGCGGGCGGCTCCGCGACGAAGCGCAAGCTCCTCGAGAAGGAGGGCGCGCTCTCCAAGATCGAGGGTCCGGAGCGGCATCGCTGACGACGCGGCCCGCCGCCGTTCAGGGTACATACTTTGTGCCGGCATGCGCCGGCCGTCCTGCGCACCCGTCACATGCCGGACCAAGCCGTTAGTGGCTGGGGGGTCTGAGTGGTTCCATGATGCCCATGCCTCCCTCCGGAGTCTACCCATCCCGAATGCCGAACGACCGCTCCTCCTTGCAGCTCCGCTCGTACGCCCGCGAGGAATACGGGTCCGAAGTGGGCTGGATCCACGCCCTGGTCTGGTCCCGGTCCGTCCCGCTTCGGACTCGTCTCAGACGATGGATCCAAGCGCGATCGCAGAGACGGGAGCGTCGCGCTCGGGCTGCCGTCGCCCCGACCGCGATCACGGCCTCGCCGCCTGAGCCGCGGCTGGCGGATCTTGATTGCCCTCACATCGTCGCCGACGATCTGGGCGCGGCGGGAGGCGCGCAGTTCCTGCAATGTACGGCATGCGGCCAGGTCCTGGTCGTCCAAGGTGGACGCTCGTGGAGCGTAGCGGGGATCACCGCTGCGGCGTCCTCTCCCCCAGGTGGCCCATCCGTGGACCTCATTTCGGTCGGGCTGGACGAGCCAGCAGGCCGCTAGGCGGCGCCCTCATACAGCCCCGCTCGCCGCCCAGTACGCGGCCAGGAAGTCCCACCAGCCCGCGGTCGGGAACGCGAAGGCTGCGTAATAGCCTGGGACCTCTTTCTCATGGTTCGGGAGGGCCACGCCGATCCCGCTCACCTGATGGTCCGTCGTCTTGGTCGCTTGGATCGCGAGGACCGCTGCCTCCACGTTGGCCGCGACGAGCGTTGCGGCGTCCCGGATCTCTGTGGAGCTTGTGCCCGCCGCAATTCGCAGAGCGAACGTCTTGAGATCGATCAGGTTCAGGGCATTGGCCCCGTAACTGTAGACCCCTGCAGCCCGGGCTTTCGAGATGAGGTCCGCGTTCGCCTTCATGTCCGACATGAGCAGGTTCCCGAGCTGGAGCACGGAGGAGCCGAGGGCGGGGATCCG
This sequence comes from Thermoplasmata archaeon, assembly GCA_041483635.1. Lineage (GTDB taxonomy): Archaea > Thermoplasmatota > Thermoplasmata > RBG-16-68-12 > RBG-16-68-12 > RBG-16-68-12. The sequence goes on from JBGPGA010000012.1 coordinate 21,363, forward strand.
GGCGAGGTCGATCGCCGCGTGGTCGTTCACTTCCTCGCCGCTGTGCGGGGCTGCGCTCAGCAGCCGCTGGGTCTCCTGGACCACCATCATCGCGGTCTCCCGTGCGCTCAGGTCGGGATGGTCCACCAGAGCTTGGAGGGTCCAGTCGTAGGGGAATCCCCGCCACCCGGTGTACGTTTCCGCGGCGACCAGGAAGTCCGTCTGGAGTCCCCGGGCGACGTATTCGTAGGCGACCTCGAGTTGCGCGACGAGGCATTCGTCCGCGGCGATCACGTCGATGTGGTAGCCGTCGAGCGCCTGGACGACCTCCTGGTGCGACAGCCGGTCCGCGCCGCCTGCCGGGCCCGCGTGTTCGTCGAATGCGACGTAGTTCGGGGAACCATGGTCCCAGAAGATAAGGAGCGTGTGGTCCGGTCGCGCCGCTGCAGACGTGTACGCGACGAAGCTGCGCAAGGTCGCCGGGTCTCCCATGTTCGCCTCCTGGCCGTTGAGAGCGAATGCGGTCTGTTCGACGAGGGCACCCTTCTCGACCCGGAACAGGTTGGTCGGTCCCGCGTACCGATCCACGAGGACGTAGGCGATGACGTCCGGCGTCGAGCCGACGGACATGAGTTCGCCGAAATCGCTCTCCACCACGGGCACGTGGTGCGCGCCCGCGTTCACATCCAGGCTGTTGTCCGCGTCCAGGTACAGGAGGTACAGCCACTTCGCATGCGGTTGCGCCGCGTTCGCCGCCGGGACGAACATGACCGCAGCCACGAGAGCCAGCACTACGAACCCCAATGCCACCCGCTTCGTCATCCGCTCCTTCCTCCGCCCGATCCCACGGGAGGCCGAGCTCCTCCAGGACGGTTCGCCCGGGCATCGGGGCTGTCGTAGATGGTCCCTCTCTACTTACAATATCTCGGTTCCTCAGTTGGGGCCGCGACCCATGGTGAAACGGGCAAGCCGACAGCAGGTTGAAACACCGGGGGATCCATGTATTCCCCGGCGGTGTGACACGGTGGTTAGCCCGGGTCCGCGGGACTTCCCAATCATGGAGCGGTACTACGAAGACCCGAAGACGGGCTGGAGTCTGGATTGGATTGTCGCGATGTTTGTTGGTTTCGCTGGCCTCCTCGCCGTCCTCATCCTGCTCTGGATTACGGGAGCTTTCTAGCCGCCCGGGCGGCGAGCGCGTCGGAGCCCCCGTCGGTGAGAACCTTTAACATTCCACTCCGAATTCCCATTACGGGCGCGCATGAAGATCGAACCGTTCACGATGGAGCGATACCAGTCCGTCTACGAGTACGTCGTGGAGTACGACCTCGCGGAGAGCGGCGTCCATCCCCTTACCCTGGGTGAGCTCCTCGGATCCGACGAGGCGATCCACGCTTTCCTCGAGGCGCGCCTGGGCTATCCTCAGTCCGAAGGGACGCCGGAGCTGCGCGACACGGTGGCCGCCCTCTACCCCCGTGCGTCTCCGGACAATGTCCTCGTGACGAACGGATCCTCCGAGGCGATCTTCTGCGCGGCGTGGCGGCTCTTCGAGAAGGGCGACGAGATCGTCCTGATGCAACCCAACTACCAGCAGCTCTGGGGACTCGCGAAGACGTGGGGCGTGAAGGTCAAACCCCTCTGGCTCCGGGAGGAACTCGGCTGGCAGTTCGATCCGGAGGAGTTGAAGAAGCTCGTCACGAAGAAGACGAGGGCGGTCCAGGTCTGCAACCCGAACAACCCGACGGGCTCGATCATGGCGGGTCCGCAGCGGAAAGCGCTCCTGGACGCGGTCGAGGATGCGGGCACCTGGCTCCTCTCCGACGAGGTGTACCAGGGCGCGGAGCGGGAAGGCCCGAGGACGCAGAGCCTGTGGGGATCCTACGAGAAGACGCTCGTCACGAACGGGCTGAGCAAGGCGTACGGTCTGCCCGGGTTGCGGATCGGCTGGCTCGTCGGTCCGCCGAAGATGGTCGAGGAGCTCATGTCGTACCACGACTACCTCACCCTCACGCCGACGATGCTCTCGGACCGCCTCGCGCGCCTCGTCTTGGAGAAGCGGCGTCGGGAGGAGATCCTCCTGCGGACCCGGGAGATCCTCCAGACCAACTATCCGGCGGTCCGGGACTGGATCGAGGCCCACGGTTCCCTGTTTTCCCACGTGCCGCCCGCCGCGGGCGCGATCTGCTACCTGCGCTACGCGCTGAAGGTCAACTCCACCGAACTCGTCGAGCGCCTCCGGAAGGAGAAGTCCGTCTTGCTCGTCCCCGGGGACATGTTCGGGATGGACGGCTACGTGCGGATCGGGATCGGACCGCCGACGGAATACCTGCTCGCGGGCCTCGACCGCTTCGATGATCTGTTGCGGGAGATGAAGGCCGGGAAGGTGAGGTGAACATGGTCGAGATCCGTCTCCTCCTCGAGTCCGAGATCCGCAGCTTGCTGGGGCCCAAAGACGCGCTCGATGCGGTCCGCGAGGCGTTCGTGAAGCTGGCCCACGGGGAGGTCGTCCTGCCGGGCGTCCTCGGGATCGAGATCCCGGAGACCCGGACGGAGGCCCACGTGAAAGGCGCCTTCCTCCGTGGCGCATCGTACTTCTCGGTCAAGGCGGCCTCCGGATCGTACGACAACCCCACGCGCGGGCTTCCCGTGAGCGGTGGCCTCGTGATGGTCTTCGACGCGACGACGGGCCTGCCTCGGGCGATCCTGTTCGACAACGGCTACCTCACGGACTTGCGGACGGGGGCCGCGGGCGCGCTCGCCGCCGACCTGCTAGCGAAGAAGGAAATCGACCGGGTCGGGATCATCGGGGTCGGCACGCAGGCCCGGTACCAGCTGGCCGCCCTGCTCGGCGTGCGGCGCGTGGGAACCATCCTGGCCTACGGTCGGTCGACCGTGAAGGCCGCCGCGTACGCGCGGGAGATGGAGTCCCGCCATGGGGTTCGCGTGGCGGTCGCACCGACGATGGAGAAGGCCGTGCGGGGCTCCGACATCGTGATGACTGTCACCCCCGCGACGCAGCCCCTCGTCCAGCCGGACTGGGTGGAAGACGGGACCCACATCACTGCGGTGGGCTCGGATGGACCCGGGAAGCAGGAGCTGGACGTCCGCGTCCTCCAGAAGGCGGACAAAGTCGTCGCGGACAGCCTCGAGCAGTGCCTCCGCCTCGGAGAGATCCATCACGCTGTCGAGTCGGGCGTCCTGACCAAGGCGGACATCTATGGAGAGCTCGGGGAGATCGCCGCGGGGATGAAGCCCGGCCGCGAGTCGGACGACGAGATCACGATCGCGGACCTCACCGGAGTGGGTGTCCAAGACTCCGCGGTCGCCAACCGCGTCGTCGAGGAGGCCATGCGACGCGGGCTCGGCCGGGTCCTTGACGTCTGAACGCGCATACGCGGGACTAGGTCGCGGACCGGCCGCGCTTCCGGTGCGACGAAAGGATCTCGGCGGCGGCTCGAACGCCCGAATCGAGGGCCCCGTGTACCGTCGCGTACTCTCCGGCGAAATGGGCGGATTCCCCCGCGAAAAAGAGGACGTCATCGATGGGCTCCGCCAGGATGCGGCGCTGCTGGATTCCGCCGCCGACCTTGGGGAACGTGTAGCCGCCGCGGACATCCGGGTCGGCGGACCAGTCCACGTGCCTCGCGGCCAGGAGATGGGACCGCAGGTCCGCGCCGGGGACCATCGATTCGAGCTCGTTCAGCACCGAGTCGATGACCTCGGCCTCGGGCCGACCTGAGAGCGCGATCGCCCGCCGCCCTGACAGGAATCCCTCGAGGACAATGGGGAGATCCTTCCTGCCGTGGTACGGGAAGAAGAACCAGGAACCCTGCGTCGAAGCCGCCGAGGTCGCCTTGCCGAGCACGGTGCGTCGCACGCCCGCATCGAACACGAGGAGGATCTTGTTTGCATGGCCGAATCCGAGGGCCTCGATGGCCCCCCGTTTTCGCTCCGGCAGCTCCGGGACGAAGTCGATCGCGTGGGCTTTGAGGACCCCCAGGGAGACCGTCACGACGAGCGATGGTCCCTCGTAGGACACCGACCCGGAGGGCCCGGTCGCGCGCACATGCACGCCGTCCTTCGTCCACTCGATCCGCTCGACCCGGGTCTTGAGGTGAATCGCGTCCTCGAACTCCTTTGCTCGCCGCTTCGCGAGTTCGGCGTACCCTTCGAGGACCTGGTAGTTCGCCCAAGGAAGCCCGAACGACTGCGCGTTCGCCTCTTCCGCGAGTCCGCGGACGCTGACCTCGTCGGGTTCCGCGGCATTGATGCTCGCATACATGGCCCCGACGAAGCGCCTGGCCGTCGGGAGGGCGTGCTCGGCCTCCAGGAACCGGTCCAGGGTGATGTCCGGGCCGTCGTAGCGGGCGACGGCCTTCGGAAGCCGCAGGAGGGTTTGGAAGGATGACCGAAGCGGTTCGAGGCCGCTCAGGGCCACGCCGAGAGAACTCCGCAGCTTCCCCTTCAGGAAGAACCTGGCGCCGCGGAACTCAGGCACCTTCTTTGTCGTGAGGCCGAACTCCTCAATCCAGCGCAGCACGGAGGCGTCGCTCCCGTGGACCATCATCGCGCCACCCTCGATCGGGTGGCCATCGAGGAGGTCGTATTCTGTGCGGACACGTCCGCCCACGCGATCCTTCGCCTCAAGGACGACGAACGGAACGCCTGCCCGCTTCAGGGCGTGCGCGCATGCGAGCCCTGCGAACCCGGCGCCGACGATGAGGACCTTTGCCCCTTCACCGGACGTGGTCTCCCCGTCGCCGCGGCAGGTCGACCGGGCCTATTACCTCTCCCGTGGGGCTATGCCTCGTCGGCCCGGCCGGGGCGAGAGTCGCGAGGGTTCACGGAGGACGGAGGTGCGGCCACCCGGGGCCCACCAGAACCACAGCGCGACGAGGGGTTCGTCAGCACGGTTCACCATCCGATGCGGGATACCCGGGAGATGGTAGATCGCGGTCCCCTCCCGCGCTTGGAATGTCCGCTTCCCGACGGTCCACGCCGCGCGGCCGCGGATGACGTAGTAGGCCTCCGGCGCAGGGTGCTCGTGGAACGGGTACGTCCCGGGGTTCAGCTCGAGAATCCCCATCGCCGCATCCGGGCATGGGGTCCCCGGAGTCCCGAGGAGGGTCTTGTAGCGGTACACGTTCCCCAGGATGTCCGGTCGGAGTTCGTCCACTTGCCACGCAGCATCCTCGGCGCGTCGATACGGTCGCGCGTCCCGACTGCCCGGCATGCTCGCCTCCGCTCGGCTTCCCCGGGACCGCTCAGCAGCTCGAGATGGGAGCGGGGTTGAAGCCGAACTCGAAGTGGTAGCAGTCATTGACGAAGACGATGTTCGCGCCGCCGGGAGGCGTGGGAGACATCGTGACGATCGGGCCTCCACAGGGACTCAGGTACTGCCCGTTCCCCCCGTTCATGAGGTCGAAGTATCCGCCCGCGCCGTCCCCATTCGCCTGGATCGTGTAGCCGCTCACCGTGATATCATGGGCCCCGTTCGTGAAGGCGATTCCCGCGATCGTATCGCTCACGTATCCTGACGTGATTCCGGAATGGCAGATGGGGCCGTTCGCCGTCGACTCCCCGCCCTTCAGCACGATGCCGTAGGTCCCCGTCCCATCGAGGAGGATTCCGCCCGTGTCGTCCGCACTCGTCGTCGTGTCGATGATCTGGATTGCGTGGGAGTTCACGATGGCGATGCCTCGCCCGTCATCGTAGGTGAACGCGTCGCACCCCTTCTCGGTGCCGACGTTGCATGTTTGCCCGACGGTGATGTCGTGGCTGTCCCGGATCAGGAGGCCGTTCCTCGCCGCCTTCGACTTGGTGTCGATCACGGTGACGTGGTTCGACGCGATGACCTGGATCCCGTCGCCGCCCAACTTGTTGAAGCTCTCGTTGTTGATGACGATGTTGCTCGATCCTTCAACGCGGAGGCCGTTCGAGTTCGGGCTCTCGCCCGAGTTCGAAATGACCAGCGAGACGGAGGTCGCGCTGTGGATGTTGATGAGCCAGACCACATAGCCGCCGCTCGAAGTGGCGGTGCTCCAAGTCGAGGTCACACACTGCACGTTGAACGATTTCGTGATCTTCCCCGCCGAGTTGTCGATCTTGACTGCGAACCCTCGGCTCAGATCGTTGATGGCGAGGGCCCCGATGAGATACGGATGAGCCGTCGTCCCTGATCCCGAGAGGACGCCGTTGGCCGGGGTGAAG
>JBGPGA010000013.1:0-25554 GCA_041483635.1 Thermoplasmata archaeon
CTCATCGACGCCGCGAACGCGATGTTCCGGTCCCCCGCTCTCCTGACCGGTGCGGTCGTGCTCGTCGTCGCGGTGGGCGCCCTCCTGTCGATCACGGGGGCCGACGAATCGGGGACGCTCGGGACGTCGCGGCTGGCGTTTGCGATGTCTCTCGACGGCCTTCTCCCCAAGGCCTTCAGCAAGACCCATGCGAGGTTCCAGACGCCCTACCTCGCGCTGATCGTCCTCGGTGCCACGGCGTACGTGGCCAGCCTGCTGGGCGGGCTCACCGACCTCATTGCCTCCTCCGTGTTCCTCCTCGCCTTCGTGTACCTCGCGACCTGCCTCTCCACCCTGGTCCTCGAGAAGAAGCATCCGGAGGTTTCCCGCGGACTCCGGCTGAAGCGCGCGATCCCCCTGGCCGGCGCGCTCTTCTCCCTCATTCTGATGGCGCTCGTCAGCCCGTTCCTCATCGCGATCTCGCTCGTCCTGCTCGCGGCGGGCATCCCCATCTACGTCTTCTTCTCCCCGCGGACGGAGCTGGAAGACCTGAAGGCCGCTTACGTGTCGGCCGAGGCGATTTCCCGGAGGGCGTATCAGCAGAGCCAGCGATTCCTGGCCTATCCGCTCGTCAAGATCCGACTCTTCCTGCGACGGTTCGCGGATTGACGGAGGAGGGGCCCGCACCCGGACGTGGCACTCACGCGCGAGTCCGCGCGTACGACCGGATTCGCACGTCGCGCCGCACCGCGGTGAAGTCCCGGTCCCCCGTCACGAGGGTCTCTTCCCGCGCCTTGGCCATCCCGGCGAGGAGGACGTCCACGGTGCCCATCGTCGCTCCCGCAAGGGAGAGCCGTGCCTGGAGGAGGCCCGCCTCCTTCGCGTCTACGTCCGTGAGCGTGAGGACGTCGAACGCTGCGATGAGGGAATCGATCCTCTCCATCTCCTCGCGGCTCCGCCGGGACCGCCCCGCTCCGACCCAGAGCTCGAAGAGCCCGGGGGAGGGGAGGGCGATGTTCTCCCCCGAGCGGTCGATTTCCTGGACCAGGGCGACGGCCTCCCGTCGGCCGCGCATCATATCGATGAGGAAGCTCGTTTCGAGGATCATCGGGCCGCGTCCACCTTCTGCCGGCGGGCGCGGTCCTCGTCGATGGCCTTGCGGAGGGCATCCGCGGAGTCGGCGCTCAGAATGCCGACGAAGTCGCGGAGGGGGCGGCGCTTCGTGAGCCTCAGGATGACGTCCGAGAAGCTCTCCTCGCCTGTCTTTCGGGCCTTGAGGTGCCGATACGCTTCCTCGGTGACTGTGATCGTCTTGACGACCATGTATGTTTAAACGTAAACGGATTACTTAATCCTTGCGGCGAGCTCCCCGGACCGTGCGGACGGCCTTCCCGGAAGGGGGCGACGTTCGATCTCCTGTACGGCCTCTTCCATCGTCGGACGGTGAAACGCAAAACCGGATGCGAGCAGTCGACTCGGCACGACGCGGCGGCTCTTGAGGATGAGCTCCGCCTCGGTCCGATGGATGAACGCGGCCATCTCGAGCATCCCTCGCGTCGCAGGCAGGCCGAAGGGCACGTGGCACTCCCGGCGGATGATCCGCATCATCTCGCGCTGAGGGAGCGGGTTGGGCGAGGCCACGTTGACGGGCCCGCTGAGATCGTCCCGGTCGATCAACCAGGTGACCGCCCGACAGAAATCGTCTTCGTGAATCCAGGAAATGAATTGGTTCCCACCGGCGATCGAGCCTCCCAGCCCCCATCGAGCGAGCCGCCGCAGGGTTCGGAACACGCCCCCCTCGCCCGCCGCGAAGACCATCGCCGTGCGCAGCGCGACCTTGCGCGTGGCCGGCGTGCGCGCCTCGTTGAGCGTCTGTTCCCAAGCGCGCGCCACGTCGATGGAAAAAGCGTCCTTGGCCTCCGGCGTGGGTCCGATTTCGCCCGTGGCCTCATCGTTCGCTCGGTCGAACGTGTGCTTGTAGATCGTGGCCGTGCTCATGTTGAGCCACACGGGCGGCGGTCGCTTGCAGCGGGCGATCGCTTCCCCCATCACGCGCGTCGATTGCACCCGTGACTCGAGAATCTCTCGCCGGTTGCGCGCGTTGTACCGGCAATTCACGGATCGCCCCGCGAGATTCAGGACGGCCCGTGCGCCCTCGAGCTCCTCGGCCCAAGGGCCCAAGGTGCGTCCGTCCCAGCGCACCTGCCGGATCATCCCCCCGTCCGGACGGGGCGAGCGCGTCAGAACGACCACGTCCCAGTTCTCTGCGACGAGCCTTTCGCCGAGGAAGCGACCGATGAAGCCGCTCCCGCCCGGGATGACGATTCGATCCTTCATGGTCACCTCCCTCCGGCAAGGACCGCCATCCTAGCCCTTACGGTCCTGCGCCGCGAGCGACGGATCGCGCGCCTTCCTACGAGCGGTTCGGGCCGGCACGGGCCCGGGGAGGAGGTCCTTCATGCGCACGAACCGGTTCCGGAGGGTGACCTCGCTGACCCCCGCCACCAGGGCGATCGCCCTCTGGGACCGGTATTCCCCGCAGAGGATGCAAGCGAGGTAGATCGCGGCGCCTGCCGAACCACCGGGCGAAACGGAGGTTGGACCCTCGAGCGGCCCGACCTCTCCAAGGATCCTCAAGGCCTCCACCTCGACGGGGTGGCCCAACGACAGTTCCGAGCAAAAACGTCGAACGTAATCGGCGGGCTCGCACGGACGCACGGCCAGACGGAGCTCCCGGTGAAGCATCCGGTACGCGGCACCCACCGCGATTTTCCGCAGCCCGGTCACCCGCTCCATCTCGTCCAGGGTCCGGGGCACGCCGTCGATGCGGCACGCCGCATACACGGCCCCGGCGACCAAGGCCTCGATCGACCGGCCCCGGGAGAGCCGTCTCTGCAGCGCCTTCTTGCAGATGAAACCCGCCTCGTCCCGGACGGTCCGCGGGAGGGCGAGCAGCGCGGAGAAGCGGTCCAGGAAGCGGATGGCGTCCGGGAGGCTCCGTTCGCCCCGGAACGCGTGGCTCGAATGGCGTTGGAGCTTCTGCATCCGGTAGAACGCCCCGCGTTCGGCGATGGGGATCGGGTTTCCGTTCGCATCGCGGCGGGGGACGGGAATGACCGTCGTGAGCCCCGACGCTCCCGAGAGGAGGTCTCGCGGGGCTCCTGTGTGGGCCATGCGACGCGTGTCCTCGGCGGAGTACGCGGACCACTCGGGGGACGGATCGATCGCGTGATCTCGAATCACGAGCCCGCATGCGTCGCAGACGAGTTCGCCCCGAACCTCGTCGGCCACGAGATGCGCGCTCTTGCACTCGGGGCAGACCCGGTCCTCCTCGAAGAGGATCTCGACCCGTGGATTCGGTACCATCGTCTTCCCTGCCCGCGCCCGACTCGGCGACATTCTAACGGGAATAACGCCGTTATATTACCTTTCGGTTCGTACTGTGGGGGTCGCGCAGGCACGTTTCCCCGAGGTCGGGCACCGCCTCGTGCTCGGTCATGATCGGGTGCGCGCACATCGCCTAGGGCCGAGTCCCCTGGTTCGCCAGCTCCCTCGGTGCCCGTCCCAGGTATCCGCGGCGATCGGCCATGGCGATTCGTACCGAACACCCGCCATCGGAGATCGACTCCATGGGGAAACCCCCTGTAAGACGGCTTGCTGTCCACTTAGAGGACTGCAAAACACGCCTCGGGAAAGCGCGCGGGGAGGCGCGGAGCGCCAATCGTCGTCGAGGGCGGGTCGCGAAGTCGCGTTCGGTACCCCTAAAAGGTTCATACAGTACGTACGGTAGCTTGAGCCATCCGCAGGCTTTCGGTCATCCGAAAACATGCCCGCGCACAAGACCTTGGGGCCGTCATAATCGGAGAGGCGGTGGAACGGGATGGACTACGGCCAACTCTGGCTGCTCGGAGCCGTCGCGGGACTGACAATTTTCCTCGGGCTGCCCCTCGCGGCGCTGCAGAACGTGAGCTCGAACGTCAAGGGGTTCCTGAACGCCGTCGCCATGGGCATCCTCGTGTTCCTCATCGTCGACGTCTTCGCCCACGCCCTCGCGTCTGTGGAGGACGCGACCGTGGGCGCGTTCGCGGGCACGGCGCCCCTGGGAGACGCCCTGTGGGCCCTCCTCGCCCTGTTCGGCGGCCTGGCGGTCGGACTCCTCAGTCTCGTCCTCTACGAGTCGAGATACCTCACGCGGCCCCGGGCCGAGCCGCCCTCGCCAGACGCGGACGCGTACCGGCTCGCGATGATGATCGCGATCGGCATCGGCGCGCACAACTTCAGCGAGGGCCTCGCGATCGGGCAGTCGTACACGGCGGGTTCCATCGGCTTGGCGCTCCTCCTGATCATCGGCTTCGCGGCGCACAATTCCACGGAGGGGTTCGGGATCGCGGGTCCGCTCACGGGTCTGTCGAAGAGGCCGAGCGTCCGGTTCCTCATTACGGCAGGCCTGATTGGCGGTGGCCCGACGTTCCTCGGGACGATCGTCGGCAGCGTCTGGAGCTCCGCCTTCACGTACGTTCTGTTTCTTAGCGTCGCAGGGGGCGCCCTCGTCTACGTCACCCTGATGATGTATAACGTCGGGAGGCGGCAGGCCCCCAACACGATCCTCATGGCAGGCATTTTCGTCGGCCTTGTCGCGGGATTCGCGACCGATCTGCTCGTCACTCTGGGAGGCGCGTGAGCTCTTTCTGCCATCCGACTGCGGGATGGCCGTACGTCCTCGACGACTCCCCGACCTCGCCCAACCCCCACACGCCGCGAGAACGATTCGAAGAGATGCGCGCCATGGTGGTCATGCTGAACGAGGCGACCAAGCTCGTCTTCTCCACGACCCTGAAGGAGGTCACATGGAAGAACTCCCGCCTCCTGCCACATTCGACCCGCGCGAGATCGAGGCCCTGAAGCGGCAGCCCGGCAAGGACATGATCATCTTCGGGAGCGGCTCCATCGTCTCGCAGCTCACAGCGCACGGCCTGATCGATGAGTACCAGTTCGTCGTCGACCCGGTCCTTCTGGGTCAGGGTAAGCGGCTGCTGGGCGAATTGCCGGCGAGCACGGCGCTGAAGCTCGAGGAAGCGAAGGCCTACCCGTCGGGCAACGTCCTGCTCCGCTACGCGCGGCGGAGCTGACGGCGCCGCCACAGGCGTGAGAGGACAGGTCGAGGAAAAGAGACACCATCTCCTTTGGGAAGGAGCTCGACTTCGTGGCGGGCGCTCGGCACAAGGACAACGCGTGCCGTCATCCGTGAGAAAGCGCGATTGCCACGTTCACTGGACTCCCCCTGGCGTGCTTATCCGATTCCGTGTCTTTCCCAAAAGGACTAAATATGGCGGATTCACTAAGTGAATCGGATATGCTTAGCAAGAGCAAAGTCTCAAAGGGCTACCTCACCGTGGTCCCCAAGGAAGTGCGGAAGGCCTCGCAGGTCCGGGAAGGGGATATCCTCGAGTGGTCTCTGGAGGGCGACAAGATTGTCGTCCGCCCTCGCCGCCGTCGGACCCTGGACGACGTCACTGGACTTTTCGCCCACGGCGGGGATGCGGTGGCCTCGAAGCGGACAGCCCAGAGGGGAGAACCTGATCCTCGCTGATTCCTCGTATTTCGTGGCCCTGGCTGATGAACGGGACCGGTGGCATCGGGATGCCCTCCGGGTCCGGGAGGAGGCGGGCCAAGAGTATCTGGTGCACGACCTCGTGGTCGCGGAGGCCGTGACGATCGTGGGCGCCCGGCAGGGCGGCAAGCCCGCTCGGACGCTCTACGAGTACTTCACGGACGCATGCGAGGTCGCCTTCGCGGACCCCCGTATTCTCGAGGACGCGATGGCCCTCCACCTCCGCTACGACGGCTCCCTCTCCGTCGCGGACTGCGTCAGCCTTGCCCTCATGGAGCGGCGGGGGATCCGGACCATTGTGTCGTTCGACCGAGACTTCGACAAGGTTCGCGGCCTGCGACGGATCCACTGACGGTTCGATCCAAGCTGTTCCCGACCAGGCGGATCAGTCCAGGTCCTCGTCCCGCAGGACGTTGCAGTAGCCCGACACGAACCGGCCGATCTCCCCGGACACGGGGTCGTAGCTGTGCCGCTCCGTGGTCCCGATGTCCCGCCCGTCGACGTGGATGCTGTGGGACGGCTTCGTGGAGACGTTGTCGATCCGGTGGATCCCCGCCCGGCCCAGGACGGTGACGTGGCCTTTCGCGTTGATCCTCTCGCTCGCGAGCACCAGGGTCGCCCTCTTCGGGTCCGAGCCGTCGTCCGTCCTCCGGTAGATGGATTCCCGCTCCTCTCCCTCGTACACCCCGACGACCGCCCAGGTGAGATGGTCGTGGATCGGGGTGGTCTGTCCCGGGGCCCAGTTCCCGCCGGTCACGGAGAAGACCGCGTCCTTGGGTCGGTAGAGGAGGTTGTTCGCGAATCGGTCCCTCCGGGGAACGAAGGCCTCCGGAGGCACCGATTCGGGGGTGCGAAGGAGCCGCTGCATCGCGGGTTTGAGGCCCCGGAGCACCTCGGCCTCGGACGGGCTGGATCGGACGATCGCCTCGGCTTCCTGGGTGAAGGGCCGCAGCGAGTATCCGTCGGGCTCGGTCGTCACGGGTTCGCGATGGGGGGAAGCCACGAAGGCTTTTTCGGTTCACCGAAGAAGCTCGGGGCCCAGCGCCCTGGTGCACGAGATCACCGCGGTCGGTCTCGCCCATCGCGGGACGACCCTTCTTCGCTCAGGCCCTTCTACATTAGCTGAGTACGAGCCGCGGACCGCGCATCCCTCTCACTTGGACGACCTCGCGCGGCTCGTGCGCGCCGGCTTCGAGGGTCGAACGCCCGTGACGAGGATCACGGATTGAGGAACCCGGACACGACCTTCCGAGTAGAACGGCCGCAGTCGGTCCGTGGTCTCGGCCATGGCCCGCTGGCGGGAGTCAGCGTCCAGTCGATCGAGAATCCGCTGGAACGGCGGGGTCCCACCGTAGAACACCTGACATGCCTCCTCCGGCGGTCCCGGCCAGGACGCCACGACGTCGTGCGAGGTCTCCCGCACCGGCTCGAATCCCGCGGCCTCGACCGCTCGCTTGAGGGTTCCGCCGCCGCCGAAGCAGAACGGTTGCGCCGCCTCCGGAGGCACCTCCGAGACTCCCGCGTGACGCATGGCGACCTGAGCCGTCGCCCGGAAGTACGGCTGATCAAACGGTCCCCACACGAGCCACGCGAGCCGGCCCCCTGGCCGCAGCACACGATAGGATTCCGCGAGCGCGCGGGGAAGGTCCGGAAAATACATCGGACCGAACGCAGAGGTCACCCGGTCAAAGCTCTCATCCTCGGACGGAAGATCGCCTGCGTCTGCGGCGCGGAACTCCACGTTTGCGAGCCCTTCGGCCAGCGCGTACTCCCGGGCCAGGGAGAGGTTCGTTTCCGACATGTCCACGCCCAGGACGCTCCCCCGAGGACCCACCCGTCGGGCCTCCGCGAGCGCCGGGGATCCGGCCCCACACGCGAGGTCCAGCACCCGGAGCCCCGGTCGAAGATCGGCTCCGTCGAGGAGCAACTCCGTTTGATCGCGTCTCGACACCACGCTCTTGTCGTGCCATCGCCGGAGCGAGCGCAGGCGTGACTCGGAGCCCCAGTCATATTCTGGGCCTGCCTTGGGCACGAAGGTCGACATCCCCGTTCGGACTTAAGGTCTCACGCCGTTCCGTGGGGACGATCCCTGTAACGACATCATCCGAACCGGATGAGCGTGAGGGGCCATCCGGGTATCAGCTGCGACGGCTCGAACGCAAGCTATATGCGAGCCGCAGCCCTGCGCGGGTCGCCGACTCCGAAGGGAGCCGGCGGTTCCCTTTCCATGGCCGAGACGTTCATTGGGGGATTCGCAGGGGGTTTCCTCGAGAAGGGATTCCACATCGGATACGGGCTCTACTTCACCACGGCGAGGGTGATCGGGATCGACCTGGGCGGCCTCGGCGGCGGGGCTCTCGGCGGCACGCTCGCGGGCTTCATCCATGGCGAGCTCATGCCTCACCTGTCACCCGAGGAAAGCGCCCGGACGATCGCCATGCTCGATGGGATGAAGGACTTCGACATCGGAAGGGACCAGATCCGCCAGATCGACCTCAAGCGACCGGGTCTGGGGTCCGGGCACATGACGATCACGCCGATCAGCGGAGGCCCGATCACGATCAAGCTGCGCCACCGGACCGCCTTCGACCGCCTCGTGCAGCTGACCCAGGTCTTCAGCCCCGAACTCGTCCGCTCGTCCTAGAGGTCCGAGCCGCGTGGCACGGACGCGAACTCCGGTCCCGAGGACAACTCGCGTTCACTCCCCCCGAGTATAAGTTGATATACTATACTAATTCATACCTCTCCATATGCAAATACCGCCCCTCCCTCCGGAGTTGGATCGCCAGGGCCCGACCCTCGAGACGCTCCACATGGTCGAGATCCTCCTCCGCCGTCACGACGAGCCGCTGAGCCTCAACCGGATCAAGGCATTGCTCCCCCGGAAGGTCATGCACGAGACCCTGAGGGAGGCGATCGACCACTACAAGCGGCTCGGCTGCGCGACGGAGGGATCGAAGGGCGTGATGTGGACGCTGAATCCGGAACCGGCGTTTTGGAAGGCCATCGAGGCGTGGGAGGCTCGATGACCTGGCCCCCTTCACGGTGAGCCAGGTCCGCCTGAGTCCCCGCGCCTCCGCCGCGGAGAAGAGGCTGCAGCCGAAGCAGCGGAAGAAACTCGCGTGGTGGATCGCGCGCCTGAAGGTGGACGCCTTCGCGGGCGATCAGGTCCCAAAGGACCGCATTCCGCCGCAGCTCGGGTCTCGGAGCGGGCTCCCGTCGACCCCGGCGAATGCGTGGCGATTTGAGTTGCCCCTGGCCTTCCGAGGGATCTACACCGTCCAGTCATCGCCAGGGACGGGGACCGTCGTCCTCATCCTGGAGATCCTCTCGCACAAGGAATACGATCGGCTGTTCGGGTATCGGTAGGCCGCGTACGGGTCCCAGGTCTTCAGCCCGGAGCTCGTCCGCTCGTCCTAGAGATCCGAGCTGTCTGGCACGGACGCGAATTCCGGTCCCGAAGGAAGGACGGCCTGCGAAAATTCCCAGGACCGCGCCACGGACCCGGCGAGGACCCGTTCGCGCAGGTACGGGAGGAGCCTCGGCGACGGCCCGGCGGGGATGGGCGCGCGGACGTTCCTGCGGTCGTCCACGGCGAGGAGGCCCACCCCTTCCGCCTCGAACCGCCACCGCTGGCGGTACGCGGACGAGGCCGCGGCCAGGGGCATCGCGACCCAGGCCCGGTCCGCCGCGAGCTGATACGCGATCGCCTGGCGAAGCGCCTCGCCCCAATCGCGCAGCTTGAGCTCGACGGCGACGAGCGCGTCGTCGCGCGTGCCAATCAGATCGGCCCGGCGGCCCAGGATGGGGACCTCGGGTTCCACGCGATGCCCGGTCCCCTCGAGCCATGCGGTGACCGGTTCAACGAGCTGGGCCTCGAGGGTGAAGGGCGTGGGCCCTCCGATGGACGATCCTCGGATAAAAGGGGTGCGGTCCGAGGTCACGAGGGCCCAAAGTCTTTCCGCTCTCTGTGGCATGCGGGCCCAAGATCCGGGGGGATTTCCATGAACAATGTGAATGCAAACCAGATGAACGCGTTCGTCGCCGAACTGGCGCGCGACCCGGCGATCGGGAAGAAGCATAAGGTCGTCACCGGGGAATGGTCGTTCCCCGAGAAGACCACCCAGTTCCGCGCGACTCTGGAGTACCCT
Source organism: Thermoplasmata archaeon (assembly GCA_041483635.1). Lineage (GTDB taxonomy): Archaea > Thermoplasmatota > Thermoplasmata > RBG-16-68-12 > RBG-16-68-12 > RBG-16-68-12. The sequence goes on from JBGPGA010000013.1 coordinate 9,742, forward strand.
CAAGGGAAGGCGGCCCTGGCCGCAGAACTCCCGCCTTTCGCAGGCGGCTGGGGAACGAGTCCCGACCCGATTCAGTATTGCCTCTACGGACTTGCCGCCTGCTTCGCGGTGACCTTCGCCGCAACGGCGACCTCGAAGGGCATCGCCTTGAAGAGACTCCGAGTGACCGCGGAGAACTGGATGGATCTCCGGAAACAGATGGGGCTGTCGAAGGACGCCATTATCGAGCGCGTCCAGTTCACGGTCGATGCGGAGGCGGACGTGTCCCGGGACCGCCTCGAAGAGCTCTTGCGCCTGACGGAGGAGCGGTGTCCCGGGACCGAGTGCGTGACGCGCTCGATCCCGCTGAAGACCCAACTCGCGTAACACGAGATCACCGCCGAAACTCTTTCCGAACTGGTGAGTTGGCCTGCTAAAAGTCGTCTCGGGCGAAAATCTGACACCGCCCAAGCACTCAACGCAGCGTCATGAATCCCGCGCGATCCTACACGTTCGTCGCAAGAGGGAAAAGGCCAAGTCTTTCGCCCAATACGGAATCCGCTCGCGGACGTACTTGTCGCGGAGTTCCGCCACGACGACGAGAGGCGTGCCGACGAGGTCCGCCTCGAGCTCGCCTGCGACGGACCGTCCGGAGGGAGTCCCTCGAAAATGCTCGACCCAAGCGAAGGAGTCCAGGACGCGGTCGAAGCGCGTTTCAGGGCTCATGGGATTCATCCGCGTGGGCGAAGGGCTGCATGCCGGGATGGGATCGTTGCAAAGACTGAATCGACTTGGCGATGCTCCAGACCTTGATTACACCCTCGTCCCGGATGCGGTCGAAGTGCCGGTCCTTGGAGACGAGGGTGGCCCTCTCCTGGAGGCACGTCGCCGCGTGGAGGACGTCCGCGGGGTCTGGGGTCGTCACGTACTTCGCGCAGACCGTGACGAAGTTCCGCTCGACCCGGACGACCCGCGTGCGGCTCAGGAGCGCTCCGACGAGCCAGGCCGCGGTCTCCGAGCGGAACCCCTCCGCGTACCGCAGCATCTCCTCGACCCAGAACTCGTTGCCGACAAGCCGCACGCCCTCCCGCTCGAGTAGGGCGAGGAGGAATCGGAGGGTCGCGGTCTCCCGCCGCGGGTGTTTCACCGCCGCGACGAAGACGTTCGCGTCAAGCAGGAAGGTCCGGGTACTTCTTTCGGATGCGGGCACGGACTTCCTCCCGGATCCTGTGCGCGATCGCGTCCACGTCCTTGCCGGCGAGCTCTTTCTCCAGGCGCGCGGCCACGGTCTTCACGTCGAGCCTCTGGAGGACGATGCGACCCGCCTCCGTGACGGCGATGAGGAGCTTCGCGCGCTCGTCGATTCCCGCCGCATCACGGATGGCCTTGGGGATCACGACGCGCCCGGCCTTGTCGACGGCGACGATGTCTTCCACGGGTTGGAATATGCCATAATGCCACTTATATCTTGTGATGGCAGAATGCCATTATGGTTCGCCCTTGAACGAAACCTGCGCGTCACGGGCCTGGGGTCGCCATGGGCGCGAGATCCCGAAATGGCCGAGCCATCGCCGCAAGCGCTCGGGGACGCGCGGCTCCCGTCGGACCGCGGCTCTCGGCCGGAGCGTCTTCGGATCGACGTGGGCGATCCGCCAGCGCTTCCGGTGCCCGCCCCAAGCCTCGACGTCGATCGTCCGGCAGGCGTGGCAGCCGTTAGACCGGATCGAGGGAAGACCATCCTCGACGTGGCCGACGTTCGTCGTGCCCTTTCCCTCCAGGCCGCGGCCGGCCAGGGTGCCGGATTTCGGCCGGCCTCAATGCCTTTAAGCATGTGACTGAGTTCCCCCCGCACATGGCCGACGTCGTCCTGCTCGTGGTTCGCTACCTGCACATTCTTTCCGCCATCCTCTGGATCGGCGCCCTCGGCTTCTCCGTGATGGTCCTGAGCCGGGTCATGCCCCGCCTGGGGATGCCCGCGCGGAAGGAGGTCCTGAGGCAGCTCATCCCCGTCGTCATTCGTTTCATCCCCGTCGCAGCGGTTCTCACGATCGGGTTCGGCGCCGTCCTCTACCTCCTCCTCGGCAACTTCGATCCGAGCGTGCTCTGGGGCACCGAGCGGGGCTTGGTCCTCCTCGGGGCCCTCGTCCTCACGCTCGCCCTGTTCGCCTTCGGGCTGCTCGTGGTGATCCGCGCGTCCCGGCGGATCCTGGGCCACCTGAACGAGGAGGCCTGCTCTCATGGAGCCGAGATGGGCCGCCTCCAGGCGATATTCAACCGCGGCCAGGTCGTCGCCTTTGTCTGGGGCGTCGTCATCCTCTCCCTGATGGTCGTGGCCACGGAGGCCCTGTAGCCGCGGGCCTACAGGGTGGACGTAGAGCTTCACACGGAAGGGCCGAGCGAGGGTGTCGGGCTCCGTGCTCTCTGCCTCAGCGATGCTTCTTCTTTCGCGCCAGCCCCTCTTTCTCGGACCGGAGGACCTTCTCCAGCGCTCGGACATTCGTTCGGAAGTAGACCAGGTCAGAATGAAACATCTCCACGCCCCTTGTCAGTCGTGAACCTTCTTGTGAAAACCCCACCGACCCCAAGAGCCGTTCCAGGGAGCCCACGTGGTCCAGCAGTGGTTCGATTCTCAGTTTGGCCCAATCGGTCCTCGAGCCAAGCTTGGAAAAATCCTCTCTCAATCTCTCGAGCTCTTTCCTGAGCGCGGGCAAGCCCTTCTTGTATACGCGATCGACCACTTCCTCACCTCGAGCTGTTGTTCAATCCTCTCGAATCCTTGACGCCCTTCCCCTTTCTCGCCGCTAATCGGTTGATACTCTTCATCTACAAGGTTTTTCGGCCTTCCGGAGCGCTAACGCCATCGGGCCTTGCCCACGGGACACCAGGGCCGCGCTCGCAAGGGATTCAAGGATCCCGGAGAAGGGCGGCCGCGCGCTGAAGGCAAGGGACTTGGCCCAGGGATACGGGATTGCGGATCAGAGCGAGGCGCCTAGCGCGTCTTCGGGTCGAGGTACGTGATCCCCCAGTTCCTCCGGTGACCGAACGAGTCGCATCGGGTCTTCCTCGAGCACGGTCATCCGTTTGCGGATCCGTCGTGCGGCCTCGCCGAGCAGCTGCCGCTGTCCAGCGACGGTCCTGGAGAGGAGGACCCTACGCCTCATCAAGGGGGACGAACTCTTCCGTCTCGGGGATTCTCCGCTCCCGCTCGTGCAGTCCATGTGGCGCGACGGAGACAGGCCCGACCACGAGGCGGATCGAGTCGGCGGCGAGCCTCGGGACGCGGCGGTTGCGCGGTCCCCGCTCGAACGCGACGAGGCCGAGCGTCTGGAGAAGCTGCAGGTCCGCGTGGACGTTGTGCACATCGCGACCGAGGTGGCGGGCGAGCTGCCGCATCGAATCGAAGGGGCCCCTCGCCAACGCGTCCAGCAGGGCGAGCCGCTGCTTCGTGAACACGGACAAGGCCTTCCCGTCGACGGGGATGAGGGAGACGGCACGTTCCATCGCCTCCGGGCGGAGCTCGGGGCGGTCCTTGTAGAACTCGAAGTCCTCCAGGTCCAGCTTCGCCGCCACATCTCGCGGGTGGGTCCGCACGTACGCCCGGAACCGCGGGAGGTCCCCGTACCTCCGCTTCATGGCGGCCAGGAACGCCTCGACGGTGAGGCGCTGCTCCACGTGGATCATCATCGCAGCTCCTCCAAGAGCTCCTCGAAGCGCACGGCGCCGCGTGCCTCCGCGTGCCGGCGGACGATGTCGCGGACCGCCTCCAAGGAACGCTCCGCGATCGGTCTGGGTTCGCCGCGACCTCGGGGCGGGTGGATGGGGAGGGTCCCGTGGAAATTGTCGATCCGGATTTCCTGCGGCATGATCATGAGGCTCCAGCCCCGCTGGCTCCTTCGTCCGATGAGCTGGATCCAGCCGAGCAGGTGCCCTCGCTTCGACAATGAATCAACGTCATCCTTGGAGGGTACGACCGCGCCCGTATTTGAGTGTTGGCATTATACGCCAACGTCACGAGCGGGCTGGATCGGTTCCGAGTACGCTCCCGGGGCCATGGTGTGCGCCCGCGGGTCCATCCCTTGAGTCGCCACAGCGTCGCGATCGATCACGGGAGACCGGATGCGACCATACGAGATGAACCGGGTCGGGGGAGATCTGTGAACGTGGAAATCTCCAAAGGGGCGCCGGCGCGAGTAACTCCTATGCGAACACGCGGCGAAGTCGGTCGAAGAAACGCCCGTTGCGCCGGACTCCTGGCACCGCCCGGACCCCTCTCGGGTCGAGGTACGTGATCCCCGAGCGCTTCCGGTGCCCGCCCCAGGCCTCGATGCCGAACGTCCGGCATGCGTCGCAGAAGACGCAGCGGATCGTGCCGAGGCCGTCGTCGACGTGGCCGACGTAGGTTCGTGCCGTTGCACTCCATGCGCCCCTGGGAACGGCGCCGGAAGGCCGTGGGATGTTGTCCTGATTACGGGCATGAGACGGTATGCATGGAAGGGACCCTGATCGCTTTCCGCCCGGTGAGGGTCGACCGGGACGCGGCGAGCGAGCTCGTGAAGCGCCGGGTCGGAGAGCTCCGCGTCCGTTTCGGTCACCATCTAGAAATGTCCTTATATTAGTAACTGTTATGGTTATCAGATGCCCACTACCTACGAGTCCCTCTACGCCTGGATCCACTCGGCGTTCGGTCAAGCTCCGTTCACGATCGCCTCGTTCCGCGAGACCTTCCCGTCCCCTGCGCCCGCCAAGGTCCTCTCCGACCTCCATCGCCTCGGCTACCTCGAATCCATGGGGGTTGGGAGGTACCGGCTCATCGCCCCCGAGCGCAGGATGAACGCGTTCCTCGAGCGGGAGGAGGACGCCTTCGGCCTCCCGGATCGCTCCGGGCTCCCTCACGCGTACTGCGACGCGACCGCGGTCACGGTCTGGACCGACGGGGGGTACTGGACGGGGTTCACCCGCGGCTTCCGTCCCCTCCACCTCCGCGTCCGGCGCACGGACCTCCCGGCCTGGAAGGCCTACTTCCGCGCCTCGGGCGCGCGGGTCGTCGTCGCGGGCGCGCGGAAGACCCTCTTTGGGGTGGTCCACGTCCTCCACCCGGTCGTGCGGGTCCGCTCCGTGGACCACGGGGGCGTCCGGGTCGTGCCCCTCCGCGAGGCCTACGGCTACGCCGCCGCCCGGCCTTACCTCTACGAGCCCGTGATCCCGACCCTCCGCGATGCGCTCAGACGGGTCGACCGATGAGACCCCGGGATCTCGAGCGGGAGCGCGCCTGCTTCGCCCTCCTCCGCGCGCTGGCGGGTCGCGAGGCCGTCCTCGTCGGCGGCTACGCCGTGAGCGCCTACGGCCCGCCCCGGTTCTCCTTGGACCTGGACCTCGTGACCCCGGAGGAGGAGGTCCCCGGCTTCCAGGCGGCCTTGAGGGAGGCGGGGCTCGCCCGGGTGCGGGGCTGGGCCGGGGGAGCCGGCCTCGCGGGCCGCGCGGAGCGCTGGTCCCGCGGGAAGGAGGCCCTTCCCCTCTCCGTGGACCTGCTCGTGGACGGGATCTCGGACCGCGTCTCCGGGGCCTCCCATCCCTACGCGGCGATCCGGCGAGGGGCCCGCCATCGCACCGTGCGGGGCCTCGACCCCGCGTCCGAGGCGCGGCCCCTCGTCGCGTCCGCCGGTGTCCTCGTCGCCCTCAAGCTCGAGTCCGCGCGCCTCGTGGACCTGCGGGACCTCGCGATCCTCGCCGGGGCCGGGGTGGACGCGGCGGCCGTCGCCGCGTTCCTCCGGGGGGTGCGGCGGGACGTCCTGGAGGAGCACCTGGACGCGCTCTCCGCGGCGCTCGGGCGACGGGACTACGAGGACTCCCTGAAGGGCGTGGACATGCTCGACGCGCGCGCGTTCCGGCGGCTCGCCGACCGGACTCGGGGATTGGTCCTTGAACTTCGGGCCGCGCTGTCGGGGACCGGCCGCGCGCCGCGCGAGTGAGGCGTCGGGCCGCGCCGCCCCCGGTCTCCGCGGGTCGAGACCCGGAGGCCGCTCCGCGACCTCGGAATCGATGCGGACGCTGCGGCAGGCGTCGCAGAAGGCGACGTGGACCGTGCCGGCGTCGCCGTGCAGCCTGCCGACCCCGGTCGTCCTGCGCGAACCCCCTCGGGCCCGATGACGCCGCCGACGTCCTTCGCCTCAGGAGTAGCCGAAGAGCTCTTCGTATCGTTTGTGGTCTCCGATCCAAACGATTCGGACTTGGGTACCCCCCGTGGGATGGCTGGCCACCGTGTAGAGGGCCCGCCACGCTCCCGGAAGCTCGAGGCGGAAGAGGTTCGGGAGGTCGCGGAGGCGCTTCGGGACGAGGCGACGTTGGATCCGGTCGCCGAAGAAGGGCTCGCGGCGCAGCCGCGCCGCATGCTCCCGTAGCTTCTTCTGTTGAGCCGTGCCGGCTGCGCGGAATTCGTCCTCGTCCACGACGACGTCGACGTCGGACAGGCACAGACCCCCCCGATCGCGGGCTAGAGCCGGACGAGGCCCTTCCGGGACCAGAAGGCGGGATCCTCGTGCAAGGTCCACAGGACCCCCCGCCGGGGATCTTCCGTCACGAGGTGCAGCCGCTTGAGCTCCTCCACGCACGCCCGGACCGTTGCGTGGCGCACGCTCTTCGAATGCATCCGACGCTTGATCTCGGCCAGGGAGAGCGGGCCCTCGTCCCGGGCCGCGGCCATCCTCAGCAAGGCCTCGACCTCATGGAAGGTACGCAGGACGGGAGATGGGCCGGGGAGCTCTTGTGGGGGGAGGATGGTGGCCATCAAGTGACAGAAATGCCATATGACATATATGTATCTTCCTCCAGCCGTCCTCGGGGGACCGCTCTCGCGTCGATGCCGTCGGCCGAGTACCTGACTCTCCACGCCCTTCTGCCTCGCGCCGTACGACCGGGACCAGGCGAGCGACCTCGCGAAGCGCCTGTACGGCCAGAGGACGTCGAGCCACGGCGGGACGTACGTGGTCCGGAGGACGGGGCTCCTGGACGAGATCCCGCACCGGCGGCGGATCCGGGACGTCGCAATCGTGCGGACGGAGGATGAGGGGAGGGTGACGACGTTGCTCGAGGAGATGCGCGCAGATGTGCGCACGAGGAAGGTCGAGCTGACGAAGAAGGACCGAGAAACGCTCCGTGTATGACTCAACAGGGCCGCGGCGCGCGATTCGGGCGACGGACGAGGTACGACGTTGCATCGAGCGCTGCCAGTCCGGCGAGGCCACCGTAAGGGTTAATTATCCGATAATGGATAGCATTATCCACTCATGGATAATCCGTCGAGTCCAGCCATCCCCCCGGAGGGGTCATCCCCTCTGACCGGAAGCCTCCTCCGCCATCCGCAGCTCCCTCGGATCCTCCTCGCGAACCCCGGGCGGGAGTTCACGGTACGCGAGCTCGCTAAAGAGAGCAGGACCGCCTACGCCACGGCGTGGCGCCTGGTCGGGCTGCTTCGGGACTTGGGAGCCGTGCATGAACGGCGGATTGGGGCGAGCCGTGCCGTGTCCCTGAACCTCCGGTCCCCTCTCATCCCGGGACTGCGCCGGCTCCTCCGCGTCCGCATCGAGCCTCATCGGGAGGCGGCGAGGAGGTTTGCACGGCTCGCGGCGCGCATCCAGGGCGTACGCAAGGTGGTGCTTTTCGGGAGCGCGGCGCACGGTACGGCCACCGCATCGAGCGATGTGGACGTTGCCGTCCTCGTAGACCGCAGGTCCGCAGACGTCCTCGTGCGCATCGACGAGGTCGCAGCCCGAATCCAGGACGAGACGGGGCTCAAGGTGGTCGCCATCCCCCTCAACCCTCGTGAATCCGAGGGCCACACGCGGCTGGCAAAGGCGGTCCGGTCGGGGGAGGTCCTCCATGAGCGACATTGAAGAGGCCGAAACCTGGTTGGCCACGGCAAAGCTCGGCTTCGGGCTGGAGGGAGCGCCTCGTGCCCGCTACACGGTCGTCGTGGCTCAGTGCATCCACGCCCTCATCAAGGGGAACGATGCCCTCAGCGTGCGCTACCTCGGGCGTCGTTCCACGCGCCACGAGGACGCCGCGTTGCTGTTCGGGGAGCTCGTCCGCCAGAGGAAGATTCCTACAACGTACGCAGGCCTACGGGCGCTCCTTCTGCGGGCGGTCTCGGAGAAATCCGAGTACGACTACAAAGGTGTCCCCGTGGGCCGCGACACGGCGGCCCGCTGGCTCCGGGAGACGGAGCGATTCCTCGCGGCCGTTCGCCAGATCCTGGGCTGATTTTCGGGCTCGGCGGCCGACATGGGCGGCAGCTCGGAATCGGTAGGTCGGAATCGGGCGAGCGAACTCGTGGAGCGCCGGGTCGGGCAGGCGACGTCGAGCCACGGCGGGACGTACGTGGTCCGGAGGACGGGGCTCCTGGACGAGATCCCGCACGGGCGGCGGATCCGGGGCGTGGTGATCGTGCGGACGGAGGACGCGGAGAAGGTCGTCGCACTTCTTCGCACGCTCGGTGCCGAGGTTCAATGAAGAGAGGTCGAGCTCACCGCGGAGGATCGGGAGCAGCTTGTGCCCCGCATGAGCGAGGTCCGTTCTCTGTCGACTCGGCAGAGAGGAGGTTTTCCTCAACACCGTTGAAGTCTGTTCATGTACCGACGCAAAACGAAAGGGGACCGGATTCGGATCCGGTCGTTAGGGTTTCTTCCCATGAAGTTGTTCAGAACTGCTCGAAGGTCGGCAGCGTCTCGGTGGACTTCACACCGGGCACGCCCTGGACCCGCTTCACGATCGAGGAGAACATGTCGTTCCGGTTCTCCGCCCCGATGCGGGCGATGACGTCCAAGTCGCCGGTCGTGCCGATCAGGTTCTCGACGCCGGCGAGCTTGCTCAGCTCACTCGTCGACCGAGCCGGGTCGATGCTCCGGATGAGGACGTACGCGCTCGCCGGGTGGCTCTTCTGCTCCGGGCCCTTCCAGTTCTGGAGTCCCGGGTACGCACGGAGTTCGCGGACGCTGTCCATCGTTTGGACATGGGCCGTGAACTTCTGAAGTTCGTCCATGCTCTTGAAGCTGGCCTCGACGGCCACGTCGTGCTGCCCGAGGACCGCCTCGGCCTTCGTCACGTGGGGCTGCTCCCGGATCGTCTTCAACGTTCTCTCGACATGGCCGGGCGCCACCTTGAGAAGGATGATGCTGTCACCGTTCAGATCGGTTGTCATGATGCTACCTCGATAATCTATAGTAGGTACATGCACTTGTACTATGGTAAACCTAAACTGGACACCCACTAACGGGTTCGAACGAGAAACGGGTCGGCCGTGGGGCATCCGTCCCTTCGAGCGGGGCGGCCTTCCGCCTTGAATTCTCGCCCGCGTAGGAACGAGCGAAGATCCGGCCGAATCGGTAGGCCGATCCGTTCTGGACTCTTCTGAAGTGCGCGCTCCGAGGAATCGGTCGAAATCCGAGCGGGGCGAACGAGACGTCCATTCAACGGCGACGACCGGTTGGTCGACCGTCTACGGTCATTCGCGGTAGACCTCCCTCTGGACCGGCGGTTTCCCATTCGCCTTCCCTCCCTGCAGGGATGGTTGCTCACGGGCAGGGTCATCGGCAGGGCCTTGGGGCAGCGTTGACAAAGCCCGCGTTGCTCGGTGTTCAGGGGTTCGAAATGCCAGAGATCCCGGCGCGACGGGCACCCGTCCCCTGGAAGCCGTGCGAACGCCCGTGGCCCGGGGTCGGCTGCGCACCGCCGCCCACGGAGGAGACGTGCCGATCGGCATCCTTGACAAAGCTTTTTCAACCGCCCCCATCGATTCCGCGGGCGGATGGGAGCGATTCCGGGAGCCGTTCCGCCGCTGCACGGCCCTTCGTCGGGAGGTTTCCGTGCCTAGTCGTCGGAGGTCCTCGGGATCCGCACACCCTCCGTCGTTGGAGCCGGGAGATAGCGTTCGTCTGAAGTTTCTGTATCCCGGCAGCGCCGTGGAGATCCTCGACTGCACGTGGATTGCCGTCGTAGGCCTCGGGGCCAACGGCTCGGAAGCGCTGTCCCAGTGGGTTGTCATCGAGCTCGAAGGGAGGGAGATCTGGAAGCCCCTGGCGTACCTCGCCCAGGCGGAGGTCCTCCAAGAGAACCCCGAGCCCGCGACGCACGCTCAGGAAGTCTTCGGCCCGGGGGCCGGGGATCTCGCGTACCATCGATGACCTTGCGGCAGCGGGTCGAAGGGGCGAGGAAGACTCGATTCGAAGACGCAAAGGGCCGTCCTCGCGGAGGTCGATTTCCTCGAGTGGTCGAGGGCCGCCCCATGCGCGCCCCGCCCTTCTACCGGATGCGGGAGAACAAGGCGCCTCCGATAGCATCGTGACCTCCCCCCCGATCCCGTCGCATCGCTCAGGGAGGGGCACCCCGGCGGTCATCCGCGCTCCGGAGAGGCGAAGGGTTGAACCGTCCATCGACGGCTTCGAACGGGGGCGGCGATCGCCGGCTCAACCGACATCGCCGACGGGGTCGTAGGAAGGGCATGATACCGAACTCGTTGCTCGCACAAGCCCACACCCTACGTCACGACGACCGCCTCTCCGACGACCTGCGCACGTACCTGCGGCTGGAATGGAACGGGGATCCGTCCCCGCTCCGCCCGCGGGGCGCACGTACCCGTCCACGCCGATGGACGCTCGAGCGCCGATTGCTGCGGGGCCGCGTTGCTGCCCGGGATTCTGGGCCCGCTTCTCCCGAACGGGCGCGGGGCGCCCAGACGGAGCCCGCCAAGGCCGCGCGGAGCATGCCCGTCGCCGATTGCGAACACGCCCAGACGGAGTACCTCGGCGCTAGCCGATTCACCGAGTTCCTGCGTTGCCTCCTGTGCGGGGACCTCTTCATCCTCCAACCCGGGCACACCTGGCGGCTTCGGCCCAGGGTCGCGAGAAGCGCGGGATCGGGGGCACCCTAGGTCCCTCGACGCTCACGATTGGGCGTCGAAGGCGACCGGGGCCCATGCGCCGCAGGAGCCGACGCGAGGCGGGCCAAGTCCGTCCTCAACGGTTCCCGCTTGGCCCTCCCGGCCATCAATAGCCTTCGACCGCGAGGCCCGGGACTCGCGTGAAGTCCGTGTCCCGCGTGACGAGGATCTGCCCCTGAAGGCGCGCGGCCGCGGCAATGAGCAGGTCCGTGGTCGGCAGGGACTGCCCCCGCTTCAGCAGTTCGGCGCCCAACCGGCCTGCCTCGCCCGCGACCGCGGCGTCCACCTCGAGGATCTCGAGGCGCGAGACCACCTCGAGGGTGTCCCTCAGGAGGGTCCCGCCCTTGAAATGGGCGCCGAGGAGGACCTCGGTGAGGCAGGGCGAGGGAAGGCTCACGGGCCCTCCGAGGGCCTCAATCTCCCGCATCTTCGCCGCGGCGGCCGCCTCGCCCATGAGCAGGTCGATCAGGAACGTCGAATCGAGGCAGCGCACGGCTCATCCCTGCCGAGCCAGGAGCTTGCGTACCCGGTCGTGGTCCGCCTCGCGGCCGCGTGCGATCGCCTTCTCGATGGCTTCCAGCTCCGAGTCGGACAGCTGCTTCCGCCAGACGCCGGCGAAATCTGAGAGGGGCCGAGCTCCCCGCGCGACGCGCTTCACCGCATCGCTGAAGCTCTCCCCTTTCCGCTTCCGCCGCCGGAGGAGCTCGTACGCCTCGCGGTCCAGGGCGATCGTCTTGGTTTCCATGCAATGCCTACATACAGAATCTGTGCACATATTCATATATCTTGCGCCGGGAAGGGGCTCCTGGACGAGATCCCGCACGTGCGGCTGATCCGGGGCGTCGTGATCGTGCGGATGGAGGACGCGGGGGGGTCGTGGCGCTGCTCGAGGAGGTTGGGGCCGAGGTGGACACGGGGGGTGTCGAGCTGAACAAGGAGGACCAAGATGCCCTGGGGACATGGATGTGAGATCCGGATTGGAGTGTGGACCGCGGTTTGTGCGGTAGGCAGCCGCAGCGTCAGCGCTCGTGAGGAGATGAAGTGCCCCCTCCCCATGCCGAGGTCATCAACCGGAGACGGGTGAGGTTTGAGCGGATCCGCTTGTCCGTGAGCGCGACGTGAGTCGAGGCTATGACACACTTTTGTCTCGACAGTTGCGCGATGCGCCCGCATGCCGGTGTTGAAGATACGTACTCCGTTTAGATGGCGCGGCCCGCGTGAGTGACAGTCGCTCCCTAATACGTTGCAGCTCCTGGCTTGACAGTCAAACGGTGCGTCCAGAGCCCTCACGCGCAATCGCGACGGCAATCGGAGTTACTTACCGCAGCTTTTCAAACCAGGGCACCCAGTGACCTTCACCTGTCGCCTGCCATCGATTGCCAAATCAGGTTGATGACCCCCCACAGGCGTGAAACACTGCGTCTCACCAGCCGATCTACGCTCACCAAGCCCCGTTCGTGCCACGAGAGTCGCATACCAGGCCAGTCAGTTCCAAGGCTCTCAATGGAGAGGAGACACACGCCAAGCTGGAGGCCGCACACTGGACGCTCAGCCTCGGTCGGCCTGAGCGCATCTGAAGGAAGCATCATTCGATGGCCGACCATTCTCCCTATGGCGCGCAACTCTGGCCGCGATAGACCCCCGATTGACAAGGGACCCGTGGCAATGTCGAAAGTCACTAAGAGTTTGGATCGTGCTACCCTTGACAACTCCGCAAAACAATCTGTCATGTCCGCGCGGAGGTGTTCCAGGACAGAGACACAACAGACAATATCGAACGATTTGTCTCGGAACGGCAGCATGGGAAGACCCCCCTTCACCCGAGAGAGGCCTTTCACGTTAGGTATCCCCAAGAGTTTCGGGTCCAACGAGACCACCCTTGCGCCTCTCCGAGCTAGGAGCACCGGCAGCGCCGAGCCTCCGGAGCCCACGTCGAGCACATCGAGTTCCGCAGGGTTACCGATGCGGGCGATTATCCATGGCAGCTCGAGTTTCCGCGACCACGCTTCAGAGTTGAACATTGTTGGCACGCGAAGATACGGAACGTCGAGCTCCCTGTCGATTTGCAGCAGCTCAGGTTCCGCTCGGGTGTGGTCCAGAAGTGATTTGCTGCCGATTTCGATTTCAGCCCTCATTTGTGTGCCAACCCCAAAGGCTGATGAGAGTCGGGTCGTATTTGAGGAAGTCTAGGCGTCATCGGTCCCGTCAGCTGCAGGGCCCGTCTTCTGACTTCGCGATGCAGGAATGGTGAAGCGGCGTTGGGTTCTTCTGTACCGGCGTATGACACCATCAGCATAGCTTGCTGAAGTCCCACTGCAACCCCCTCGCGTAGCATCGCCTTGGTGATTCGTGCTCCGGATCCGTCGCATGTTTGGTCCGCGCTCCGATGCCCACCCACCAACACCTAGGGAACTCGCCCCGCGGGTCTCCCGATTCCCATGCAGACGCTACCATGTGGAGTCTTTCGTAGCACATTCCTGGTGTCTACCCACACAGGAGTCGCCCGCATCTGCTTCGTTAGCTGGTCATAGTCATATTGTCGAAACTGATCATGATCTGCTAAAATGACCGCAGCGTCTGAGTTTCTGAGGGCGCTAGCCACCGTTCGGGTTGACTTGAAGGTGCCCGCCCTCGTGGAGATCGAACTTGCGAGGGGATCGAAGACTCGCAATCGCACACCTTCCAGAGCGCATTCCTCGATTACACGGCCGGCCGGGGATTCTCGGGTGTCCCCAACGTTCCTTTTGAATGCCACTCCGAGAACAGCGACCGTAGACCCCGAAAGTTCCTTTCCGACTTCGGCCAATCCTTGTCTTAGGAGCTCTACGGTATGAAAAGGCATGAAGCTGTTCACGTCCGCGCTCAGTTCTATGAATCGTGCCATATAGCCCTCCTTTCGAGCCCGATAAGCGAGGTAGTGGGGATCCAGCGGTATGCAGTGTCCTCCAACCCCAGGCCCGGGATAGAAGGGCATGTACCCGAACGGTTTTGTAGAGGCCGCGTCAATCGCATCCCAAGCGTCAATGCCGAGACGCTCCATGATGAGGGCGATCTCGTTCGCAAGTGCTATGTTCACTGCACGGAAGACGTTCTCAATTATCTTCGCTGCCTCTGCGACCTTCATTGAGCTAACAGTGACGACAGAGCTGAACACGTTCCCGTAAAGCTCAGAAATAAGGGCCGCTGTGTCCTCATCCAATCCGCCGACAAGCTTTGGTATATCCTCGATTTTGAACTTCACATTTCCGGGATCTACTCTTTCGGGTGAGTAGCCGACCCCAAAATCGATTCCTGCTCGGAGTCCAGATTTCTCGAGAATTGGGATCAAGATTTCTTCGGTCGTACCTGGGTACGATGTGCTCTCGAGTATCACGAATTGGCCTCGCCGAAGGTGACGTGCAATTGTGACTCCAGCATTCTTGACTTGGGTCAGATCCGGCTCCTTGTTCGGGCCAAGTGGGGTGCCTACCGCCACAATAACGAAGTCGCAGCGTTCTACGAGTGAAAAATCCTTGGTGGGCTTGAAATGGCTGCGCAATGCCTGCCTGAGCTGTTTGGGATTAGCACCGTTGACGGAAGCCGCCCGTTGCCGAATTCTATCGACTAGCCCAGAGTTCGCGTCGAACCCGTACACGTAGAACAATTTCGAGAAGGCCAAGGCAAGTGGAAGTCCGACGTAGCCGAGCCCGATTATCCCAACGGAAGTCTTCCTTTGCCGCAAGTGCCGACGTGCTACTTGATGAATGGTTTCTCCGTTCATGATGCGACTCCCTGTGCCACCGTTCGTCATCTGGGTGGGGAATATGGGCTATGGGGCATATACATAGAGTCTAGAACATCCTGAGTCGTAGATCGCGCTTACCGTCGGCTGGGTGAAGACCGCAGCATAATGGTATCCCTCTTGCGTGTGGATCTGGAACCCATTGTACACATAGCAGTCATACACGAGCCCCGGTCCCGAGAACTCAGCGGCGTAGTCGATCTCAAGGTTGCTCACTGCGAGTGGATGGCTCGACACGAACGTCCTTGCGGCGAATGAAGAATCGGGTCTGAATTCGAACGAGTCCGCGCCGTACAGAGTGAGCGGCGTGGCTAGGATAGCGATAACGAGGAACACCGCGACAGCCACCTGCATGTGGCTGATCGTCTTGGACATGTCGTGT
The DNA here is from genome assembly GCA_041483635.1 of Thermoplasmata archaeon. Classification (GTDB taxonomy): domain Archaea; phylum Thermoplasmatota; class Thermoplasmata; order RBG-16-68-12; family RBG-16-68-12; genus RBG-16-68-12. The sequence goes on from JBGPGA010000013.1 coordinate 24,814, forward strand.
CTCGGCTGAGGACGGGCGCCGGCCGCTTCGGCACCTCGCCCGGTTAGTAATAGGGGGACGACCGCCGCGAGTGGGACTATCAGGAAGATGAAGGCTCTACCCGTGAAGAAACCACCAGTGAGCGATCCGATCAGAAGCATACTGAGGGCTCCCAGGATCCATCCATTGACAACTGTGCTCCCCGCGGAGACTCTTCCGCGTAGCGAACCAAGAACCACGATCGCCCCGAGCACAAGCTGGAATGCGGCCAAGGCGATCCGCAGATAGTTAGCCAGTTGAAGATCTGGTTGCGTGATTCCATGCACACCATAAAAGCCGAAATTGTAGATTATTGCGTCGCCTTCCAGAAGGTTCGAGATACCTTGACTGAGATAGGATATGAAGAATGAAAAATACGCTTGGGCCACGAGAAGGAGCCAGCCTACCCAGACTACCAGGACGAGAAGTGTCGTCGACTCAACAAAGGGCCGACTCGGCAGGCGGGTTACGCCCCTTCTCAGCGTCGTGGATTCTTTGGCGGCTCTCCCCGAGGGTCTTCGGAACCGGTCCACGAATGTGCCCGACCTCGTTGCGAAAACCATGAACAACACGGTGCACAGTATCGAAATGAGGAGCACGAGTGGTGTGCCGGGATGAGCCGTCACTGTAGCAACAGTGGTGAGCGTCAAAGCGATGGAGATCGCCAGTCGAGGGCTGCGGGGATGCCTTGGATTGACGTAGAGCAGGAAGAGGAGGAGGAAG
>JBGPGA010000014.1:0-25040 GCA_041483635.1 Thermoplasmata archaeon
CGGCCGACCTTGTTCTTCTTGAGATAGTCGATGCAGGCCGCGGCCACGCTGTCATCGTCGACGATGATCGCCTGCATGCGTGCGCCGGCGGCCGTGACGATCGCGGTCTCGTACTTCGGGTCGACGTGGGCCAGCTGGGCGACCGTGCCGTGGACCCCCCTCAGGGTTCCCGTGTCGCGGCACTCGAGGATCGCGGACACGGCGGCCGTGTAGCCGCGCCGCATGTTCTCCGCGACGTCCGCCTCGGCCTTGAGCTGGGCATACTGCCGCGTCAGGCTGAGGATGGCCTGCTGGAGTTCCGTCTGCTCCCTCGACAGGCGGGCCTCCTCGTTGCGCTTCTCGTGGAAGTCCTGCTGCAGCTTCACGAGACCCTTGCCCGATTCCTTGGAATGGGATTTGAGCTCCTTGAGCTGCCAGTCCGCGTCGTCGAACTCGACCTGGTACTGCTTGCGGGTCTCTTCGAGCTGGGCGATATCGGACGAGAGCCGCTCCATGGACTCCTTCGTCCGGTCCCCTTCGAGGACGACGCCTTTGAGCTTCTCCTCGATCTCGTCGACCTGCTTGTTGAGTGCGATGATCTCCTTCTGGATCGTGAGGACCTTCGCGTCCGTCTTGGACGCCTTCTCGTCGACCTCATGAAGGTCCGCGTCGACGGACTTCAAGGATGACTCGAGCTCCCCGATCCGCTTCTCCACGTTCCCCCGCTCGCGCTCGAGCCCGTCGAGCTCCTTGAGGACCTTCGCGCGCTCCTTCGCAGCGTCCGCGGCGTCGGACCTGAGCTGCTTCAGCGTCTCCTTCGACGTCTCGATGCCATCCGAGGCCCGCGCGCGGTCCACGCGGAGGCCGTCGAGCTTCTCCTTGAGCTGCTTCGCCTCCTCGCCGCCCCGCTCCGCCATCTTCTGCTCAAGCTCGTTCAGGCGTCCCTGCGCCTCCGCGAGCTTGGTCCGGAGCTCCTCCTTCTGCGCGAGTAGCTTCGCGCGGTCGCCCTCGTGCTTCGTGATCTGCTCCTTCGTGCCGAGGATCTGGCGCTCGATGAGCTCCCGGTTCTTGTACGCGAGCTGGGCCTTCGCCTCGGTCAGGCGCTCGTTGAGCTCCTTGTATTTCAGCGCGCCCTCGCGGTCCGCCGCGAGCTGTTGGAGCTGCTTGTCGATCTCCTCGAGGATGATCCGGATCCGCTCGAGGTTCTCCTCCGTCTCCCTGCGCTTCGTCTCGGCCTGGCCGATGTCGTCATCGAACTTCGTGATCCCCGCGATGTTGTCCAGGATGCGCCGTCGGTCCACGGAGGTCATGGAGACGATCTTCTGGATGTCCCCCTGCTGGACCATGTTGTACCCCTCCGCCGAGATGCGGGCGTGCGCGAGGAGCTGGTCGAACTCCGCGAGGGACGACTTGCGGTCGTTGATGTAGAAGTACGAGTTGTAGCCGCCCTCCACGCTCGGGCTCAGCCCGATGTAGCGGGTGAGCTTGACCTCGTCCGCCTCGAGGGGGATGCCCCGGTCCGTGTTGTCGAAGACGAGGCTCACCTGGGTGTATCCCGCGGGATTCTTCGTCCTCCCGCCGTTCCAGATGAGGTCCGTGAGCTTGCCCGCGCGGATGGCCTTCGAGCTTTTCGGGCCGAGGACGAAGAGGATCGCGTCGGAGATGTTGCTCTTCCCGGAGCCGTTCGGTCCCGTGATCGTCGTGTAACCCTGGAGGACCGGGACGGCGATCTTGCGGCCAAAGGACTTGAAGTTCTCCATCTGGACTTCTTTCAGAAACAACGTCCTCACCTGCGCGGGGGAAGGTTAGCGCTGAGGGGCACCACGGCGACCCATCCCATCCTCATCCTTCTGACGTCCGACACAGGTCGGACAAGAGGCCGGAAGGCCTCGATGGCTATAAAAGTGTAGCGGGAAGGAAAGGACGGCTTGACAAAGGCGCCGAGGAGGAACGGGAGGGGCGCGGCTAGCGCGGCGCGACGTCCGGCCACTTTCGCCGGAAGCGGCATCCGTTCAGGCGATAGTAGAAGTCCCTACGGATCCGCCCCCGGAGGGTGCGCGTGCTGCCGAAGTGGGCGTGGAAGCAGGACGCCCGGACCGTGAGGACGGTCGGGACGCCCGCGCTCTTGACTCGGCGGAGGTAGTCCGCATCCTCCCAGTAGGCCGGATAGAATCGTGTGTCGAAGCTTCCAATCTTCTCGTACACCCACCGGCGCATCATGAACGCGGAGAACCGCACGACCGGGAGGACGGCGGCGGACCGGAACTTCTCGAAGTCCGCGGGGAGCTCCGCCATGGAGAGGATCCCGGCATCGGGGCGCTCATCCGCCAAGGCGTTCAGGGCCTCATACGCGTGAGGCAGGAACACGATGTCGTTGTTGACGACGAGCACCCGATCCGCGCCCCGCGCCCAGGCCCGCTCCATGCCGCGGTTCCACGCCGCCGCCACGGACGATTGGCGACGGGGCCGGAGGACCTCGACGTCGGGCATGTCGCGGACGAAGTCGAGCACGCCCAGGCGCGTGCACTGGTCATAGATGATCCAGGGGAGCCCCCAACCGAGGGAACGGATCGTCCGGAGAGTCATGTCGCGGCCGCCCAGGACCACCGTGATCACGGGCGGCAGGCTGCTTGCACGGTCCCGCCTCGAGAGGACCTGGACGGGCTTATCGCGCCGTTCGCGCAACCCCATCCCCTCCGTCTAGGGAGCCGCAAACGGATCCCGCAGAGACCTCCATGGCGGACCTGGTGGGAGGGTCAATGGGACGCTTCCATTTGGCCTTTGTCTCGGAGGCGGTGCGAATACTCCTCGCCTACCGTGGAGCGTCTGGAAGGCCCGCAAGGGCCGCGCCACCTGGGGTCAGGTGCAAGCTTAAAGAGAGGAAACCGGCTGGGGGTGCCCTGTGACGCCGGAGAAGAAGGGAGACGGACTCGGCTTCTGGGAGGACCGCACGATCTTGGTCACCGGGGGCACCGGCTCGTTCGGGAAGAAGTTCACGGAGATTATCCTCCGGGAGCACCCGGTCCGGAAGCTGATCATCTTTAGCCGGGATGAGCTCAAGCAGCACCTGATGCGGACGGGCGGGTTCGACGACCCGCGCCTGCGGTTCTTCATTGGCGACGTGCGCGACGAGGCGCGGCTGCGACGCGCGATGGACGGGGTCGACCTCGTGGTTCACGCCGCCGCCCTCAAGCAAGTCCCCGCCTGCGAGTACAACCCGATCGAAGCCATCATGACGAACGTAATGGGCGCACGCAATGTGATCGAGGCAGCGTTGGACTGCGGCGTGGGCCGGGTGATGGCTCTGAGCACAGACAAGGCCGTGAACCCCATCAACCTGTACGGGGCCACGAAGCTAGCGGCGGAGAAGCTGTTCGTCCAGAGCAATTCATACGCGGGGGCAAGGCCGACGCGGTTCAGCTGCGTCCGGTACGGGAACGTGGTCGGGAGTCGCGGGAGCGTGATCCCGCTCTTCCTGGAACAACGGAAGAACGGGAAGCTGACCGTTACGGACAAGCGGATGACCCGGTTCTGGATCACCCTCGACCAAGGCGTACGGTTCGTCCTCCGCTGCATCGAGCAGATGCACGGGGGAGAGGTGTTCGTCCCGAAGATCCCGAGCATGAACATCCTGGAGCTCGTGAAGGCCGTCGCACCGGACGCTCAGGTCGACTACATCGGGATCCGGCCCGGGGAGAAGGTACACGAGGTCCTCATCTCGGAGGACGAAGCGGGACACACCCTCGAGCTTGAGGACATGTTCGTCATCGAACCGACTCATCCCTGGTGGTCGAGCGAGAAGTGGGCCCACGGCCGGCGGCCCCCCGAGGGCTTCAAGTACGGCAGCGACACGAATCCCCACAGACTGTCGGTCGAGGAGCTCCGGAAGATGGTCGCGGGCCTGGGAGTGACCCCGTGAGGAAGAAAGCCCCTCGATCGAGCGCCCGGAAGCGGCCCGTCCGAAGGACTCGGGCCTCTCTGCCCGCTCGAGGTCCCATCCCGTACGCACACCAATTCGTCGATGCCGCGGACATCCGCGCGGTCACGGAGGTCCTGAAGTCCGACTGGCTCACGACGGGGCCCAAGGTCAAGGAGTTCGAGGATGCCGTCGCGGAGTCCGTCGATGCGAAGGCAGGCGTGGCTGTCGCGAATGGGACCGCGGCGCTCCATGCCGCCGCGTATGCGGCCGGCATCGGCCCCGGGGACGAGGTCGTTGTCCCTGCGATGACGTTCGCAGCGAGCGCGAACTGCGTCCTGTATCTCGGCGGGACGCCCATCTTCGCGGACGTGCTGGAGGACAGCCTCCTCCTCGATCCAGGGCAGGTCGAGGAGAAGGTCACCCCGCGCACGAAGGCCATCATGGCGGTCGACTACACGGGGCAACCCTGCGACTACGACGCCCTGCAGGCCATCGCGGATCGCCATGGGCTCACCCTGATTGGCGATTCGGCCCATGCGCTCGGAGCGGAGTACAAAGGTCGCAAGGTAGGGAGCTTGGCCGATCTGACGACCCTGAGCTTCCATCCCGTGAAGCACGTGACCACGGGGGAGGGGGGGATGGTCGTCACGGACGACCTGGAGCTCGCGGAGCGAATGCGGCGCTTCCGGAACCACGGCATTTCCGTCGACGCGCGGGCGCGCGAGGAACGGGGGACGTGGTACTACGAGATGGTCGACCTGGGGTACAACTATCGCCTGACGGATCTCCAGTGCGCCCTCGGCCTGAGCCAGCTGCGGAAGCTGCCGTGGTCTCTCGCGCGACGGCGCGCGATCGCGAAGCGATACACCGAAGCCTTCGCGAAGATTCCGGGAATCAATCCCCTCGGGGTTTCCCCCGACGTCCTGCACGCGTACCACCTCTACGTGGTCCGCGTCGATCCGGGCCGGATCGGGATGGACCGCGACACCGCCTTCCGGATGTTGCGGGAACGGGGCATCGGGGTGAATGTTCACTACATTCCCGTGCACCTGCATCCCTACTACCAGAAGCGCTTCGGCACGGGCCCAGGGCTCTGCCCCACGGCGGAGGCCGCGTACGAGCGTATCCTGAGCCTGCCGATGTACCCCGGGATGAGCGACGCTCAGGTGGGCGCCGTAATCCGGTCCGTGGGTCAGGTGGCACAGGCCCTGCGACCATGACGACCGTCGCGATCGTCCAGGCCCGGATGGGCTCGACGCGCCTCCCGGGGAAGGTCCTCCAGGATATTGCCGGGAGGACAATGCTGGCCCGCGTGGTCGAGCGGGCATCCCGCTGCCGGAGCGTGGATGCGGTGGTCGTCGCGACGACCACCGGGGCGGAGGACGACGCCATCGTCGAAACGTGCCGCTCGCTCGGCGTCGCGGTCGTACGGGGAAGCCGGGAGGACGTCCTCGACCGATACTACCGAGCCGCGAAGGGTCGAGATGCAGACCCGATCGTCCGCCTCACCTCGGACTGCCCTCTGCTCGATCCCGAGGTCATGGAAGAGGTCATCGCCCTTTTCCGCAAGGAGAAGCCCGACTATGCGAGCAACGTGACCGTGCGGACGTTCCCGCAGGGCCTGGACGTCGAGGTGGTCAGCCTGGCGGCCCTTACGACGGCCTGGCGAGAAGCCACGGAGCCATTCGAGCGGGTCCATGTGACCCCCTTCCTGTACCGGCACCCGGAACGCTTCCGACTCGCTAACCTGACCGCGGGCGGAGATTACAGCGCCCATCGCTGGACGGTGGATGAACCGCGGGACCTCGAGTTCGTCCGTGCCATCTACGTCCGCCTCGGCGCGGACGGGCGGTTCGGCTGGAGATCGATCCTGGACCTTCTCTGGCGCGAGCCCGAGCTCCTCGAGATCAACCGCGGGGTCCGCCAAAAATCCCTCGAGGAGGGGTGACGTTGGACGATCCGCTCCTCGTGCGTGTCGACTCGAGCGCCGAGATCGGCACGGGCCACGCCATGCGATGTCTGGCGCTCGCCCAGGGATGGACGGACGCTCACGGCCGCGTGTTCACCGTCAGCGCGGAGATTCTGCCCGCCGTCCGGGAACGATTCGAGAAGGAAGGGATCGAGACGATTCCCCTCGCCGTCGAGCCGGGGAGCGCCGCGGACGCAGCAAGCACGGCGGCCCTCGCCCACGAGCGGGACGCTGAATGGGTCGCGGTGGACGGGTACCGGTTCGGAGGGGCCTACCAGAAGACGATCCGAGCGGGAGGCTCCCGACTCCTCGTCTTCGACGACTATGGCCATGCGGGAGACTATGCCGCGGACCTCGTCGTCAACCAGAATGCGTCCGCGAGCGAGAGCCTCTACCCGCATCGGGCGCTTCACACACGATTCCTCCTCGGGCCCCGGTACGTCGTGCTCCAGATGGCGTTCCGTTCTAGGAAAGTCCGCGAGGACCCGCCGCCAGCCGAGGTTCGGAACGTCCTTGTCACGATGGGAGGAGTCGACCCGAAGAACGCGACGCTCCGGGTCCTCAGGGGACTGGAGCAGGCGGGAATCAAAGGGTTACAGGTCCGTGTCGTGGCAGGCTCCAGCTATCCCCATCGAAGCGAGCTCGAGGCGGCGGCGAACTCTTCGACCCTGGAGGTCCGCCTGGAACGCGATCCTCCGGACATGGCGGAGCTGATGGCGCAGGCGGACCTTGCCATTGCGGCTGCCGGCACGACGTCGTGGGAGCTCGCCTGCCTGGGTGTACCGAGCCTCCTCCTCGCGGTCGCGGACAACCAGCGCGACGTCGCCCAGAGTCTGGACCGGGCAGGGGCCGCCCGCAGCCTAGGCTCATATGAGGGCTTCACGGAGGAAGCGCTCGCGAGCGCGTTTCAGGAGCTAGCTCATTCACCCACCGCACGGGGCGAGATGTCTCGCCGAGGGCGGGCCCTCGTGGACGGGCAGGGCGTTCTGCGGGTGGTCACGGAGATGAAGGCCCTGCTCGTGAACCTGCGGCCCGTCCGACCCGACGACGCGCGCATCTTGTTCGAATGGGCCAACGATTCAGAGGTGCGATCCGTTTCCTTCCACCCGGAGCCCATCCTTTGGGACGATCACGTGCGCTGGTTCGCGGCGAAGCGGGAAGACCCTATGTGTCGATTCTACATTGCCTCGGATCGGCGTGGGGTGCCCCTGGGCCAGATCCGGTTCGAGCCATCCGGTGGGGATGCGAATGTATCGGTGAGCCTGGACCCCAAGTTCCGCGGTTTCGGGTACGGTAGCGCCCTCATCCTCGCGGGCTCCAGGAAGGTTTTTGTGGACTCCGACGTTCGCAGACTGCACGCCTACATCAAGGTGGAGAACGAGCCATCCGTCCGCGCGTTCCTCAAAGCGGGGTACGGGGATCCGGAGCCTGTGACCATGAACGGCCAGAAAGCGTTCCGACTTCTGCTCCAGAGGGAAACCTCATGAGCGAGACGATCCGCATCGGTCGCAGGACGATTGGGTCGGGCCACCCCGTGTACATCGTCGCCGAGATCTCTGCGAATCACCGCCAGAAGTACGAAGAGGCCGTCCGCCTCGTGCGAGCGGCGAAGGAGGCGGGCGCCGACGCGGTCAAGCTCCAGACCATGACCCCGGACACGATTACCCTGCGCTCGGACCAGAGCGACTTCAGAGTCGGGGGCGGCACCCTCTGGGACGGACGCACCTTACACGACCTGTACGAGGAGACGTACATGCCCTGGGAGTGGCAGCCCAAGCTCCAGGCACTCGCGAACGAGATCGGACTCGATCTGTTCTCGTCGCCTTTCGATCGGACCGCCGTCGACTTCCTGGAGAAGATGAACGTGCCCGCCTACAAGGTGGCCTCATTCGAGATTGTCGACCTGCCGCTCATCGAGAGGATGGCCCGCACCGGGAAGCCCCTCATCATCTCGACGGGCATGGCGACCCAGGAGGAAATCCAGGAGGCGATCAACGCAGCCCGATCTGCGGGGGGCGAAGAGATCATGATCCTCAAGTGCAACAGCGGCTACCCGGCGCCTCCTGACGAAATGAACCTCCGGACGATCCCCGATATGCGTGAGCGCTTCCAGCTCCCGGTCGGACTCTCGGACCACACGCTGGGAATCGCGGCTGCGATCACGGCAGTGGCTCTCGGCGCATCCCTGATCGAGAAGCACTTCACCCTCTCCCGTGACGTCCCAGGACCGGACTCCGAATTCTCGCTCGAACCTGCCGAGTTTCGGTCGATGGTCGAGAACGTGAGGACGACGGAGGGCGCATTGGGCGGTGTGGCATATGGGCCCACGCCCGCAGAGAGGAAGAGCCTCCCGTTCCGTCGCTCTCTCTTCGTCGTGGAAGACGTGGAGGCGGGCGCCGTGTTCACCGAGAAGAACGTGCGCTCCATTCGTCCCAGCACCGGCCTTCCCCCCCGACACCTGAACGAAGTCCTCGGCCGCAAGGCCGCCCGGGACATCTCGAAGGGCACGCCCCTCTCCTGGGACCTCGTGCGATGATGCGAGGCCGCCGGCAATCTATTTAGCGGGCCACAAGGTTGCGCGGGCGAATGGCGTCCCGCCGGACCCTGGCATTCCTCTCCAGCCCGCAGAATCTTGAGCGCGTACCCCGGGATGCAGGTGTGCTGCCGCTCTCGCCCCGCATCGAGGTCCCGCGCGAACGTCTGGTGGCGCGGACGCCGGAAAGCCTGCTGACCCCGGAGGACGGTCGCAACATCGAAGATCGAGCAGCCCGGCTTGTTGCTCGATGGGTCTCCCAGTCGGGTCTTGAGACGGCCCTCCGCTTCGAAGGTCTCGCGGTAGGCGATTGCTTCGCCTACGAGCTGGGTCTGGTGGCTCGCGACCTCGTGAAAACCGCGTGGATCCTCCGCCGAAGCCTCGAGCAGGTCGGGCCCGATCGGGTGATTGCAGATCGGCCTCCCCTCATCGGGCCGGTTCCCGCCTATCCCTACCTCGCCGCCCTGGGAAGCCTCCTCGCGTCCCGTGATGGACAGGAACCGTGGCGATACGAATCCCTCAGCCCGACTTCGGAGAAGTCCCCTCGGAAGTCCCGGGCCCTCGCGGAGAAAGGGTATGTGGCCCTCGCCTCGCGACAAGGACTCCGACGCCTCAAGAGCGGCCACCCGCTCGTCGCGGTGGGTCCATTCCCCGAATTCTATCATCCCGTCGCGGTCGCCGCGAAGCGCGAGGGGGTGGAGACCGTAGCGCTCGTGCGCGGGGAGGCGCCTCTCCGTCCGAGCTCGCGCGAGGGTCTGTTCCTCCTGACGATCGAGGCCCTCCTCAACGCAGGCGACCGCGAGCAGGTCCGGGAGTACGCGGCGCGTGCGACGAAGACGCTCGACCATCTCAGCTGGCCGGAAGGGCTGAATGCCGGAGGCTTCGATCTGACCGCATCGTTCCGCCGGGACGTGCAGGCTCGACTCAGGAGGGATGGCTCAGCGCTGGCCTCCACGGTGCTCGGGTTCGGACGAGGCCTAGAGCGGGCGGAGGCAATCCTCCTCGTGGAATCGTTGTCTCCGTTCGCGAAGGCGATCGTCCGAGGCGCCCGCGCGCATAGCGTCCCCACGACGCTCCTTCAGCATGGCGTCCTCGCCGGAGCGTTCAGCTATGGCGCCTCCGAGGGCGATCGGGTCGCGGCGTGGGGACCGGCGGACGCGGAGTGGTTCCGGCGCCACCTGCGTGCGGGCGTTCGGGCCGAGCCCACCGGGAGTCCCCGCCATGAGGCCCTCCTCCGCGAGGCCGTAAGAGAGCCGGTCGGAGTCCTCCGGTCCATTCCCCCAGGAGGGCCCATCGTGCTCTTCGCCTCACAGCCCTTCGTACAGGACCGGGCCGGCCGTTCTCCCTGGGAACGCACCGCGGCCCTCGACCTGGTCATCGCGGTCTCCCGTCGGATCCCCGAAGCGCAGTTGATCATCAAGTGGCATCCCTCCGAATCCCCGGAAGGTCGAATCGACTCACGGATCCTCCAAGCTCACCGCGAGGACACGATCGCCCTCCTCCGGCGGGCCGACGCGGTCCTCGTCGTCTCCTCCACGGTCGCCCTGGAGGCGATGCTCCTCGACCGGCCCGTCGTGTTCCTGGGCCCGACGGATCCGGAGAGCGCATTCCATCCACCCGAGGACGGCGGCGGACTCCGCGCCCAGAACGAGGCAGAGCTCGAGTCCGAGCTCCGGGGATTGCTCGGCTCGGACCGCGCGCGGGATGACGTGGTCAAGGGCCAGCGGGCCTACCTCGCCCGGGCCTTCACGCCGGTCGACGGGCACGCCGCCGTCCGTGTCGTCCGCCTGGCCCGAGGGCGGTGATCTCGACGGGGCACTACGAATCCTTCGACCCGACCCCTCACCGGACGCACATGCAGACCCTCGCGTCCCTGCATGCCGGGGAGCGGGTCCTCGAAGTGGGATGCAGCAGCGGAGCATTGACCCAGAGGATCCAGGCCCTCGGCTGCACGGTGGTCGGAATCGAGTCCCGGCCGGATGCGGCGGAGACGGCCAAAGCGTACTGCGAACAGGTCCTCGTAGGCGACGTGGAGCGGATGCCTCTGGACCTCCCCGCCGAAAGCGTGGACGTCATCCTGCTCCTGGATGTCCTCGAGCACCTCGTCGACCCCGTCGCTGCGATCCGCCGCCTGCTACCCTTCTTGCGCCCGTCGGGCCGGATCCTCGTGGCCCTTCCCAACGTGGCTCACTGGTCCATCCGGGGGCAGCTCCTCCGGGGACGCTTCACCTACACCGACAGCGGCATCCTCGACCGGACCCACCTCCATCTCTACACCCTCACGACGGCGCGGGAGCTGCTCGAAGCCGCGGGACTCGATATCTTGGAAGCGGACCTCGTCCCGGACATCCCGCTCCTGCGGTACAAGCGGCTGTTCACGGAGCTGAACTATCGCATCGCGAAATTGCTCCCGAACCTGTTCTCGACGGAATCCTTCTTCGTGACCCGCCCTAAGGGAACCGCCTCATCGCCGTGACCCCCCGGCGGAAGTCCCGGAGGCCCTGCAGGATGAACCGGCCGCGGGGCCGCGCGAGGAGCCGCCCCCCGATCCCCTCCGCGTAGAGCCGCGCCTTAAGGCGCAGGAGCGCCGCCCTCCCGCAGTGTCGCGAGGTGAGCAGGCATGCGTTCCGCGCCTGATAGTACGCCCCCGTCGTCACGCGGACCGACCCGGGGCGGTCGTGAAAGACCTCCGCGTCCCGCGCGAGGACGGACCGGAACCCGGCCTTCGCCGCGCGCATCTGCCACTCGATGTCCTCGAGGTTCAACCCGAAGGCTTCGTCGAGCCCGCCCACGCGGTCGATCACGGACCGGCGGACGAGCAGGAAGGCGCCCTCCAGGGCGTCGAAGGGCTCCCCGGCCACGACGACGTGCCTCGGGAGGTGCCCGCAGCGCCAGCGGATCCCCGCGGACCGCACGTCCCGCGTGTCCGCGTGCCGCTGGACCGGGCCCACGAACCCGATCCCGGGGTCATCCCCGGCGGCAGACACCATGCGCTCGATCGTCGGGGGTGGCACGATCAGGTCCGGGTTCGAAAGGAGGACGAACGCCTCGCTGCGAAGGATCTCGCGGAACGCGCGGTTGTACGCCGCGCAGTACCCGAGGTTCTCGCCGAACGGATGGACCTCGATACCCAGTCGCCGAGCGACCCCGACCGATCCATCCGTGGACCCGTTGTCGATGACGACGATGCGCGCGGCCGGGTAGGTCGTCCCCTGGAGGGACCGGAGGCACGCCTCGAGACCCGGGCCCGAGTTGTACGTCAGCACGACGACGAGGACGGTCGCGGAGCCCACGGGTTCGGGACGGAGGCCACGTCACTTGAGGCTATCGGGACGAACCGTTTAAGGGAACCCTGCGGATGACCGGGCGTGCGGACCGCGATCGTGGCGACGGTGCGGAACGAGGCGTCCCGGATCGGCGAGTTCCTCGCCTCCCTGGAAGCCCAGACCCGGAAGCCGGATGTCATCGTCGTCACGGATGGCGGCTCAACGGACGGCACCCAGAAGGCCCTCTCGGACTTCGCGGCTCGCACCGCGCTCCCGTTCCGATGCGGCGCGGTCCCCGGGAACCGGTCCCGCGGCCGGAATGAGGCGATCCGGATGGCGGAGGCCGACCTGATCGCCGTGACGGACGTCAGCGTGCCCGATCCGGCCTGGTTCGAACGGATCCTCGAGCCGCTGGAGCGAGGCGAGGCCGACGTCGTGGCGGGGTGGTATCAGCTCCTCGTGGACACGCCGCGGGAGCGCGCGGTCGGTCTCCTGACCCAGTGGTCCCTCTCCCAGGTCCGACCCGAGACCTTCCTGCCGAGCTCGCGCAGCGTCGCATTCACGAAGGCCGCATGGGAACGGGTCGGCGGCTACCCAGAAGACCTTGCGACGACGGAGGACACCGTGTTCGACCTCCGGCTCCGCGACACCGGGTTGAGATTCGTCTTCGAGCCCCGCGCCGTGGTCCGGTGGAGGCCCGCCACGACGGTCCGGTCGACGTACCGGATGTACCGGCAGTTCGCCATCTCGGACGGCGAGGCGCGCCTCTTCCTCGTCTCCCAGTCCCGATACGGGTGGCTCTATCTCGTCTACGGAGGCGCCCTCGCGCTCCTGGTCCTGGGCGTCTTGTGGCCGCTTGGGACCGTGTACGCCGTGGCGGCCCTCATCCTCGGCGGGGTGGTGTACCTCGGTTACCGGATCGGAAAGGTCATCGGGGCTCGACTGTGGCGGCAGATCCCGTATGCGATCGGCGTGGCCCTCGCCATGGACGTTTCGCGCCTCGTGGGCTACACCCGCGGCCGGCTTCACCGACGACGAGGGCCGGTCCGCACCTGAACCAGATGCGGCTCAGCCCGTCAGGGAGCGGTACGATTCGAGGAGGCGCGCCTCCATGACCGACCAGTTGTACCGCGCTTCGAAGGCTGCGCGGCCGCGAGCCCCCATCGCCTCGCAGTCGCCGGGGGAGAGCATGAGCCGCTCCAGGGCAGCCTTCAGCGCGTCGAGATCGCCGTAGGGGATCACGAGGCCACAGCCCACCTGGCGGACGAGGTCCGCGATCGCGATGCCGTCCGAGACGAGGACGGGTTTGCGGAGCATCATCGCCTCGAACACCTTATTGGGGGCCGCGAGGCGGTTGTTCGGTACCGTCGGATCGTAGAGCGCTGCGACGACATGGGAGGAGGCGGTCTGCCGGAGGACTTCCGCGTAGGGCACCGTGCCCAGGTAGAGGCTCGCGGGAGAGGTCTCGATGTCGGGCAAGAGCTCGGACTCGTCCGGCCCGTGACCCGCCACGATGAGCCGTGCGCCGACGGCCTCGCACGCCGTGACGAGCTGCTTCAGGCCCCGGTCCCTCGCGATCATCCCGCCGTAGAAGACGACGAACCGTTCGGACGGCTCGGCCTTGACGGGTCGGTCCTGGGGGACGTTCATGATCTCGATGAGCTTGCGGGGCTCGACGCCGCCGAACTGGACCTGGCGGCGGAGGTCGGGGAGAATGACGAGGTCGGCCGCGGCAATCGTGCGCCGCTCCGCGCGGGCCAAGAAGCGTCTCAGGACTGGGGGCAAATCGGCCGTGATCATCTCGGAGTAGAAGTCGAAGATGTCATAAACGAGCTTCGCGCCGGTGAGCCTGGCGGCGACCTGCGCGGGCCAGGCCGTATCGAAGTCGATCGCGTGGACGACGTCGGGCCGGAGGGACGCCGCGGTCCGGGCGGCATACAGCCACCACCGGGGGAGTCTCAGCGCGAGGCCGGGCTCTCCTTCCGGAGCCGCGAGCGGGTAGCGGTGGACGCGGATCCCATCCCGGGTCTCTTCGGACCGGTGGGCCCGGGTGCGGTCCCAGAGGACCACGTGGACCTCGTATCCCGCCCGGGCCAGGGTCGTCGCCTCCTTCTCGAGTCGGGGCTCCATGCCGGCCGGGCTCTTCGAACGCAGGAAGACGACGCGGGAGGCCATCCGTTCATCCCAGGAGGTCGGCGACGAGGGTGGCGATCTGGCGGGACGTCGTTCCGTCCCCGTATGGATTCGGCCACCGCCGTTTCGAAGCCATCTGGCGGCGCACGGCCGAGCGGACCCGGGCGGGGTCGGTCCCCGCGAGCACATTGGCCCCGATCTCCAACGTCTCCGGCCGCTCCGTGTTCTCGCGCAGGGTGACGCAGGGCACCTGGAAGAAGCAGCTCTCCTCCTGGAGGCCACCCGAATCCGTGAGGACGAGGGCGGCGTTCTTCTCGAGCACGAGCATGTCCAGGTAGCCGGTCGGCTCGATGCGCAGGAGGCCCGAAATCGCTTCGGCGCGTGGTTCGAGGCCGAACTCCTTGAGGCGCTTAGCCGTGCGCGGGTGGATCGGAAACACGATCGGCACGCCCGCTTCCTGCGTGGCGGCATCGAAGGCGTCCAAGGCGCGCCCGAGCCGTTCCTTCGAATCGACGTTCTCGGCGCGGTGGAAGGTCAGCACGAGGTAGCCCTGCGGCGTGAGCCCGTGCGTCGGGAGGATGCGGGATTCCTTCTCCGCGACCTGCACGTTCTGCATGAGCGCATCGACGACGCTGTTCCCGACGACGTGGACGCCCTCCGTGAGGTTCTCCCGCTTCAGGTTCTCGCGGGAGACAGCCGTGGGCGCGAACAGGACCTGGGAGAGCTGGTCCGCGACGATGCGGTTGATCTCCTCAGGCATCGTGCGGTCGAACGACCGGATGCCGGCCTCGACGTGGGCGAGACGGCGTCCCTGCTTGCTCGCGAGGAGGGCGCCCGCCACGGTCGTGTTCGTGTCCCCGTGGATGATGACGAGGTCGGCGTCCTTCGTGACGTCCGCGATCTGTCTCATCGTCGTCGCGACCTGGAGGTACGGCGGCTGGTCCTTCAGGTCGAACTGGTGGTCCGGCTCCCGCAGCTCCATGTCCTGGAAGAAGATGCGGTCCATGAGCAGGTCGTAGTGCTGCCCCGAATGGACGAGGACGTGCTCGTGTCCCGTCAGCCCGTCCAAGGCCTTGACCACGGGAGCCATCTTGATGATCTCGGGCCGGGTGCCGATGATCGTCACGATGCGCGCCATGAGACCGTTCGCGCCATGCGCCGAGGGCGATATTAATCCGCCGTCCCTCGCCCGAAACTGTGATAACGGTCCCGCCCCTTCGCCGCGACGTTGTTCATCAGCATCGTGACCACGGTCCGCAACGAAGCCCGGAACATCGCCGCTCTCCTCGACAGCCTCGTCATCCAAGAGCCGCCGATCGAGATCCTCGTGATCGACGCGGGGAGCGAGGACGCGACCCGCGACGTCGTGAAGCAGTACGAGAAGCGCTACGACTTCGTGCACCTCTACATCCGGGGCGGGACGCGCGGTGCAGGACGCAACTTCGGCATCGCCAAGGCGCGGGGAGAGGCGGTCGCGTTCATCGACGGCGACGCGATTGCGAACCCCTTCTGGATCAAGGAGCTTCGGGATGGGCTCCGGTCCACGGACGTCGTCGCGGGGCGGACCATCCAGATCGGCTACCGGCCCTTCGAGGACCTCGAGCGGGTCGAGCTGATCGTCCGCGACGTGGACGTCACATATCCGTCGTCGAACCTCGCGTACCGCAAGAAGGTTCTTGAGGAGGTCGGCGGGTTCGACGAGTGGATGGTCACCGCGGAGGACATCGACCTGAACCTCCGCGCCGTCCTGGCGGGACACCGAATCGTGTTCCGGGCGGGCGCGATTGTCTACCATCGCACGCGGGACTCGTACTTCGACTTCGTGCGCCAGGCGTTCTGGAACGGCGCAGGCCGGAAACAGCTCACCCTGAAGCACGGAAGCCTCTGGGGCCACTACCAGCCCTTCGAGATGATCCGGCACAAGACGACCTCCTGGACCCTCCTGCGCCTCCTCGCGGCGTTCCTCGGCTACGGGGCCTACAAGCTCTTCGGACGCGAGCAGCCAGCGTAGCAAGGTGGGAAGGATTATACGAGAGGGGCTGAATCGCGCGGCGTGGTCGAGGTCTCCATCGTCATCCCGACCATGAACGAGGAGGGCTCGATCGGAGCCGTGATCGACGAGACCCGCGCCGCGCTCGCGAATCGCGACCTCGAGATCCTCATCGTCGACACGGACTCGCGGGACCGCACGAGGGAGATCGCGACCTCGAAAGGGGCCCAGGTCGTCCCCGAGCCCCGCCGGGGCTACGGCCGTGCGTACAAGACGGGGTTCGCGGCGGCCCGAGGAACGTACATCGGCACGCTCGATGCCGATCTCACCTATCCGGCGAACCGATTCCCGGATCTCCTCAGGCTCCTGGACACAGGCCAAGCCGATTTCGTGGCGGGAGACCGGATCACTCGCCTGTCCCCGGAGGCGATGACGGGCATGCACAGTCTCGGCAACATGATCCTCAACGTCACGTTCCGCCTCCTCTACCCCTTCCCGATGCAGGACTCCCAGTCCGGCATGTGGGCGTTCCGGCGGGACCTCCTCCCCCACCTGCACATGATCCATGACGGCATGGGCTTTTCCGAGGAGATCAAGGCCGAGGTCCTGCGGCACGGGTACCGGTACGTGGAGGTCCCCATCGACTACCGCCCGCGGGTCGGAGAGAAGAAGATCCGGAGCCTGAACGACGCGTTCCAGAATTTTGTCTGGCTCTTCCGCAAGAGGTTCGGCTGGGTCCGCGAACCCGCGTAGTCACTCCGCGAGCGTGTCCTGGATCTCCTGCCATTGCTCGAGGATCCGGCGGAGGTCGAAGCGGCCTCCGATGTACCGGGCCATCGCCTTGTCGAACCCGCGGTCCTGGTCCGAGCATAGGACCTGGAACGCCTCCCAGTGCTCCATCGATTTCCAGGTCCAGGAACCCTCCAGGTCCAGATGGTGCACGCCCCCCTCGGTCCAGGCCACCCGGACCTTCCCGAACTCGACCGCGAGCTCGTACAGGACTCGGGCGAGCAGGACCGTCTCTTCGCGCGGGAGGGAGAGCTCGTCGCCCTTCCTCAGGCGACGGGGATGCTGGATGCGTAGCGCGCTGAGGCCCTCCGCCGCGGCCATCGAGGCGTTCGTCTTGTCCATCGTGAGGAAGAAGATCCCCTTACGGAACTCGATCCCCCGCAGGAAGCTCTTGAACTGGTCCCGGATCATCGAATCCGCGTTCAGGATCGTGAGGCCGTCCTGGGAAAGACGGAGCTGCTGGGGGTTCGTCTCCCCCACGACGAGGACGCTCATCCCCTGGAAGGCCTCCGTCCGCTTCAGGGTCGTGATCTCCTGCAGTGCGCGGTAGCCCATGCGACCCGCGTGGGTCAAGTGCCCTCCCTTCTTCTGGTTCGCCGCGTTCTCGAGCTCCTTCATCACGACGCCCGGGATGACCAGGAGGATCCAGTTGACCGTCTCCTTGTACGGCCGCGCGTGGATCCGGTGGAACTCCTCGAGGAGATGCTCGCCGAAGATGCACGCGTAGAGCAGGTTCGTGTCCACGCCGAGCACGATGTCTTCATACTCCGCGAGGCGACGCGCGACCGCCGTGAGCCCGACGGGCTCGACGAGCCCGGCGCGGAGGAGGGCGCCGTTGAGCCAGTCGAGGTAGTCCGTCTTGTCCGTCAGCACTTTGAGCTGGAAGTCGGAGGGAGACCCGCGGATCTCCACGAGGGGTGCATCCTCCTCCGAGCCGACGAACCCGAGGGAGCGGACGGTCAGAGAGGGAACGCGGTCCTTCAGAGCGGCCAGGGCGAGCTGGAGGACGGGGAATTCCACGACCTCGTTCTTCTCGATCAGGCCGTGTACCGCCAACCTAGGCCTCCTTCTCCTCAGGGGACAGGAGCCGGTCGACCATCCACTTCACGTTGAATCTCCGGATGTCGTCGTACCCCTGGCCCGTGCTCACGAACACGACGGGCTTGCCGATCGTGTGGGCGATGGACAGGGCCGCCCCGCCCTTCGCGTCCGCATCGATCTTGGTGAGGACGATGCCGTCGATCCCGACGGCCTCGTTGAACTCCTTCGCCTGCTCGATCGCGTCGTTGCCGGCGAGGGCGTCGCCGATGTAGAAGACGAGATCCGGGTTCGCGACCCGTTTGATCTTCTTCATCTGGTCCATGAGGTTCGTGTTCGTCTGCATTCGACCCGCCGTGTCGATGAGGACGACGTCGCGCTTGCGTGCGCGCGCGTGCTCGACCGCGTCGTACGCGACCGCGGCGGGGTCCGAGCCCGCCTCGTGCTTGATCAGCTTGAAGCCGACCGCCTCGGCGTGCTTCTCGAGCTGCTCGATCGCTCCTGCGCGGAAGGTGTCCGCCGCGGCGACCACGGCCGTGTAGCCCTTCTTCTGGATGTGATACGCGAGCTTGGCGATCGTCGTCGTCTTCCCGGTGCCGTTCACGCCGACGAACAGGATGACGACCGGCTTCGGATTGGTCTTGATGATCTCGAACAGGTCGATCGTCGGGACCGTCATCGCCTTGGTGATCGCGTCCCGGAGCGCGACCTCCACGCCCGCCTCGATGGAGACCTCGCGGGCCACCCGCTTCCCCCGGAGTTCCGCGGCGAGCGTATCGACGACCTCCTTCGCAACGGGGAAGGCGACATCGGATTCGAGGAGGGCGATCTCGAGATCGTAGAGGATCTCCTCGAGCTTGTCCTCCTTGAGCTTGCGGCCGGAGTCGCCGATGACCCGAGCGGACGGGGCCGGCCTCGGCATGGGGGCGGGACGGGAGGCAGAAGGGGTCCGCGCCGTAGGAGCGGGTTCGGAGACCGGGGTCGCCTCCCCTTCCGCTTCCTCCTCGACCTCGGCCTCCGCTTTCTGGCGCCACGCGGCCAGCTTCTCTCGGAGGGACTTGAACATCTACGTTCGCCCGTCTGCGCCCGCGCCGCCCTGGAGGCGGTCGTAGAGCCCCTGCACCGAGGCGCTCTGGTTCTCCGCACGCTGCTGGAGTTCCGCGAGTCGGTCTCCGATGGCCGCCATCGCCTCGCTGATCGACTTGATGCGTCCGTCGAGTCGCTCGATCTGCTTCGGGATCTCGTCGAAGAGGACGAGGTCCGAGCCGACGGCGACGAAGGCCTTCTCCGCGTCCTTGACCTCGGCCACCAGGAACGCATTCGCGCCGACGGGGACGAGGACTTCTGCGCCCTTCCCGGCCTGCTGGTACCGGAGGAGGGTCTCCTTCGCCCTCAGGTGCTCCTCGAGGGAGACGCGGACGATCTCCTGCTGCTGCGCGAGGGCTTCGAGCTGCTCGCGGTATTGGTCCAGGACGGCGAGACCGCGGCGGAGCTCCGCCTCGGACCCGCTCACGCCTTGCCCTCCACGGTGTACTTCACTGCGTGGTCGCGGACCTCCGCGACGGGGACCTCGGCGACGTCGCGGATCTCGATGTACTTCCGCGCGACGCCGTGCTGGCTGCCGAGGATCGACAGGAGCCGCTCACGCGCCGCCGCCTCGTCGTCCGCGGCGACCTCCTTCGAGTAGGCCTGCCAGTCGTGGCCCATGCGGAAGCGGCCGCTGATGCGAAACGCCTTCATGGAAACCGGATGGCAAGGGTAGCCGCTACTTAAGAACTTGCCTCGAGGAGGTCACAGCCTCACGTTGCTGTGCTCCCCGAGGACGACCCGCATGCCGCGGGGCCGGGCCTGCTCGTCCTCCGTGATATGGCTGTGGCTTCCGATCAGGCTGCCCACGATCTTGTGGCGGGTCGCGAGGTGGACGTCCGCGAGGAGGATCGAGTTCTCGATGTCCGCGGCCTCGAGCACGCTCCGGTCGCCCACGGTCGTGTACGGGCCGATGTACGTGCCTCCGCCGATCTCGCAGTCGCGCCCGATGATCGCGGGGCCATGGATCACCGCGCCTCGGCGGACGACGGAGCCAGGACCGATGGCCACGCGGCCCTTGATCTCCGCGCCCTCCTCCACGGTCCCCTCGATCCTCGGCTCGAGCTCGTCGAGGACCAGGCGATTCGCGTCCAGGATGTCCTCGGGTTTGCCCGTGTCCTTCCACCATCCCGTGACGACATGGGCGCGCACCTTCGCACCCTGGGCCCGGAGGGTTTCGAGCGCATCCGTGATTTCGAGCTCGTTCCGCCACGACGGCTTCAGGGCGCGAATGATCGGGAAGATGCTGTCCCGCAGGAAGTAGATCCCGACGAGGGCGAGATCGCTCTTGGGTTCTTTGGGCTTCTCGATCAGCCTGACGACGCGTCCGTCGCGGTCGAGCTCGGCGACGCCGAATCGCTGCGGTTCCGAGACGTGACACAAGGCGATTTCCGCCTCGGCGTCCCCCTCGCCGAACTCGGCGACCATCGTGCGGATGCCGCCCTTGAGCAGGTTGTCGCCGAGGTAGACGCAGAACGGGCCGCCCTTGAGGAAGTCCTCGGCGCACCCGATCGCATGGGCGATCCCGCGGGGCGCGCCCTGCACGATGTACGTTAGGTGGACCCCGAAGTCGCTCCCGTCTTTCAGGAGCTCGCGGACCTTCTCGGGCTGGTTGTCGCCGAGGATGATGCCGATGTCCGTGATCCCGGCATTGCGAAGGTCCTCGAGACAGTACAGGATGTTGGGCTTGTTCGCGATCGGGATGAGCTGCTTGGGTCCCGTGTGGGTCAGGGGACGGAGCCGCGTCCCGGAACCGCCTGCGAGGATGAGCCCTTTCATCGTGTCTGCCTCATGTCTTCCAGGCACGCACGGAATTCGGGCATGGGCCTCTTCAAGGTTTCCTCGACCTTCTTCACGACGAGGCAGGGGCTCAGGGGCCGCGGCGCCTTCAGAGCGACACTTCCCATCGCCACGGCCACGAGCTTCGCACCCGGGATACCGAAGGCCTCGACGATTGCCTTGCCCATCTCGAGGCGGGAGACGCAGTCCCGCGAGCCGACGTGGAAGACGCCGTGCTCGTCGCGCTCGTTCAGGTCCAAGACGGCCGCCGCGGCCGTCTTCGCGTACGTCGGGGTGACGCGCTGGTCCTGGAACAGCCGGACCTCCTCTCCGGCCTCCACCTTCTGGAGGATCCAGGTCACTGCGTTCGACTTCGGCGAGACGCGGTTCCATCCGAAGACCGCGGACAGCCGGACCACCAGGGCGCGCGGATCCGCAGCGAGGACCCGCCGCTCCCCCTCGAGCTTCGTCCGGCCATAAACATTCAAGGGGTGGGGGTCCGTCGATTCCGCCGCCGGTCCCGTGCCGTCGAACACATAATCCGTCGACGCGTGGACGAACCGCGCCCCGGCCGACTTCGCCGCCGATCCGAACGTCGCCGGGGCAAGCGCGTTCACGGCCTGGGCCTCTTCCGGTCGCTCCTCGCACCCGTCGACATCGGTCATCGCCGCGGCATTGACGAGGAGCGCCGGGGAGACCTCGCGTACGAGCGCGCGGATCGCGTCCCGGTCCCGGAGATCGAGGGTCCGCCAGGCGGCGGACGGCCGGCTGGGTGGCGTCCCGCGACAGGTCGCGACGACCTCGTGCCCCCGCTGCATGGCCTCCGCGATCAGGTGCTGGCCGAGGAGGCCCGTCCCGCCGATCACGAGGGTGCGCGACACGCTCTCCCGCAAGGGTCGGAGCGCCAAAAACCCTTCGAGGGGCGAAGGCCTATGTACCGACGCCCCCTTGACCGAGGCGGTTTCCATGGACCTCATCCAAGGCGTGCAGGTCCGGCCCCTCAAGCAGATCCACGACGAGCGCGGCTACCTGATGGAGATGCTCCGGACGGACTGGCCGGAGTTCGAGCGGTTCGCCCAGTCCTACATCACGATCGCGTATCCGGGAATCGTGAAGGGGTGGCACTACCACAAGAGGCAGACGGACCACTTCGTCGTCGTGAACGGGACCGCGAAAGTCGTGTGCTACGACTCCCGGGACGGCTCCCCCACGAAGGGAAGGATCAACGAGTTCTTCCCAGGAGAGCGGAACCCGATGCTGATCAAGATCCCGCCCCTTGTGCTCCACGGCTTCAAGGCCGTCGGGAGCGAGCCCGTGTACGTCGTCAATTTCCCGACGGAGCTCTACAACTACGGCCAGCCGGACGAGTTCCGCGTGCCATCCGACTCGAGCGACATCCCCTACGACTGGGACGTCCAGCTCAAGTGAGGCTCCATGGCGCGCCTCGTCGTGACCGGCGGCATGGGGTTCATCGGGAGCCACTTCGTCCGCCGGCGCCTCGCGTCGAAGGAGGACGAGGTGCTCGTCGTCGACAAGCTCACGTACGCCGGGAACCCGAACAACCTGAAGGAGTTCAAGGACGACCCGCGGCTCACCTTCGTCCACGGAGACGTGTGCGACCGGACGTTGATGGACCGCGCCGTGCGCGGCGCGGACGCGGTGATCCACTTCGCGGCGGAGACGCACGTCGACCGCTCGATCCTGGACGCGGGCTCCTTCATCCTGACGGACGTCGTCGGCACGTACTCGGTCCTGGAGGCGTGTCGCAAGGCGAACGTCGCCCGACTCGTCCACATCTCGACGGACGAGGTCTATGGCGAGGCAGCGGGCCTGCCCTGCACGGAGGACGCAACCCTCCTGCCGAAGTCGCCGTATGCCGCAAGCAAGGCGGGCGCGGACCGGCTCGTGTGGTCCTACTTCACGACGTACGGCCTCCCGGCCGTCATCTCCCGCTGCACGAACAACTATGGGCCGTACCAGCACCCGGAGAAGCTCATCCCCCTGTTCGTGACGAACGCGCTCGAGGACCAGCCGCTCCCAATGTACGGGGACGGGAGCAGCTCCCGGGACTGGATCCACGTGGACGACCACTGTGCCGCGCTCGACCTGCTCCTGGCCGCGCGGGGCGTCGAGGGCGAGGTCTTCAACATCGGCGCGGACCAGGAGCGGGATGTCCGGACCGTCGGGACCGCGATCCTCGAGACCCTCGGAAAGCCGCCGAGCCTGCTGCGGTCCGTGAGCGATCGGCCCGGGAACGTGGCCCGTCACGCGGTGGACTGGACGAAGATCCGGACGCGCCTCGGATGGAGACCCTCCCGTTCGTTCGAGGACGGACTCCGGGAGACCGTGGAGTGGTACCGGCGCAACCCGGCATGGTGGAAGCCCCTCAAGTCGGGCGAGTTCCGCACGTACTACGAGGTCCAGTACCGCGGGCTCGCCTGACCCTCAACGGGCCGCGACGGCCACGGGCACCTTGAAATGCTTCACGAGGTCCTCGGCGATCCGACGCGTGATGCCCTTCACGGCGAGGAGCTGCTCGACGGTCGCCTTCTGGTAGTCCTCCGCGGTCCGGAAGCCCGCGTCGATGAGGGCCTTCGCGCGTGCGGGTCCGACGCCCTTGACCCTGTAGAGGTCCTGGAGGACGTCCGCGTGGACGGAGCGCGAGGTCTCGAGCTCGTGGATTTTGTGCGGGATCTCCTCGTCGCCCGGATTGAGCCGGAGCGCCTCGGCAAAGGCGCGGAGGGCGTCGTCATCCCGGCCCATCTTCACGAACACCTCGCCCTGCGCGGCCCACGCCTCCTCGTCCTGGGGGCTGATCGTGACGAGCTTGTCGAAGGCCTCCAGGGCGCCGTCGAGGTCCCCCTTCTCGACGAGCAGGTTCCCCCGATTCAGGAGGGCGGACGCGTTCGTCGGCTGGTAGTTCAGGACCATGTCGAGGCAATTGACTGCCTCGTTCGCTTTGCCGCTGCGCCGGTAGGCCACGGCCTTCCCGATGAGTGCGTTGACGTTGCTCGGCTCGACCTCGAGGATGTCGTCGAACAGGTTCAGGGCCTGGGAGTAGTTTCCGCTCGCGGAGGCGATCAGGGCGCGGCTCAGGAGGCCGGGGACATCGACGCGGACTTCCTCGATCTTCTGCCTCAGGTTCGCGTCCTGCGGGTTGAGGGCTTGGGCGGCCTCGAAAGCGGCGAGCGCTTCGGGCCGGCGCCCGAGGCTCGTCAGGACATCCCCCTTGAGTTCGAGCGCCCCCACATCGTTCGGCCGACGACGCAGGAGGGCCTCCACGTTCTCCAGGCATTCCCGCCACCGTCTCTGGAGTGCGAGGATCCGGGACGAATCGCGCAGGGCGATCTCACTCGTCGGCTCGAGGGCGAGGATCCGGCGGTAGACGTCCAGGGCCGCCCCCGAATCCTGGAGGGCGACGAGAGCAGCGGCCTTGGAGAGGAGGACGCGCACGGAGTTCGGGTTGATCCGCAGCGATTCGTCGTAGGCCGCGATCGCGGACGGGTACTGAAGCAGGCTCATGAGGGTGTCGCCCTTCGCGGCGAACGTGTCTGCCGTGTCAGGTCGCGGAACGGGCGGGGGCTGGGCCATCCGCATGACGACGGGCGAGACGGTCTTCGCGGCTGCGGCAGGAGTCGGAGGAGGCGGCAGGGTGGACGGCGGCGGAGGCGGCGGGTCGAACGAGGTCGGGAACGATGTCGCGGCCTGCGGCGCCGGCTGCATCGCATACTCCATGTATGCGCGCTCGCCCATGTCGAGCTCGGACGCGTTGCTCGTGCCGGCATAGAGCGCCTCGGACTTGGTCCGGTCCCGGATCGGCCGGAGGCCGAACCACCAGCCGAGGTTCGCGGCGACATAGAGGAAGAGGAGGAAGGGCACGGTCGAGAAGAGGGACGGCGTGAGCCCAGCGGGTAGGCTGAAGCTAAGGGAGGCGGTGGTGGACCCGCCGATGTTTCGGAAGACGAGGGACCAGTTCGCGTTCGTGGTCCACCCGTTCGGCTGGACCGGGAGATCGAGCGAGTTGTTCCCGCTGACCGAGCCGTTCGCCACGATCTGGTTGTTCCGCAGGACGAGGACCCTGACCGATCCGGACCCGCCCTGGACATGGACCGTCTTCACGTAACTGACCCCGAACGCGTCCGGGCTCCCGAAGAGGACCGTCTCCGACGAACCGGGCGGGATGCTCACGTACCGAGCGGGCTCCGTCACGACGGAAGCGAGGCCGGAACCTACGACCGGGATGAGGAGGAGTACGCCGAGACCGAGCGCCAGGAAGGCCGTGGTCAGAGCACGGCTCATGCTGTACTTGGATAGGAGGTAGCGCTGGCTGTCCGTCTGCGCGCGCTGGATCTCCAGGTTCTTCAGATACAGCCCCAGGATCGTGCCGACGAGGCCCATGATGAGCCCGAGCTCCACGACCCCGTCGAGGGGGACGAAGAAGGGCTTGAGGCTCCCGCCCTCGCTCCCGATCCGCGCGTACATCAGGAGGACCGTCAGGAAGAGCAGGGCTGCATAGACCGCCTTGCGCATGCGCCGGATGCGGAGCAGCCGGTCCATGC
>JBGPGA010000015.1:0-24952 GCA_041483635.1 Thermoplasmata archaeon
CCCTGCGCGACCTGGTCCGCCGCGGCCACGGCCACGTTGTTCAGGTAGCAGAAACCCCCTCCGTAGTCCGGACCCGCGTGATGTCCGGGTGGGCGGACGAGGGCGACCGCGGATTGGCCCCTGCTCACCGCCTCGCGCGTGGCCTCGACGACCGCACCCGCGGCGAGGGTCGCGATGTCCCACGTTTCCGGGTGGACCGCTGTCTCCGGGTCGAGGAAGCCCTCGTTCAGGTCCCGGAAGAACTCGAGGAAGGTGCCGCGGTGGACGCGCCGGAGCTCGGGCATCGTCGCGGAGGTCGGGGAATGCACGTCCGCGAAGAGCTCCTCGGTCCGCAGCCGGTCCACGATCGCCTGGAGACGCTCGGGACGCTCCACGTGCATCGGGGAGGAGACGTGCTCCAGGAAGCGCGAATCGTAGAAGAGCACGACCGCTGTGCAACCGTTCCCGACACATCAAGCCATCGCCGGGGCCACCGGCTGAACGGTCCGTTCTATGGGGAGATCGAGTATGCTATCAGGAATAAAAATCAGCGATGAAAACTACTGAGAATCACGGCGTCACCCTTAAGCGAGTCAGGTCCATAACGACAACAGTCGGGGCTCAGAAGGGCGTTGATGAAGGGGTTCTTCGCCGCACGTTCATTCGTCCTGCTCGTCGCAGGGGCGGCCGTTATCGGGACCTTGGCCGCCACGAGCCCTCCTGGGACGGCCCCCGCTCAGACCTCGTTGGACTTCTGGGAGGCCGCGGGGCGAGGACTCGTGAGCGTGGTCATGGCCAACGAGACGTTCACCCTGGACAGGCACGTGGTCACGCAGCCCGCGGGGATCCGCGTGAAGAACCTCGCGACCGTGCCGGTCGTCATCCCGGAAGAGGCCGTGCTGATGAGCCCGCACCCGTCCCAGTCGCCGTCGCCGAGTCCGCTCAACACGACCGCGGACGCGGTGCTGACGAAGGGAACGGTGCCTGCACAGGGAAGCCTGCTGTATTCGTTCGGAGCGTACGTCCTCGGCGGGTTCCTGAGCGGTCCGCCCTGGTGGGACCTGGAGGAGATGCAGTTCTCGAAGGCGGGAGTCGTCTTCAAGGTCGGGGGGGAGACCCTGCCGCTCGCGCTGCGTTCGTTCCTCGAGCACCCCTTCTACACGGACCCGGGGACGAACACCCAGACCGCTCTGTGGGCCTACCTCCGATCGTATCCGATGGTCGTCGTGGGGAAGCAGCCCCTGTGGACGGCGATCCACGGGAGCGCGGGGGAGACCGTGCGGGTGCGGATCGACGCGACGAACTTGGCGGTCTGGGCTACGGACGACACGCTCACCAAGAGTGTCAACGTGACGAAAGGGGTCGTCGAAGACGTCGTGCCTGTGGGATGGAGCGTGGAGGAGGGGAGTTTTTCCATCCCGCCGGATCTGATCGTCAACCACTCGGACGGATCCAAGACCCTGGAGTGGGTCGCGGCGATTCCCGGCGCCCAGGTGAGCCAGCAGGGGAGTCCGTACCTGCCCACAGCCTACGCGAGCGTCACCCGCTTCTACACCCTCGTCGCGCCCGCGTTGGATGCCGGCTCCCTGACGCTGCCGCGGGCGCAGTCGGACATGAACGACACGGGCTCGGCGGACGCGGTGTCTGCGCCTGCGACAATTACCGTCGTCGGGAACGCGCCGCCGGTCGCGGATGCCGGTGGGCCCTACACGGGGAACGAGGGAGACACGATTGTCGTGAATGCCTCGAAGTCCTCCGATCCGGACGGGGACCCGCTCCAGTACCGCTGGTCCTTCACGGATAACGGAACCTGGGACACGAGCTGGTCGTCCGGCCCGGCTGCGTCCGTGCAGTACACGGACGAGTTCTCGGGCCACGCGCGCGTCGAGGTGTCGGATGGCCATACGATCATCGACGCCGTCGCTTCCGTGACGATCGCGAATGTCCCGCCCGTCATCCGGAGCCTCACAGCGTCCGCCTCGGGCCGGGCGGACTTCCGACTCATCGTCGCGGGCGAGAAGGCCCATGAGGTGACATTCCACCTGTTCGCGAATGGCACGGAGCTCACCCGCCTCCGCGTCACGCGGACCCCCGGCGATCCCCTCCAGCAATCCGCGGACACGGGGTGGCTGACCTTGGACCTCACGAAGCCCGTGCTCGCAACCGTGCTCTACTCCGTCTCCGGTCGTTCGTCCAGCGGACGCTCCACCGGAGACAACCCGGCCTGGCTCGTGATTACCCTGGCCAACGGCAGCGCCGTGAGGCTCTTCCACAACTTCAACGGCCAACACGAGGCCACATGGAACTGGAGCCTGGGAGATCTCCGCGACTCTGTGATTCCGCGGGGGATCGCCTTCCGGGCCCATCTGTTCGACCCTGGCGCGGACGGACTGACCGCCCACTGGGACTTCGGGGATGGGACGACCGCGACCCAGGTCTTCCCGAACGGTCCGGCGAGCGATGCGTCGGAGGCTGTCGTCGGAGGCCCGGCCCCGATGGACGTGATCGCGACGATCGCCCACGCGTACCCCTCCGGCATGACCTTCACGGTCACCCTGACCGTGACGGACGCGGACGGCGCGAGCACGTCGGCCGTCGTGACCGTACAGGGCTCCTGAGCCGGCAAAAGGTTATCAGGCCGGCGGTCCGTCGTGACGGCAGGATGATCGAGGACCACCGGATCCTCCACGGGAACCGGGTGACGTTGAGGCCCCTGGCGACCGGGGATCTCCGTCGTTGCGTGAAGTGGTTCAGCGACCCTCAGGTGACCCAATTCCTGGGGAGGAACGTACCGGTCACCCTCGCGGAGGAGGAGCGCTGGTTCCGGGACTACACCCGCCGCGCGGACGAACAGATCTTCGCGATCGAGATCGAAGGCAAGCACGTGGGCAACCTGGGCCTTCACAAGGTAGACCGGGTCCACCGGAAAGCGGACCTCGGGATCGTCATCGGTGAGACGACATACTGGTCCCGCGGCTACGGATCGGACGCCCTTCGGACGGCCCTGGGATACGGGTTCGAGCACCTGGCCCTGAACAAGGTCTCCCTCGACGTCCTCGAGGACAACGTCCGCGCCATCCGCTCGTACGAGAGGTGCGGGTTCGTCCGCGAAGGCGTCCACCGGGAAGATGTCTACAAGGATGGCTGCTTCCGGAACGTGGTCCGGATGAGCATCCTCGCGCGCGAGTTCCGCGACTCGACGGCACGCCGGGCGACCTGACGCCGGAATTACAGCTCGAGGAGTTCACGCGGCGCGGTGCTCATATACCGTCCGCCCTTCGGTGTCACGAGGACCGTGTCCTCGATGCGGACCCCCCCGTAGCCCGGGATGTACACCCCCGGCTCGTCCGTCATGACCATGTTCGACTTCAGGACGAGCTCACTCGTGGTGAAGAGCCCGCCTCCGTCGTGGACGGCGAGGCCGACCGAGTGTCCGAGGCCGTGGATGAAACGGCCCTTGTACTTCGTGGAGTCGATCACGGTGCGGGCCGCCGCATCGACGGCCTTGCCCGTGACCCCGGGCCGGAGCATCGGCAACGCCGCCTTCTGCGCGCGGGCGACCGTCGTGTACATCCGTCGCTGCTCTTCCGTCGCCTTGCCGACGACGACGGTGCGCGTCACATCGGAGCAGTACATGTGATACAGAGATCCGAAGTCGATGACGATGAGGTCCCCCTTGCGGATCTTGCGGGGACCCGCCGTGTAGTGGGGCTCCGCGCCATTGGGCCCCGAGCCCACGATCGTGCGGAAGGAGGGACCCGTGGCGCCGTTCCGCTGCATCCGGTACACGAGCTCCGAGGCCACCTCGGATTCCCTAACGCTCGGCCGGATCGACGACAGCGTCTGCTCGAACGACTTGGACGCGATGTCGCAGGCCTTCTGGATGTACTCGAGCTCCTGGCCGTCCTTCACGAGGCGCGCCTGGGTGACGGCCTCCGAGACGTCGACGAACTTGGCGCTCTTCGGGGCGAACCTGCGCAGCCGCTCGAAGGCACCGTGGGTGAGCTCCGCTGCGTTGATGCCGATCCGACGATGATCTTTGAGAAGCTTGCGCATGAGCTTGGACGGCTCCTCCCGGTGGCGGAAGACCTGGAGAGGAAGCCCGCTCTTCTTCGCCGCCTCCTCTTCCAGGGCGGACGTCATGATCTCGGCGCTCCCGTCCGGCCGGAGCCAGGCCGCGCACCCCTCGAAGAGCCCGTCCGTGATGCCCGTCGCGTAGAAGAAAGACATGTCGATGTGCGGCTCAACCGAGTTCATCAGCACGATGAGATCCAGATGGTCGCCGGCATTCCGGAAGATCCGCTTGATTCGCTCCCGCATGCAAATCACGCGAGGAAAGCAGGGCTCCATAGTTAAAGCTTGGTCGCGCAGCGCCCCCGAAGTGTTTTATGGCGTCGACCCCGTCGCCCTCCCGTGCCGAAGCGGCGCCACCGAGGGATGGAGCGGCGGATCGCCCTCGAGCGCATGGAGATCCTTTTCCACGAGGCCGAGCAGGAGGCGCGTCATGATCGGTGGGCCCGCGCGCGCCGGTACGTCGATCTCGCGCGACGAATCGGGATGCGCTACAACGTGCGGGTCCCCGCGAGATTCAAGCGCCGCTTCTGCAAGAAATGCCTTGCCTACCTGGTGCCCGGTGTCAATGCACGGGTCCGCGTCGGCCGGGGCCACGTCGTGGTCACGTGCACGGCGTGCGGCGCCCTCCAGCGTTTCCCGTTCCGCGCCGAGCAGAAGACGGCCCGGGCCGCGCGGAAGGCGCCTCAGTAAGAGGTCGTCATGTCGATCTTGCCCGCCTTGCGGGCGAGGTACTCCCCCAGCTTGAAGACGCCCAGGCTCAGCACGAAGAACGCGACGCTCGAGATGGCGAGGAACGCGAGGATTGTCATATCCGAGAATCCGCCGAGGCCGGTCAGCGGGGTGAGGACACTCTGGTCGGCCGGCGACAGGAGCAGCCGGCGGGATAGGTCGAACCAGTACGTGAGCGGGATCGCCTTCCCGATTCCCTGGAGCCAACCGGGGAGGACGGTCAGCGGGAAGAGGACGCCGCAGAACACGTAGAAGATCCCGGGCACGGCCTCGGCCAGGCTTTGGGTGTGCCGGGCCATGAGGAAGGTCACCCCTCCGAGGGTGATGCCGATCGCGAGGAGGCAGAAGAGTCCGAGGAGGAGGCCCGCGACGAACACGGGGATCGCAGACAACGAGAGGGAGATCTGGACCGGCGGGTTGAGGACGAAGGCGCCGAACGCGAGGGTGATGATGACGGCGAACGTGGAGACCAAGATCTTCGAGGTCGCGCGCCCCATCACGTAGAGGTAGAATGAGATCGGAGAGATGTAGATGTACCGGATCGTCTGGTACCACTCGCGGTCGGACTGGATCACCTGGAACGTGCCGAAGAGCGTCGAGCCCACGAAGATGAAGAACGCGTTCCCGACGTACATGAAGTCGAACAGAGGACCCGCATTGAATTGACCGATCGCCGCGAACACGACGTACATGAGGATGAGGATGAACGTCGCCGCGATCGGTTTGATGATCGAGTAGACGATGAAGAGCCAAGGCTCCGTCCAGTTCGAATCCATCTCCCAGCCGAGCCACGCGGCGACCTTGAAGGTCCGCCAGAACGTGTTCATTGATGCCGTGAGGTCAGCTTCCCCTCTCGCTTCGCGAGCGTCTCTAGGTGCGCGAGTGCGAACCTTGCGAGGATCAGGAAGAGGACGGCGAGCCCGACCAGCAGCTCGAGCTCGGTCACGGGCGGGAGGATCGGGAGAGGCGCGGTCCCGGGGAGGGTGAGCTGTCGGAGGGCGTCGAGACCGAGCATCGCGGGGACGATGCTGCCGGCGATCGCCACGGCGGGTCCCCACGTGGGGACGAGGAACAAGCCTCCGGCCGGGAAGTACATGCCGCTCGAGAAGAAGATGGGCTCCTCGAGCAATGCGGACAGATTCCACGCCTCTCGTCCCCAGAGGAGGTAAAGCGAGGCGAACATCATCCCCATCCCGTAAAGCGCAACCAGGGTGACGAAGAACACGGCCAGGAGGAGGAGCGGATCCGCGACCTGGAAGATCACGCCGAACACGACGATCCCCGCGACCAACGTCGAGATCGCGCGGACGGAGGTCATGAACATGCCGCCAATCGCCATACCGGCGAGGAGAGCCATCCGGCTCATGGGTGCCATCATGTAGATCTGGAGGTTGCCGATCTCCTTCTCCCAGTACAGCTGGCTCGCCATGGACCACAGCACGTTGAGCCAGAACGCGACCATCGTGCCTCCGAGGACGACGGTCGCCACGAGGGCGTTGAACCTCTGGGCCGCGGCCTGGAGGTGGGCGAGCTGGTCCGCGGGGGAGGTGCACGGGGTGAGACCGCACGTCCCTGCCTGGATGGCCGCGACCTGGGCGCCGTAGAAGGACTGGTAGATAAAGACGTACGCGGCGATGCCCAGGAGGGGGAGGAAGACTTCGAAGAAAACCCATGACGGCTCGCGGTTCGCCCCGATCACGCGCGGGTACGCCCGCCCCAGGACGGACCGAAGGTTCAACCCGAGCTTGAAGCGGAAGTCGGTGCGGCGGATCGTCGGCTCCTTCCGGACGACTTCGCCGCTCATTCGAACCCCTTCCCGACCATGCTCACGAACACGTCCTCGAGCGTGGGGTCCGACTTCTGGAGCGAATGGACGCGGGAGCCCTGCGCCATGATGTGGCTCAGGATGTCCGCGACAGGCGCCTCGCCGTCCAGGATGAATGTGAGGTAGGAGGTGTTCTTCGAGGCATCATCCTTGACGGAGTAGTTCTTCACGCCAGGGATCTTGCCGAAGCCGGACGTGTCCCGGATCGGGTCGATCTCAAGGCGGAAGGTCGTGTCGAGCCGGACCATCTTCTTCAGGTTCTCCGGGGTGTCGCACGCGAGGATGCGGCCGTTGTCGATGATCGCGATCCGGTCGCACATCTCGTCCGCCTCGGCCATGTAGTGCGTCGTCAGGAGCACGGTCTTCCCCTTCTGCTCCTGGACCCACTTTGAGACGTAGTCCCGGATCGTGCGGGCCGCGTTCACGTCGAGGCCGAGCGTTGGCTCGTCGAGGAAGAGGATGTCGGGGTCCGTCACGAAGCCGCGGATCATGTTCATCTTCTGTCGCTGCCCCGTGGAGAGCGTGCGGACCTTCGCGTCCCTCCGGTCGCGCAGGCCGAAGACGTCCATGAGCTCGTCGATCCGGTCGTTCGCGGCTTTCGAGGTGACCCCGTAGAACTGGGAGAACATCCAGATGTTCTCGCGGGTCGTCAGGAGACCGTACCCCGTCGTCTCGCCACCGGAAACCATCGAGATCCGCTGGCGGATCGGGAAGACATCCTTCGCGACGTCGTACCCGGCCACGTAGGCCTTGCCTGAGGTCGGAAGGAGGAGGGTGCAGAGGATCTTGATCAGGGTCGTCTTGCCCGCGCCATTGGGGCCGAGGAGGCCGAACAACTCGCCCTCCTTGATCTGCATCGTGACCCCGTCGAGCGCCGTCACGGGGCCTTCCGAGTCCTCGGGACCCCCGGAATCCTTCTTCCGACGGCGGAGAAGGTGTCGTTTCCCGGCGAAGACCCGGGTCAGGTCTCGTGTCTCGACGGCGTAGCTCATGCCGCTCCGCTCCTGCCGGGATCGCCGGGTGGGCCGCGAGGTCGGCCGGCGCCTCAGACAGTCTCACGCTGGCGGTAGCGGGTGATGTAGCCTGCAATCCGGTTCCGCATCAAGATGCTGCTGACGTCGCAGAGCTCGGAGACCTTCTTCTTGTTGTGGTCGAAGTCCCCGGTGAACTCGCTCGCATACTGCTTGACGAGCTCGATCGCGACGCGCTTGATGTACGTCGGCCGGATGTTTCCCAAAGGCGTCTCACTCCGTTATCCAGGTCGGTGGGCCAGCGCCAGAGGGAGGGACGTAGATAAACATTCCTGAGGGAGAACAGGAGACGGAGGCGGACGCCCGCGGTCGGGACGACATTTGCCAAGCATTAAATAGGAACCTCCAATACGCTTTCGCGGGAACGCGTCAGCGCGTCGCCCCGGGAGAACCGGTACCGATGGAAGAGTCCCTCGTGAACGTGGAGTTCTTGAAGAGCTCGAACAACTTCATCGCCCGGATCCAGAGCGAGCTGGGCGGGATGCGCGAGTACCGGAGTTCCTCCTTCGAGGAAGTGCTGGAGCAGGTCGTCATCGACCTCCAGGAAGAGTTCGAGTCGTACTGATCAGGCGCCCTTCCAAACCGGCTTCCTCTTCTCGAGGAAGGCCGTCATCCCTTCGACTTTGTCCTGCGTCGCGCCGACGACCCCGAACGCGGCGGTCTCGTAGGAAAGCCCCTGGGGAAGGGGCATCTCCAAGGCCGCCCGGAGGCATGCCTTCGCGAGGGACAACGCGACCGGGCTCTTCTCCAGCATCTTGCGCGCGAGACCCCGCGCCTCCTCGAGGAGCCGGTCCGCGGGGACGACCTTGTTCACGAGACCGATCCGCTCCGCGGTGGCCGCATCGACCGCCTCGCCCGTGAAAATCATCTGGGCCGCCCATCCGCTCCCGACGAGGCGGGGCAGGCGCTGGCTCCCGCCGAACCCCGGGATGATCCCGATGTTGATCTCCGCCTGGCCAATCTTCGCATTCTCCGAAGCGAGACGGAGGTCGCAGGCCATTGCGATCTCGCATCCCCCGCCGAGGGCGTAGCCATTGATCGCGGCGAGGATGGGCTTCGG
The DNA here is from genome assembly GCA_041483635.1 of Thermoplasmata archaeon. Taxonomy (GTDB): domain Archaea; phylum Thermoplasmatota; class Thermoplasmata; order RBG-16-68-12; family RBG-16-68-12; genus RBG-16-68-12. Next base: position 8,699 of record JBGPGA010000015.1, read on the forward strand.
GCATCGTTCCATCGCGTCGCCGAGGCGGCGGCCCATCTCCGAGAAGGCCTGCATCTCGAGCCCGCTCTTGCCGACCATCTCCTTGATGTCCGCACCGGCGACGAAAGCCTTGTCGCCCGCCCCCGTGAGGATGATCGCACCGACGTCGGGCCGCGTCGCGAGTTCTTCGAACGCGGCGGTCAGTTCCTGGACGACTTGCGTGTTGAGCGCGTTCCGAACCTCGGGGCGGTTGAGGGTGATGGTCGCGATCCGATCCTGGACCTCCACCTTGATGACGTCGGGCATGGACACCAGCTCGAGGTAACGCAGCGCCGGCGATGAAGCTTCGGCCCGTCCCGGTTCCAGGGCCCGGCGGGATCCCCTATTTCAAGGGCGTCGAGGCAATTGAGAATGAAAGGTCAACGTACTTATCCCCGTGGGCTCGTCGCGGGGGCCGGAGGATTGCTTTGACGCCCCTTCGGAAAGCCTTGGTGGCCCTGCTGGCCCTGGCGCTCCTGGGAACCTTTTCCCTGGGAGTCGCGCACAACGCAGCAGCGGCCCAGAACGCCCCCTCGTGGTCGACGGGGAACCAGTGGGTGTACCGCACGGCAATCGGGAGCACCTCGGCGACGCTCACGATGCTCGTGCAGGAACAGACGAGCCTGACGATCGCCGGAGCGACGTACCCGGTGTGGCACGTGAACCAGAGCGCGACCGCATCCACCTCAGGCGGATCGTTCACGATCTGGGGGGACCTGTGGCTCACGGTCGACGGCCTGAAACAGGCGAAGACGAGCAGCAACTTCTTCTTCCCCACGACGTCGACCTACGACCCGCCCCAACCGCAGATGGTCTTCCCGCTCTCGCCTGGCGTCAGCTGGTCGGGCACGACGAACGTCACGACGACCACTTCCGGCACACCGCATACTGCGCCGCAGGCCTACAGCGGGACCGTCACGGCGGAGCAGACGAGCATCGTGCCCGCGGGAACCTTCGCGACGGAGGTCATCCGGAGCCCGGAGACGGGAAGCAGCTATACCTTGGACTACTACTCGGAGCAAGTCGGGAACATCGTGAAGTCGGAGACCTATCTCTTCGGCACGCTGACCGACAGCCAGAACCTGACCTCCTACTCCTACAGCCCGGGACTCTTCGGCGTCTCGAACGTGGTGTGGATCATCGGCCTCGTGTTCGCCCTCGTGGTGATCGTTGCGGCGGTCGTCCTGTTGCGTCGGCGGCCGCGGAGACCGTACGGGATGCCTCCGCAGGCGTACCCGCCCACCCAGCAGCCTCCCTACCCGCAGCCCCCGTACCAGCAGCCGCCTCCGCGGGGGCCGCCAGAAACCTGAGCGTCCGGACTCAAGGAGAGCCGCGATGCGCTCGCGGCTCGCAACCCCTTTTTCCCCCATGGAACATCGGTCACGCCTAGGAAGAGCGACCCCGGCGCTGAAGAGGAGGGAGACAAGGCTTTAATCGCTCCTCCACGCATACGCCGCGACGGAGGGATGACGACGCATTTCCTTCGGCGCGCGCTGGCTCTCATCGCGGCCCTGGTCCTGCTGCTGACGGTCGGAGGCGGACTCCTGGCACCGAACGCCGCGGCCGTCGTGAGCATCTCGAGACCCGAGTGGACCCCCGGCGACTACTGGACCTACCAGGTCGAACTCTATGATGGGTGGAGTCTGGGTGCCGTAGGTACGATGCGGGCGGAAATTCTGAAGAAGGAAAATCTCACGGTCGGCACCGAGGTCTACCCGACCTACCACGCCCGCACGAACACGACTGTGCACTCCGCCAGTCCCGGTTCGGGATCCAACGTGACGACCATCGTCGATCAGTGGCTCACGATGGACCTGGCGGGGCTGCGGACGGTCACCGAGACAAGCACGGGCTTCAGCCCGATGACACGGGAGCGGACGGTGGTACCGCCGGTCGACATTCCGTGGCCGTTGTCGGAGGGGATGCAGTGGAACTGGACGATGGAAGAATCGATTACGACGACCATCGGGACCTACCAGGAAAACACGTCGTCGTTCCTGCTGCGGCACTTCGAGGTCCGGCCTAACGCGACGCTCGCCTTGTCGTCGGGACAGTTCACGACCCTGCCGCTTCGGGAGACGGACATCTATGGGGCCTATGTGGACAACTACTGGTCTGCCCGCGTGGGCCATTGGGTGCAGTCGATTACGGTGAGGTACGACGGCCTCTGGATCTCGAGGTATCAGCTCACGGATTTCAGCTACCAGGCGGGCCAGTCCGCACCGACGCACTCCCTCGACCCCGCACTCGTCCTCATTGGAGTGGGGATTGCCATCGTCGCCATCGCGCTCGTGCTCCTCGTGCGTCGGCGGCGCCCGCGCGAGATGAGCATGCCGGGCACGGTCCCGGGGCCGGGCGAGGAACTCTCGGAGGAGGAATCCCTGCCGCCGGTTCCTCCCCCCGTGGGTCCGCCGTGACCCCGAGCGGGCTTCACGGCTTCGTGTAATCGTACACACCGCGGCCGCTCTTGCGTCCGAGACGTCCTGCGCGCACGTACTTCCGAAGCAGGGGCGAGGGCCGGAACTTCGGATCCCCTGTCTCCCGGAAAAGGACCTCCATCACGTCGAGACCGATGTCGATGCCCGTGTAGTCTGCGAGCTCGAAGGGCCCCATGGGCATGTTCGTCCCGAGCTTCATCGCCTTGTCGATGTCCTCTGCGCTCGCGACGCCCTCCTGGAGGAGGTTGAAGGCCTCGTTCATCATCGGGACGAGCAGGCGGTTCACGACAAACCCCGGGGACTCCTTGACTTCGACGGCCTCCTTCCCGAGACGAGCGCAGAGGCCCTTCGCGAGCGCGACGGTCGCGTCGCTCGTCTCCGAGCCGCGGATGACCTCGACGAGCTTCATGACCGGTGCGGGATTGAAGAAGTGCATCCCCACGACGCGGTCGGGGCGCTTCGTGACGTTGGCCATCTCCGTGATGCTCAGGGAGGACGTGTTCGAGGCAAAGACGGCGTCGGGCGGCGCGAGTCGATCCATCTCCGCGTAGATCTCGCGCTTGACCTCCATCTTCTCGAAGACCGCCTCGATCACAACCTGGGCCCCGTCCAGCGCGTCCTTCAGATCGACGGTCCCATGGATCTTCGCGATGAGGGTGCCGACCTCGGCCTGGGCCATTTTGCCCTTCTCGACTCGCTTCATGAGCGGGTCCCGGATGCGGCGGAAGCCCCCCTCGACGAGCCTCTGCTCGATGTCGCGCATCGCAACATCGAACCCGGCCGCGGCACACGTCTGGGCGATCCCCGCGCCCATGGTCCCCGCGCCGATCACCGCGATCTTCCTGACCTCTGCCGCGTTCATCCGACTCCCCTTGCCGGAAGGCGTATCGCGGGGTCGGTCAAAAGCCCTTGGACATCCCCGGGCGCAGGCATTAGATAGCGCGCCGTCTCTGCCCACGGCGTGGAGAGCGCAGAGGCCCCGCGGACCAGCCCCTACGTGGGCATCTTCCTCGCGGTCGTGTCCGTCTCTTGGGCCTCGATCTTCATCACCTGGAGCACGTCGCCGGCGATCACGATCGCGCTCTACCGCCTCGGGATGGCGACGGCGATCCTCGCCGTCGTCCTGGGCGTCCGCGTCCTCCTCGGGAGGGAGGTAACGCTCGGACGCATTCCGCGGCGCGACCTCCTCCTCATGGCGGGAATCGGGGCGATCCTGGCGACCCACTTCACCCTGTGGATCTCGTCCCTGAAGGTACCTCAGGAGAGCATCGCCTCCTCCGTCGTCCTCGTGACCTCCCATCCTCTCCTGGTCGGGCTCCTCTCCCACTTCGTCCTCAAGGAACGCCTGAACCGGTGGATGGCCGTCGGGATCGTCGTCGGTTTCAGCGGGGTCGTGGTCATCGCTTTCGCGGACTACGGCCCCCGCGGGACCCTCCTCTACGCCAACGTCCTCGCCTTCCTCGGCGGCATCATGGCGGGGCTGTACTTCCTCGCGGGTCGTCGACTGCGCCAGCGGATCGCCCTGCTGGACTACGCGCTCGTCGTGTACGCGTGCGCGACGGCCGTCCTGTTCCTGTACGCGGTCCTCCTCGGGGCCAGCCTCACACCCGTCGGGTCGCTGAACACGGAGCTCCTTCTCTTCCTCGCCCTGGCGGTCATCCCGCAGATCGGCGGGCACACCCTGTACAACTGGTCCCTCCGTTGGGTCACCGCACCGGTCGTGAGCCTGAGCCTCGTCGGGGAGCCAATCGGTTCAAGCCTCCTGGCCTGGGCCATCTTGAACCAGGTCCCCAGTGCGGGCGTCGCAATCGGCGCCCTCCTCGCGCTCCTCGGAATCTACCTGACCGTCTACGGCCAAGGTGCGCAATCGCGCGCGATCCTCGCGTCGCGCGACGTTGAGTAAGAGGACCGAGGTCCGCTGGCCAAGGCATGGCCCGGCATACCTCTGAGTAGAGGTACGCAGCGGGGAGCAAGATCAGCTCCCACGATGACTGGCGAATCACAGGTCAGCGGGTCCGCGACCCTTCCGCTCGAACTGTTTCGCGTACCGGTCTTTCAGTCGCGCATACGTTTCGACATCCTCCGGGCCCTTGTCGTCTCGGATGCGGACGATCCGGGCGAAGCGGAGAGCGAACCCGCTCGCGTAATGCGGGCTCCTCTGGATCTCGTTGTAGGCGACCTCGACAACGACCTCCGGACGGACGTGAAGTCCCCACCGTTCCTCGGAGAGGGCGAGCGCCTTCATGCGCTGGGTCATGAGCTCGAACTCGTCATCCGTGAGACCCTTGAACGTCTTCCCGATCATCTGGTACTTGCCGCCCTCCTCCTCCCTCACGGCGAGCCAGTAGTTCGAGAGCCATCCCTGCCGCCGACCCGATCCCCACTCCGCCGCGACGATCGCGACGTCGAGGTGGTCCGCCGGCTTGATCTTGAACCACTTCTTGCCCCGCTTGCCCACCGTGTATGTGGAGGCGAGCGACTTCGCTATGAGCCCTTCGTGGCCCGCGTCGAGCGACTCCTTCAGGAACGCCTCGATCTCCTCCCGAGTGTGCACGATCCTCCGAGGCGTGCGGACCTCCGGCGGGACGACGGACTCGAGGCGAGATATGCGGTCCCGGTACGGTGCGTCGATCAGGTCGTGACCCTCGAGACTCAGGAGATCGAAGAGGTAGAGGCGCAGAGGGACCTCCTTCGCAGCTTCCTCGATTTCGTGGACGCGCCGAAAACGTCGCATGAGGTCCTGGAACGGGAGGGGCTTGCCGGTGCGGTCCACCGCGACGACCTCGCCTTCCAGGAGGAACCGGGTCGCAGGGAGCGAGCGAGCGAATGAGACGATCTCCGGGAGACTGGCCGTGACGTCCGTGAGGCGGCGACTGAAGATCCGCACCGCGTCCCCGACCCGGTGGATCTGGATCCGAGCGCCATCCAACTTGTACTCGACGGCGGTCTCTCCTCCATGCTCCAGCAAGACCTCGTCGAGATCCTCCCCCATTTCCGCGAGCATCGGTTTCATCGGGGACAGGAGGCGAAGTCCCGAGGAGCGGAGTCCCGGGACGCCGTCCCGGAGGGCAATCTCCGCGACCCGCCCCAGGTCACCCAAGAACATGTGTGCGCTGCGGACGGCCTCGACGTCGACGCCCGCGGCGTCCGCGATCCCCTCGAGCATGACGCCCTCGTTGACCCCGATCCGCATCTCGCCGGAGACGATGCGGAGGAGAATCTCGCGGTCCCCGGGGGCCATCCGGCCCAGGAGGGACTCGAGGCGACGGCGCCGCTCCCGCACGGAGTCGGGGCCATGGGCGGCCGCGATTTCCGCGAAGGCGCGCGAGACGTCGAGGACCGTGAGAGGCTCCGCGACGAGCGTGGTCTGGCGCTGGCCTTCGAGCGCGCGACGGAGGGTTGCCCACCCGACGTTCAGCGCGCGGTCGTCCGACTCGGCGAAGATCCGGCCCACGACGAGATGGACGGCGGGGGCAACCTCGTCGGGCCGCAGGGAACGCAGGAACTCTGCGAGCAGGCGTCGCTTCTCGAGGCGCCTCGAGGTGGCCTCCAGGCTGCGGGCCAGGTGCGCGAGGGACGCGAACGGAATCGCGGGAGTCGCAGGCGTCACGGCAACCTCGGCCCATCTGGGCCGGCAGGTTTCAAGGTTTCGCCGAACGGAGCGGACGCTGCCGGACTCGGGGAACCGCCGAACACATAGAGGGCGATCGTCGCGAGGACCATGAGCGCTCCGCCCGCGATCTGCGTCGGGCTCAAGATCTCCCCAGGGAACAGGACGAGGGAGATGAGCACGCCCCAGAGGGAGGAGGTGGCGAGGATAGACCCCGCGCGAATCGCGCCGATCCTCCGGAGGGCGGAGTAGAACAGGATCGTGAAGCTCGCGACCCCGGCGAACGCGATCACGAGCAGGAGCCAAGCGTCCGGACCCGAGGGGACGAGCGGGGAGCCCGTCACGACCAGAATCGGGACGAGCAGGGCGGACCCCAGGAGCAACTTCACCGCGATCATTGGCACGATCCGGGACCGACGGCTCAGGATCGTGCTCCCATTGTTGTCGACCGCCCAGAAGAACGTCCCCAGGATGAGCAGGAGATTCCCGGCGAGGTACTGCACTGACCCGAGATCGGTCACTCGCAACTCGGTGGTCACGACGAAGGCTCCAAACACGACGCCCGCTAGGGCGAGATAGCCCCGCCGCATGAGCCGCTCCCCCAGGAAGGCGAAGGCGATGACGACCGTGAACACGGCCTCGGAGTTGGACAGGAGGGCCGCATTCGAGGCGGTCGTCCCGACGAGGCCGTAATAGAAGAAGACGGGGGCCGCGACCGCTCCTGACAGGCTGATGAGGAGCAGGAGGCGGACGTCCTTGCGAGGAAAGCCGTGGCGCGCGACGGCGGGGACAAAGAGGAGGCCTGGCAAGAATTGCGTGTAGAGCGCGACGGTCAGGGGAGGCACGCTGTTCTCGACGAGCTTGGAGAGGTTGGCCCAGAGCCCGTAGAGGATCGCTGCGGCGGAAACCGCAAGGTAGCCGACGACGCGGGCGTCGGCCCGTGCGGACACCCGAAGCCGAAAGCTACGGGACGATAAAGAGATGCCGTCCTGCGATACGCTTAAGTCCGGCTCGACCGATGCTTTCGCACTGACTCCTTCGGAGGGGAAATCCGTTGGGGAAAACCGTGCGCGCGCTCCGGGATGACGGGTCCGTCGACCCTGCCAATGACCCCGGGCTCTCCCGGGACGGGGCGGAACGGCTCTACCGCGGGATGATGCTCGAGCGGATCCTCGACAACCGCATGCTCGCCCTCCAGCGCCAGGGACGGATCGGGTTCTACGGCCCGTCCATCGGCCAGGAGGCCGCCATCGTCGGCGCGGCGATGGCCATGGAAGCGGGGGACTGGATCGTCCCGCAATACCGCGAGCCCGGGGCCGCCCTCGCGCGGGGGATGCCCCTCAAGGATCTCGTCTGCCAATTCATGACGAACAGCGGGGACCCCGCGAAGGGGCGTCAGATGCCCTGCCACTACGTCTACCGCAAGGGGAATTACCTCTCCATCTCCTCGCCCGTGGGGACGCAGATCCCGCACGCGATGGGAATCGCCTGGGGAATGAAGTTGCGCAAGGCCCGCGACGCCGTCCTCGTGTACTTCGGCGACGGTGCGACGAGCACGCCGGACTTCCATGTGTCGATGAACTTCGCGGGCGTCTTCGGCGTGCCGTGCGTCTTCTTCTGCAACAACAACCAATGGGCCATCTCCCTCCCGGTCTCGCGGCAGACCGCCACCGCGACCCTCGCCGAGAAGGCGCAGGCATACGGCCTGCCGGGACTGCGCGTGGATGGCATGGACGCGCTCGCCGTGTACGGTGCGGTGCGGCGGGCGGCCAACGCGGCGCGGGAAGGACGGGGATCGAGCCTGGTCGAGGCGCTCAGCTACCGGTTCGGGCCGCACTCTTCGAGCGACGATCCCGCGCGGTACCGAGACGAAAAGGAATCGGAGGTCTGGCGGGCGCGCGACCCGCTCGTCCGCATGCGCGCCTACCTCGAGCACCAGGGATGGTGGGACGAGGGCCGCGAGGCTTCCCTGGAGAAGGGGCTCGGAGACGAGATCACCCAGGCGGTCGCCGAAGCCGAGGCCATGCCCCCGGTCCCCATCGACGCATTCTTCACGGAGGTCACCGAGGACGTTCCGTGGAATCTCCGCGAGGAACTCACAGAAGCCAGGTCGGTCCCGAGGGGGTGAGACGGTGGTCAAGAAGGGGAGCGCTGCACCGACTTCGTCCGTGCCGAGCGGCGGGACCGCGGTCGCTCGGGCCCATGAGCTGTTCAAGCAGGGGCGAACCTCGGAAGCGCTCGCACTCGTGCGGCCCCTCATCCAAAGGAAGGACGCGGTCGACCTAGAGGCGGCCGCCCTCGCGGCGGCGTGCCTCGGTTCCGAGGGGAAGCATCTGGAGGCGGCTCGAATCGACCAGATTGTCTGCGATGCGACCCCGTCGAACCCGCAAGGATGGAACAGCCTCGGATTCGACCTCCTGAACGCGGGCGACCTGGAGGGAGCCCTCGAGGCGTACGGGCACGCTCTCGAGCTCGAGCCCGGGCGCGCGAGCGCGCACTACAACGTGGCGCGGATCGCGGCCCGAATGAGGAACAAACCTAAAGCGATCGAGCATTTCGTGAAGGCCGTGGAGATTCAGCCTGACTACGTCGACCGGCTCGACGAGGACCCGGACCTGCGCCCCCTCAAGGACGACCCAGACCTCCAGGAGCGCCTGCCGGGACAGGCCGCGAGCCGGGATCCCTACTCAGAATACTACGCCTCGGAGTCGTGAGCGCGGATGCCCCAGATGACCATGGTGCAGGCGATCAACAATGCTCTCCGGGAGGAGATGCGGCGCGATGACCGCGTCGTGATCCTGGGCGAGGACGTCGGCAGGAACGGCGGCGTCTTCCGATGCACGGAGGGCCTCATCGACGAGTTCCCGGATCGCGTGTTCGATACGCCCCTGGCGGAGAGCGGGATCATCGGCAGCGCGATCGGCATGGCCCTGTACGGCCTCCGCCCCGTGCCGGAGATCCAGTTCATGGACTTCATCTACCCGGCCTTCGACCAGATCGTCTCGGAGGCCGCCAAGATGCGCTACCGCAGCGGCGGCCAGTACACCGTCCCGATGACGATCCGCACCCCGTATGGAGGCGGCATCCGCGGGGGCCATTATCACTCCCAGTCGAGCGAGGCGTACTTCTGCCACACCCCGGGACTCAAGGTGATCGTGCCCTCGACCCCCGGCGACGCGAAAGGCCTCCTGACCTCGTCGATCCGCGACCCCGATCCGGTCCTCTTCCTCGAGCCGAAGAAGCTCTATCGCGCCTTCCGCGAGGAGGTCCCCGAGGGCGAGTACACGGTCCCGATCGGGAAGGCCCTCGTGCGCCGCGCCGGGACGGACGTGTCCCTGTTTGGCTGGGGCTACATGGCCCAGGTGTGCCTCGAGGCGGCCCAGAAGGCGGCCGAGAAAGGCGTCGAGGCAGAGGTCGTTGACCTGCGGAGCTTGGTGCCCCTCGACGTGGACGCGGTCCTGGATTCCGTGAAGAAGACGGGTCGCGCCGTAGTCGTCTACGAGGCTCCGCGGACGGGCGGCTATGGGGGAGAGATCAGCGCCCTCCTTGCAGAGAGGGCGATCGAGTACCTGCGCGGACCGATCATCCGCGTCGCCGGATTCGACACCCCGTTCCCGTACGCCCTCGAGGACGTCTACATGCCCAATGCGGACCGCGTGCTCGCGGGAATTGACAAGGTCATGGCTTTCTAGGGACCGTGGCGAATCAGGCGCGAGACTTCGCGGACGTGCGGGAGAGGCTCCGGGCCACGGCCGCGCGGCGCATGGCCTCCTCGTCCCCGATGCGGAAGAGGCACTCTCCGCCGCCCGCGGCTCGACAGGTCTCTTCGAACCCGCCTAGGTCCGTGCGACCCGTGAACCCGCAGAGGAGTCCGACGAGGACGCCCCGGCTGAAGTCGCACACGGGTTGCGTGCGGTGCTCGCCGTTCGCGAGGGCCGCGTGGGCTTCAAAGGCCATCGGGTCCCTGCACGCGATGGCCGCCCGCCCTGCGGCGAAGTCCAGCTCGCGTATCTCGTAGGCGCCGAACCCGCCCACGGAGTACTCCTCGATCGACCGGCGGTAGCCCGCCTCATCGGGGGTCATGACCCCGTGCTTGAGGAGAGCTTCAGCGTAGTGGACGCCGCCGCGGAGACCCGAGTCGTAGAACAGGATCGCCGCCGCATCGCCCACGACGCCCTCCACCGATTTCCGGAGACCGTGGAACGAGGTCTCGACGTCGATGAGACACATCCGCATTCCCGAGTCCAGAAGCTCGCCGGGACGACCCTCGAGGCGGAGACGCGGTCGTGAGGAGGGCATGGAGGAAGACGGCACGGCCGGGAACGGGGGATAACCCTTGGCGTCTGATTCTCGGAATCGGGAACGGGCCGGGCCTCGCCCTCGGAAGGGACGCGCTTCACTCCAGGTCGATGGGGCGGAAGAAGCGCCGCACCGTCGGGAGGTACCCGGTCAGGATCGCGGTCATGGCGGCGGCCGTGTCCCATTCCACGTGGAACACGGCAATGGTCCGGGCGATCGAGTAGAAAGACCAGAGCATGCCAATCAGGGCGACGAGCATGGCGAGGGCCCAAGCCCCATGCCGGCGACGCAGGAGAAAGGGACTCGTCAGGAGGAGCAAGACCCCGAGCACGAGGAACACGACACCCCCGGAGGAGAGGGCCCCCGCCGAGAGGCCCGATTGAGCCACGAGCCCGAGGCGGTCCGCGAAGACCCCGAGAAGCCCGGCGGCCACGAGGAAGCCTGCCGTCAGGAGGACGAGCAGAAGGAGGACCCGGAGGCCGAGAGCGCGCATGGTTCGATCACCGCCGGCGGCTCGTCCGTGGCCTCCCTGGGGAAAGGAGGAGCAGGTCGGGATTCGTCGGACGGCCCGCGCCCCTCAACGGGAGAACTCCGCCGCCCGGGCCGAAGGCCCGGGGCGAACGAGTTCCCGGAGGTCGGCGGCGCCGAGTCGTCCGGCACAAATCACGCCCACCGGTCTGTGCCACTCCTCCACGACCCTGCTCCTCCCCGCCCCGGGTATCGTGGACACCCCATAAAGGCGTTCCCATCCCGGGCGCGACACCTGCGGCGAGATGGGGTGCAAACCGTTATAATCCGTGGACTCCTAGGTCGGCGAGCAGCGTCGAGGTTCTGGCGATGGCGCGCGAATTCAAGCTCCCCGACATTGGCGAAGGCGTCCATGAGGGCGAGATCACGAAGTGGTTCGTGAAGGACGGGGACGCCGTTAAGGAGAACGATCTCCTCGTTGAGGTCATGACGGACAAGGTGACGGTTCAGATCCCGTCCCCCGTGACGGGGAAGATCCTCGAGCGCCGCGGCAAGGAGGGCGAGATCGTGAAAGTTGGGAGCACACTCATCGTCTTCGGGGAGGCGGGCGAGACCGCGCAACCCGCCGCCCCTCCGGCGGCTCCGGCTCCATCGGTCCCTTCTCCACCCCCCACCGCAGCCCCGGTGGCCTCCCCCGCGCGCGCAGGTGAAGCGCTCGCGGCGCCCGCGGTCCGTCGTATCGCGCGCGAGGTGGGCGTGGACCTGTCCTCCCTTCGAGGAACGGGTCCGTCAGGGCGGATCACGGAGGCAGACGTGCGGGGAGCGACGCGCGGTCCCTCGGCAGGGGCGACTCCTGCGGCCGCACCGAAACCCGCGGCCTCTGTCTCGGGGGCCGGGACCGAGGAGCGCATCCCGATCCACGGACTGCGGAAACGGATCTACGACAAGATGGCGAAGTCGAACACGACCGCGGCCCGCTTCACGTACGTCGAGGAAGTCGACATGACCCACCTCGTCCAGCTCCGGGAGCGGCTCAACGAGGTCGGCGCCAAGAAGGGCGTCAAGCTCACGTTCCTCCCGTTCATCGTCAAGGCGTGCGTGGCCGCGCTCCGGGAGCACCCGACCCTCAACGCCTCCGTGGACGACGAGCGCCAGGAGATCGTGGTCAAGCGATACTACAACGTGGGCATCGCCACGGCCACGGACGAGGGACTCACGGTCACGGTGGTCCACAATGCGGACCGGAAGGATCTCTGGGCCCTCGCGAGAGAGATCGAGCACCTCGCGGCGGCGGCCCGGGAGAAGAAGCTCAGCCTCCAGGAGGTCCAGGGCTCGACGTTCACGATCACGTCACTCGGGAAGGAGGGCGGCATCCTCGCGACCCCGATCATCAACTGGCCCGAGGTCGCAATCCTCGGCGTCCACAAGATCGAGAAGCGGCCTGTCGTCCGCGACGATCACATCGTGATTCGCGACATGATGTACGTCTCATGCTCGTTCGACCACCGCGTCATCGATGGCCACGTCGGCGCGGCCTTCGTCCAGTCCGTGAAGGGGTACCTCGAGCATCCCGCGATGCTCTTCGTGGGCCTCGAGTGATCGGGAACCGCGTGTCGTCCGGGACCGCGAACGGTCACGGTTGACCGCAATTGCGGGATTCGCGGCACGCGGCCGGGCGGGATTGAGCAACTGCTAAATAACCCCAGACGAATCCGATGTTCACACCGGAGAGATGCCATGAGCACACGCCGAGCCCTCGCGCTCCCTGCCGCCGCCCTCGTTTTCGTCCTCGCCCTGTCCGCCTTTGCGGTTCCCGTCTCGGCCGCTGCCCCCGCGCCGGTGCCGACCTGGCAAGTCGGCCAGGCCGTGGCGTACGGGACGAACCTGAATATCGGCGCCCTCGTCGACACGTACCTCCTCAATACAATCCGGAGCTACCCGCAGGGCTTCAACATCACGACAATCAACACGTTGAACGCGACCGGGACGTTCGACCTCTGGGAATACGACCAGGTCACCGCGAAGACGAGCAGCTACTATGTGCTGAGCTCCCAATCCGCCGAAGGGATCACATTCCACCTGGCCGTGAACCTCACGCTCAACAACCTGCCCCAAGCCGGGACGTACACCGGCACGTACATGGGGACACCGCCGTACGGATACTGCTTGTTCCCGACGATCCAGATGACGACGGGGCCGATCGCCTTGAACCTCGATCTCACGGCCCTCTCGACCACGACCGGCACCACCCAGTACCAGATCTCCGACCTTTCCTACCTGCGCCAGACCGTGAACGCGAGCGTCGAGGCGAGGGCGGTCTTCACGAGCCACAACCTGCCCATGACCCAGACCAATGCGACGTCCTGCGTCGAGACGGTCACGTACGACAGCCCGAGCTTTACCCTCAACGTGAACACGAAGGACCAGGTGCGGGAGCTCTACAGCCCCGCGTGGGACTACTTCGACTTCCCGATGGCGGACAACGAGACCTGGTGGGCGAACTCGACCGCCACGGTCGGCGCGACCCTCTCCGGGACGATCGACGTCCAGGGGCTCAGCCATGCAGACCAGACGGCCTTCTTCGACAATGTGACGAAGGCGTTCCAGGGGGCCGGGCTCTCCGTGCAGGGCCTCGACGGGTTCCCGATCGATCTCGCGAAGGTCACGATCACGGCCGGCCTGAACAACCTCGTGCAGAACGGGGTCGTCCAGGACACGCCCCTCCCGGTCGCGTCGAACCTCCGGGCGACGGCCGCCGCGATGACGCTTTCGGATGGCAACCAGTATCCCGTGTACCTCATCACGGACGCGAGCTACGAGTGCCCGCCCTCCGGGACGAGCCTGAGCCTTCCCATCGGCTATGCCGCGGTGTATACACCGGACTTCCCCGCCCAGGGTGCGGGGATGATCGTGGGATACCGGCTTCTCGTGTGCGCGGGCACGATGAACCTGCCCGGCTTCTCGCTCACGAACACGAAGCCCGCGGACGCGCAGCAGAAGATCGGACAGACGGAGACGAAATACAACCCGTACCCGCCCGCCTCGTCGAACGCGATCGCGGACTTCTTCCTGCAATCGCCGTACTGGGGACTCCTGATCTTGGTTGTGGTGGTCGCCGCGGTCGTCGGGTTGCTCGTGATGCGACGCCGCCGACGCCCTGCGATGGCGCCCCCCGCGGCCACGACGATGCCACCGCCCCCTCCGCCCGGCGGCCCCGGGATGCCGTAGGCGCGCCGAGGCCTGGCCCGCGCCCAAAGGAATAAGGTCAGGTCGGACCTTCGACCCCGCGTGGCGCGAAAGGTCGACCTCGTGGTCATCGGGGGCGGGCCGGGAGGCTACCCGGCCGCCATCCGAGCGGCGCAGCTGGGGAAGAAGGTCCTCCTCGTCGAGCGGCACAAGCTCGGAGGGGAGTGCCTGAACTACGGGTGCATCCCGAGCAAGGCGCTGATTCACGTCTCAAATGTCGTGAAGATGATCGAGCGCGCGCCGAGCTGGGGCATCGACGTCGGGCCGGCGAAGGTGGACGTCGCGCGGCTCCAGGCATGGAAGCAGTCCGTCGTGGACAAGCTCGTCGGCGGGGTCGCGCAGCTGTGCAAGGGGAACGGAGTCGAGGTCGCCTTCGCGGAGGCGTCTTTCCTAGACGCGAAGACGGTCCGCACGCGATACGCGGACGGTCGCACGGAAGACATCGAGTTCGGGGATGCGATCATCGCGACAGGCGGACGCCCGACGGACCTCCCTGCGTTCAAGTTCGATGGGAAGCGGGTCATCAGCACGAAGGAGGCGCTCGAGCTCCCCGTAATGCCCCGAACCCTCCTGGTCATCGGCGGCGGAATCTCCGGCCTCGAGATCGGCACGTTTTACGCGAAGCTCGGGACGAAGGTCGTGGTCATCGAGCTGCTTGAGCAGCTTCTACCCGGGATGGACCCGGAGGTCGTCCGGGTCGTCGAGCGGCATCTGCGGAAACTGGGCGTCGAGTACCACACGAAGTCCCAGGGGAAGGCGTGGCGCGAGGAGGCGGGCCAAGCCATCGTCGAGGCGGCCACACCGGACGGCCCGCTCACGGTCCATGCGGATGTGATCCTCGTGACGGTGGGCCGCCACCCGAACACGGACGGCCTCGCGGCGGACAAAGCCGGCGTCAAGATGGACCCGAAAGGCTACGTCCTCGTTGACAAGCAGCTGCGGACCTCGAACCCGCACGTCTTCGCGATCGGGGACGTCGTCGGCCAGCCCTTCCTCGCGCACAAGGCGACCATGGAGGGCCTGACCGCCGCGGAGGTCATCGGCGGCGAGCCCGTCGAGGTCGACTACCGGGCGATGCCCTCGGCGATCTTCACGGACCCGGAAATCGCCACGGTCGGCCTCCTGGAATCCCAAGCCGCGGCGGAAGGCCGCCCGGTGAAGGTCGCCAAGGTCCCCTTTGGCGCGATCGGCCGCGCGCTGACGGAGGGTGAGAGCGATGGGTTCGTGAAGCTCATCTCGGACCCGGAGTCCAAGCTCTTGCTCGGGGCGGCGATCGTCGGTCCCGACGCGAGCAACCTGATCAGCGAGCTCGCTCTGGCAATCGAGATGGGCGCGACGATCGAGGACCTTGCGCTCACGGTCCATCCGCACCCGACCCTCCCCGAGACGATCATGGAGACCGCGGAAGCGGCCCTCGGCCAGGCGATCAACGTCCTCAATCGGTGACGGAGACCGCGGGGCGATGCTCGAGACGAAGGAGTCCGCCCTTCCGGTGCGGGTCGTGCTCCGGGATGCGTGGCTCCTCGACCTGGGACGCACGGAGTATGGGGAGACCTGGGAGCTCCAGAAAGCCCTCGCCGCCCGGCGCGCCTCGGACCTCATCCCCGACGGTCTGATCCTCGTCGAACACGATCCCGTCGTGACCCTAGGCCGGCGGGGGACCGACGAGGACGTCCTCGACAAGCGCCTACCCGTGTTCCGGGTCGAGCGCGGCGGGGAGGCGACGTACCATGGACCGGGGCAGCTCGTCGGCTACCCGATCCTCAAGCTCCCCGATCGCCTCGAGGTGAAACGTCTCGTGACGAACCTGGAAGACGTGATCATCCACACCTGCGCGGACTTCGGAATCGCCGGGGGCCATGAGGGCCCGGAGCGAGGCGTGTGGGTGGGATCGAGGAAGATCGCGTCGATTGGACTTGCGGTCCAGAAGAACGTCACGTTCCACGGTTTCGCGCACAACGTGACGACGGACCTATCCGAGTTCCTGAGGATCCGGCCGTGCGGTCACGCGGGGACGATCATGACCTCGATGGCCAAGGAGCTCGGCCGGCCCGTCGAGATGGAGGACGTCAAGGCGAGCGCGATCGTCCGCTTCCAAGCCGTCTTCGGCGTCACGCTCCGCCGGGTGGCCCTTCCGGATTTGCTCCCCGGGGGAGCGCCGCCTCGGCCTGCGCC
>JBGPGA010000016.1:0-24545 GCA_041483635.1 Thermoplasmata archaeon
CCAAGAAGTTCCGGCTCGACGATCTCAAGTCGGAGGCCGCTCGTCGTCACCCAACCCTGCGCGACCGGGCGGGATCCCTCGTGGATGCGTACCTCCCCGAGGGCCATGCTCCCGATGCGGTAGGTCCGACCGTCCCAGGTGAAGGTGCCCTCCCCATCTTTGAAGGGCACCCGGAGGAACTGCTCGGACTGCTCAATGACCACCAGCTCCTGGGCCGGACGGAACAGGACCCGGGCGTCCTCGAGGCTTGACGGAGATTGAACGGCGTACCAACCGCCCGAGTCCCGCAGCACCTTCGTCTTGGTGTAGTCGATCCAGATTCGACCGTCCCCGTGGAGGCGATGCTTGACGAGGACCCTCACATGCGTCCGAACCGGGCGAAGGCCATATGGATGTTCGGAAAAGAGTTCACGGAGCTAGAGGACGGCAGCCGTGGTCCCCGCGGCGACCCAGATCATGATCGCCCTAAAGGCGAGGCCGACAGCGAGCTGGGGCGCAATCGACTCGAGTTCCGGTGCGACATATCCGAGGCGGACGCCGCTCAGGGTCACGCGACCCGTGATCAGGGGACGGTCGTCCCGGGAGACCATGATGTGACCCCACACCATGGGACCCACCTGATATCGGTGCCCGCTAAACTCGAACCACGTGTGCCGCCAGCGGAACTGGATCGTCAGGGGACCGCAGGGGCCGTCGATCCGAATCCGGTCCCGCAGGGAATCGTAGCGGACCCTTCCCGCCGACCGGCGACCGACGGACGGGACGGAGACCCATCCGCCGCCCTCGCGCCGGAGCGGGTACTCCACACCCTCCACGACGAGACGATCCTTGAGAATCCCGATCCGGGCTTCCAGGGCCACGGGGCTCTCGAACCGTCGCCTGGCGACATAAAGACCTTCTGGGAATCCCCAAGGGGGCAAGGTTTTAGAACTGCGGCCCTCTCTGCGGCCGCCCATGCTCCTCGATCTCCACAACCACACGCGACACTCTCCGGATTCTCGCGTGGCCCCTGCGGAGCTCGTGGCGGTGGCCCGGCGCATCGGCCTGCAGGGCCTCGCGATCACGGATCACAACGTCGTGTCGGGAATTGAGGAGGCGCTGAGCGCCGCGGGGAAGGATTTCCTCGTCCTCCCGGGCATCGAGGTGTCGACCGCCTCGGGCCATGTCCTCGGCTACGGAGTCCGGGAGGTCGTCCCGCGGGATCTCGGCGTCGCGGAGACGGTGGAACGGATCACGGCCCTTGGTGGGATCGCGGTCGCGGCCCATCCGTTCCGGTTCTGGTCGGGCCTAGGGGGCGAAGCCCTCGGAGAGGCTCGATTCTCCGCATTCGAGACGTCCAATGCGCGGACCCTGAGGCGCGGAAACGAGCGCGCCCGGGAGCGCGCGAGGGCATCCCAGGTCGGCGAGACAGGCGGGAGCGACAGCCACTTCCTTGACGAGGTCGCGCGGGCGGTGACCTCGGTCGACTCTGGCGCGACCACCGCGGACGATCTGCTCCAGCTGCTCGCAGCCGGAAAGACACGCTCCCAAGGATTCGACCGGGACGTGAGCGGGACCTTGCGCTACGTCCCCAAGGCCGTGGGAGAATGGATCGTCCGCGGGATGAAGCGGATCTGATGCGTCAGAGGTTCTCCTCGATCCGCCCGATGTACTTCTCGACGGTGCGCTTGATGCCTTGGGAGTCCGTCGCCTTGGGCATGTGGAGCACGATGAGGGCTTTGGGGCCGCAATGCACGATGACCATCTTGCTCGTCTCGAGGTTGATCACGACGTTGTCGAGGACCTCCTTGAGCTCGGAGGTCGAGTTCTCCGCCGCGCCGAGCAGGATTGCGAACATGGCCGCGAACGTCTCGACGTGGACGGCCTTCGGGACGGTCCCGGCGATGTAGGTGCCGTTCCGCGAGACCAGGATCGCGTCCTGGATGCCCTCGGACGTCTCGATCTCGTGAAGGATCGTCTCGATTGCGGCGGTGTCGGCCATGGTACGGCTCCTCGGACCGGCGTCCCAGAAGTGACGGTGATTGAAGCAAGGGTCAATAAAACCTTTGTGCCCTTAGATTCGTCGGGGAAAACGACTACAGGCCATGGAGGAGGTCATGCATCGACTTCGCCGCATCGACGGCCCGCGCGGCTGCGTCGATGCGGGCCTTGGCCTGTTTGTAGGTCATGCCTGGCCCCGTGATCCCGAGGCCCACGGGCTTCCCCGTCCGGAGGCTTACGCCCATCAGCGCGTCCGCGGCGGCCTGCGTGATGAGCTCGTCATGTTTCGTCTCCCCCTTGATCACGGCACCCAGGGCGACCGCGCCGTCCACGTCGCTCCGCTCCAGGAGGCGCTGCACGGCGAGAGGGACCTCGAACGTCCCTGGGACGCGAACGACCGTCGTGACCTTCAACCCGAGTTCCCTCGCGCGATCGACCGCGCGCTCGACCATCGAGTCCACAATCTCCTGGTTGAACCGGGACGCGACGATGGCCAGCCTCATGGCGTATCCAGCCGTATGGATCCCGCGTCGGCATAGCCTTCCCGCTGACCCGTGCCGGCGCGAGCCCGGATGGCCTCCGGCCGGAAGAGGAGATCGTATGCGTTGATCGCGTGCTCCCGCGTGCGGCGGTCGAAGAGCCATGCGAGCTTCGTTTCGTCGGCCGCCTCCTCTTCGTGGACCATGACCCCGATGATGTGTCGCCCCGCCGTTGCCTGGACCATCTGGAGCCCGAAGTCTGCGGCGAGGGCGCAGTCCTTGTCCACGGTCTGCCTCCCCACCATGCCCAGCGTCATGACGAGGTCCGCACCTCGGTCGAAGAGAATCTTGGCTCCCGCAGCGAGGTCCTTGATCCCGGGCACCGTGTAGCGGAGAATCTGAAAGCCTCCGCCCTGCCGCCTGAGTTCCTCGACCGCGGACGCGGCCATGTCGAACCGGCTGAACGAGGTGTCGACGATGCCGATCTTCTTCAAACGGGCGGGCGCCGTCCGCCTTCGACGGCCTGCAGCTTTTCCTGGAGCGCGAGCCATTCGGCCACCTTCCTCACAATCTTCCGCGTGCCGTCGAGGTCTCCCTCGAATTTCGGGAGGCGGACGACCTTCGTCCGCAGCCCCCGTTTGCGACACTCCTCGAGGATCTTGTCCTCGTTGTGGATCTGGTCGAACCCCAGGACGATGATATCGGGCTGGATCTCCTCGAGGATGTCGTAGATGCTCCCGCCCTCGTGACCGAGGATCGCCCGGTCCACGGGCTTGAGGGCGGCCACGAGCTGGACCCGCGAGGCCTCGCCCATGATTGGTTCGTGCTTGAAGCGCCGCGCGGTGCTATCGCGGGCCACGACCACGACGAGCTCGTCGCCGAGACGCCTCGCCTCGGTGAGGAAGTGGATGTGACCCGTATGGAGGAGATCGAAGACCCCCGTTGCCATTACACGGACCATGATAGCCACGCCCGGACGATGTCCTGCCCTTCCAGGAACACGAGATTGTGGTCTCGCGCATATGCCTTTGCATCACTCCTGGAGCGGGCGCGGTCGTCGTCCGCCATCATCTCGCAGATGGTGGCGCTGGGCGTGAGGCCGGCCATGAGCATGAGCGCCGTCGTGAGCTCCGTGTGGCCCTTGCGGGCTTGGAGGAGCGGTTCGGCGGCATTGAGGACGGGCACGTGACCGGGGGAGCGGAACTCGTCTGCAAAGACGTGGGCCGCCCATCCGTTCTCGCGCTTCACCGCTTCCCCGGCGACGGTGGCGAGGCGGGAGATCGTGAGGGCGCGGTCCTTGTCCGTGATCCCCGTGAACGTGTCCTTGTGGTTGACCGTGAGGGAGAAGGTGCTGTGGCGGTCATACTTCAGGTTCTCTGCGGAGACCGCCTCGAGGATGGGGTAGGTCCGCCCCGCGTCGCGCAGGACGTCCGCCATGAGCGGGAGGCCGATCTTGCGGTGGACCTCGGCCGAGAGGGTGACGCAGACGAGCCCGCCCGCTTCCTTGCGGAGAGTGCGGATCGCCGCGGGGGTCACGAACTGGCTCGCAATCGTGAGGTCCGTTTCCTCCTCGCGGCCATCGCCGTCGTAGACGAGGATGAAGCGTCCCTGCCGGAGGGCCTGGAGGGCTTGACTCAAATCGTCCACGGAGCCCAAGGACGGTCCCGCGATATATCAATGTTTTTGTAAGAACCAGGTTTCTGGTTCACCAGGCGGCGACGGAGGCCTTATTTCGACCCAGGTCATCGACCCGACAATGCTTGAGGCGGAGGCGGTCGCCAAAGTCGACAAGTCCGGCATGCGGGACATCATCGCGTCCTTCCCCGAACAGCTCGGGGACGGGATGCGGCGGGGGCTCGGCCTCGCCGCGGGCCTCGGGAATGCGACCCGCGTCTTCATGGCTGGCATGGGAGGGTCCGGGATCGCGGGGGAGGTCTTCGCGGCCTGGGTGGCCGACCGCTCCCGCATCCCGATCCATCCGATCCACGATTACCGTCTCCCTTCCTACGCCAAGCCGGGAGACCTCCTGATCGCCGTCTCCTACTCGGGGAACACGGAGGAGACCCTGGCCGCAACAGCGGGAGGGATCAAGCTCGGCTGTCGCCTCGTCGCGATCACCTCAGGCGGAGCCCTCGCCCATCTCGCGCGGGATGCAGGAGCCACCTTGATCGAGGTCCCGGCGGGACTCCCGCCTCGGGGGGCCTTTGGGCACCTGTTTGGGATCCTCCCGTCAATCGGGGCGGAGTGGGTCTACGGGGATCTCCGGGGGGAGCTCGAGCGGGCGACCGTGCACCTGCGGGACCTGCGCGACCACCTGCGACCGGAAGTCCCGCTCAAGCGGAATCGGGCCAAGACGCTGGCCGCGCGGCTCGCGGGGACCACGCCGGTGGTCTACGGCGCTGCCCCGTTCGACGCGATCGCGAAGCGCTGGCAGACCCAGCTCAACGAGAACGCGAAGATGCTCGCCTTCTCCTCGTCCCTTCCCGAGGCGGACCACAACGAGATCATGGGTTGGACGTTGGACGCGAGCGCGCGACGCTTCAGCGCGGTCCTCCTTCGGGACAGCGAGGAGACGCCCGAGATGCGCCGGCGCCTCGATGCGACCGCGGCGATGTTCGGGCGCCGCGCGCTCGTGGAGCAGGTCCGAGACGAGGACGACCAACTCCTCGGACGGATGCTGGGCACCCTGTTCCTGGGAGACTTCGTCAGCCTCTACCTGGCGACCCTTCGACGCGTGGATCCCTCGCCCATGGAGCCGATCACCGAGTTGAAGGAGCGCCTCAAGCGAGGTTCCCCGAGAAAGGGCTGACCTCGCGGGCGATCGCATCGGCACGGCCGCGGCATGGGACGCTCGGGGGGAGATTTGAACTCCCGAGGGCTTGCGCCCACGGCGTTGCTAGCGACGGGGAGAGCCCGCCGACTCCAGCGCCGCGCCCTACCGAGCTAGGCGACCCGAGCAGATGTCCGGAGGCGTCCACGCGGGACAGTTCGAATGGAGTCCACCCGGCGAGGCGGCCCCGGCGCTCCGCGCGCGCACGATTGGGTCCGCGGTAATAAAGGTTGGCCGCCCGCCGTGCCCGGTACCCTGCGGCGCGGACGATTCGCTCGGCTCGTTGGAACCTAGACCGCGCGGTTCACACTCGTCTCCACCTCGCGAGCGACGAATCGCGGTTCCGACCGTTTGATGCTGAGGCGCCGTGCGTCGTGGAACTGCAGGAAGCGGACGAACTCCTCGACGAGGGCCGGGAGCGCCCTCTTGACCTCCGTGGGTTGGACCTTGATCGTGTGGAAGGTCATGATCCCCGCCTTCCGATCCAACTTGGGATCGGCGTATCCAATGAGCCGCTCTCCCCAGAGGAGGGGCATCATGAAGTAGCCGTACTCGCGGCGGGCTTGCGGCACGTAGCCTTCGAAGCGAGCGCGGAATCCGAACAGGATGAGGGTCCGCTGTCGATTGATTAACAGGTTGTCGAAGGGGCTGAGGAGGCTGGCCACGGCATCGGTCGTATGCTCCGCCGCGGCTTTCTCGACCTCCGGTTTCCGCTCGGAAAGCACGTAGCAGTCGTCCGGGACCCCCTGAATCCGCGCTCTCTCCAAAAGGCCCTCTCGGACCATGCGCTGAGCCTCCCGTCGATACACTCGAGCAGGCAATAGCCGCGCGACCATGATCTCGCGGAGGCCGCCGATGCCCATCGCGCTCAGGGACCGCCGCAGGAGGAATCGAGCGACCTCGCAGTCGGACCGGGACGAGGGGCGGAGTCGCTTCGGCGGAGCGGGGCAGTGCGTGAAGGTCTTCCGGAATTTCTCCCGGTGATGGACCATCAGGGACCCCTCGAGGACTAGGATGTCCAAGGCGTTGCGCAGTCGAGAGCTGGACCAGGTCCCGGGAGTGCGCCCCTGCATTTCTTCGTCGAAGTCGTCCACGTCGAAGGGGCGGTCCTTCGGGCTCTTCCGCAGGATTTCGTCGAGAAATGAGCGGGACACGGAACGCCAGCCGTCCCGGTGAGCCGTCCAGCAATACCGGTAGGCCTCGCGGTCCTCGACCGGGACGATTGCGGCGACATTTGTCCAGTAGTCGCAGAGCGTGCGCCCTTCGTACAGGAGGTCGTCGAGGAGACGTCCCCGGTACCCTTTCAGACGACTGTGCAGGACGAGGTGGTGCGTGCGTTCGACGGCGCTGATCGTGTCGAGCTGGAGGTAGCCGAGGCCACGAACGGTGTCGAGCACGGAGTCATGGGTCGCTCTCGGCCGGGACGCGTCGAGACGTTGGAAGTGCACGGCGACTCGGGCCGCCTCTGCACGCGTCAGTTCCACAGGGAGCCCTCGTAACGCTGGAGAGGCCGACCACCCGGTGAGCCAGGGGCGAGCCTCCAGGAGGACCCGCAATGCGGACGTGGAGCCTCAGGCGGCAGGTTGTCCGCCTCCCGCGAAGGCTCGAGCCATCTCCACGCGCTCCCGTCCAGAGGGGTGGCTGTAGAAAAGCCACATCTCCCAGGATCGCGGGTGGGCGACCCCGAGGTTCTGGTCGTTGAGCCGGACCATCGCCGAGGCGAACGCCGCCGGATTCCGAGTGAGCTCAAGAGAGAACCGATCGGCCCGGGCCTCGCGCCGTCGGGACCACCAGAGTTCGACCGGACCGAGAGCCGACGAGACGATCCCGCTATACAGGAGGAGCAGGGGCAGCGCCGCCATGTCCGAGAGAGATCAGAACCCGAACGCGGACCACGTCGCTGCGTACGAGGCCGCGGCGACCGACCACATCGCGAACGAGACCAGGGTACCGACGATCACGCCTTTGAGCGGGTCGAGGAACCGCTGATGGCCGAGCTCGTGGGCCAGCACGCTGTCGATCTCGTCCGGCGTGTACGCACGGAGCAGGGTATCCGTGATGACGATGCGTCGCGTGCGGCCGAACCCCATGACCGCGGCATTCGAGCGTTGTGTCTTCACGGAGGCCGCCATCTCGAAGATTCCAAGGATCGGCACCCCGGCGCGGGAGGCCAGCGCCTCGAAGCGGCTACGCAGCTGTACATCCGACAGAGGCCGGAAGCGGAAGAACAAGGGTGCGAAGACCACAGGCGCAAGGAAGCCGAGGACCAGAGTCACGATGAGGCCGAGCGACCAGGCGAGAAGCCACCACCAGACCGGCTCTGCAGCAAGGAGCCACAGGAGCACGTTCCCCCCGAGCACAATCGCTGCCAGGGTGAGAGCGAACGACTTGGCCTGATCGACCAGCCAGGAGCCGAGCGACTGGCTCGACATCCCCGATGAATGCTCGAGGCGATAGCCGCTGAGGTAGGCGAAGGGCCACCCGAGCGCGAAGCCGATCGAGAAGAGGATGACGAGGAAGATGGTCGAGGCGGCCCATCCGGGGAAGGGCAGGGACAGGATCCACGAACGGAGCGCGCCCGACCCGCCACCGAGGAGCGCGATCAGGTAGGCAAGGAGGAGACCCGTGTGCGCCAGCGAGAGGCGGCGCCGTTTTCGCTGCAAGCGCCTCGCGAGCGCTTCACGCTCCTCATCGAAGCCCCAGGCGTCCGTTCCGATCGGAATCACTTCCACAGCTTCGGGTAGGTCCCGGGATTCATGAGGACCCGCGCGACGTCCGCGGCGACGCCGGACTTCGCGACGACGATTTCGTCGGATGTCATCATGGTCTTCGCCAGTGCGACCGCCTCCTCCTTGCCCGTGAAGACGCCCACGAGCTGCCCGCGCTTGATGTGGGTCGAGAGCTTCGCGACACCGGGTACGTGCAGGTTGGCGCCGTGGCAAATGGCGTCCACTGCGGTGTCCTTCACGACAAGCCGGGGGAGATGGACGAGGAGCGACTCCACAGGCCGGAGGAGACCCCGAAGAGGGATCTCATCCCGCTCCTCCCGCCAGTACGTGAGGGCGTCTCGGAACGCATTGAGGGGGCGGGCCTCCGTCTCGGAGAACGACGCGGTGCGCGTGCGGCGCAGGTCGACCATGTTCGCCCCCACGCCAAGGGCCTCCCCGAGATCCACACAGAGCGTCCGGATGTACGTGCCCGATTCGCACCGAACGCGGAAGAGCACGTTCCGCCCGGAGAACTCGAGCGGCTCGAGCTCCTCGATGCGGCGGACGCGCTGCTCCCGGCGGACCGCCGAGCGGACCGGAGGGAACTGGTAGATGTCGCCGACGAACCGCGCCATCATGGAGCGGATCCTCGGCTCCTCGACGTCCTGGTGGAGCTGCATCACGCCGACATACTCCTTGTCGCCCTCGAGCACCGCTTCAATCGCTCGGGTCGCGTCCGCGAGGGCCACGGGCAAGACGCCCGTCACATGCGGATCGAGCGTGCCCGAGTGTCCCGCCCGGGTCACGCCGAACATGTCGCGCACCCAGGCGCTCACCTGGTGCGAGGTCGGACCCTGCGGCTTGTCCACGATCGCCACGCCGAGACGGATGCGCTCCTCGATCGTCCGGTCCTCCGGCCGGGTACCGTGCTTCGACTCGGGCGTCTCGTGGAGGACGATGAGGTCGCTCATCCCTCCACCCGAGACCATACAAGCTCGACGATCTGGTCCGGCGTCTTGTCCGAGGAATCGATGATCAGATCGAACACGGAGGTGTCGGCGAGATCGATCCCGTACAGGGCCTTGTAGCGGATCCGCTCGGACTGTTCGCGGGTGGAGATTTCGCGCTCGGCCGCCTTCGTGTCCTTCTTCTCGCGCCCCGCCACGCGCTGCGCGCGGACGGCGAGAGGCGCGTCGATCAGGACCTTCAGGCAGGGGACGCGGCGGGCGGCAAGGAGGTGGGCTTGGATGCGGCCGTCCACGATCACGTCCCGACCCACTGAATCCTGACGGAGAATCTCCTCGAGGACCGCATGGTCGAGGGACCGGTCGATCTCCGGGTCCTTCTCGGCAGCTTTGCCGAAGGCCTCGAGATCCATGCCCCGGTCCTTCGCCATCTGGCGGAACTTGAGCCCCGCGGACACGAGGGCGTACGCGTGCGCTCGGGCGAAGCGCTCTGCGACGGTCGTCTTGCCGCTTCCCGGGGGACCCCCGACCGCAACGATCATCCCCGTGCCCTCACGCGACGTCCTGCGGCTCCGGCTCGAGAGGCAGTCCCATGGCCTCGAGCTTCTTTCGGAAGCGGACGTACTTCAGCACGCGGGTGAGGATCTGACCGATGGGCAACGCGAGGAGGGAATACATCAGGACCCAGGAGGGCAGGAGGAACGGGACGTAATTCACGTAGACGTCGGGTGCCCATGGTACCGCGAAGTACTGGCCGCCCGTGGCGACCAGCGTCGCGTTGACGAACACGTTGAGCCAGGCGAACAGGACGATGAAGAGGAAGAAGGTCCAGGCGAGCGGCTTCATCGAGTTGACCTGGACGTCCATCTGGTCTTTCATGAAGCCCTCGCGGATCTTGTTGAGTTTCTGAGTCTCGGCTTTGTTGCCCTTCCGCATCGCCTCGCGAAGGGCTTTCTGCCAGGCGGCCTGGGTCTTCTGGGTCCGGATCATCTTGATCCAGTCCGTGTAGTGGTCCCGAAGGATCGAAGAGATCCCGGTCGTCATCATGCCTGCAATCATGAGGGTGATCACGGGGTACCGACCCCCGAACCCGATGACGGGGAACAGGATGAAGCCGGCGAGGTCGCCGAATCCCCGGCTCATCGACGGGTCGAAGATTGCGACGACGGCCAGGAGGACGAAGAAGATCATGAGGAACCGTGTGAAGCTGCCCTTCGTCGATCTGACGGGCTTCTTCCGCGCGGTGAGGACGGGCTTCGCGGGGGATGGAGCCTCCTCGGCTTGGGCGGAAGCCTCGTCGGGAGCCTCTTCGGATGCCTCGCTAGACTCCTCGTCCGAGGTCGGTTCGGCCTCGTCCTCGTCCGCCACGGGGTCGCCAAGGGACCTGGCGATATAAGGGTTTGCGGCCGCTCTCCATTCAGGACTCAAGTTTCATCCTTCGGGGGCGGTGCCGCACCGCCGCCGAGGGCAGCCTGAATCTTCTCGCCGAGTTGTTCGTACCGTTCGGAGAGCGACTTCTCCTGCTTCTGGACCGACTTGACGCGGATGGTGAGGGTCTCCTTGTGATCCTGGAGTTCCTTCTTCAGGCTCTCGCGATCATCCTGGCGGACGAGGAGCATGCCGATGCTCTTGTAGATCTGCGGCTCGCCGGAGAGCTTGTTGAGCTCCTCGAGGGTGCCTTCGATCTCGCGGAGCTTCGCCTCGAGCTGCAGGCGCTGTTGCGCGAGGAGCTGGAGCTGCTGCTGGAGCTGCTGGTACTGTGCGATCTGGTTCTGCAACTGGGGCGATATCTCTTTCATGCTCATGCCGTCACCTCTTGCCGCACGCGCGCGGCCACCTCGGACCAACGCAGGTACGAGTTCACCGCGGCCCGCAGGGCGCCCGTGTCGTCCGCGTCAATCGTGATGAGGACCGTTCGGCCTGCCCCGGACACGGAGACGCGGGCCTTCGGCACGTCGCGCCCAGCCTCCGGTGAGAGGGCGTTGCGCACGACGGCCGCCTCGGGTCCCTCGAGCGTGATCGCGGCCCGCGGCATGGTCACCGAGCCTTGACGACCTTCTTGACGTTGGGCCGCTCCTTGTAGAAGATCTTCGAGCCGCACCGCTCGCACTGGATCCCGACCGTGTTGATGTTCGTCCGGATCGGCTCCAGGCACTTCGCGCACTTGTACACCGTCACGCCCCCTCGGCCCGCGCCTTGCCATCCTTCGCGGCCTTGGGATCCTTGGCATCCTTCGTTTCCTCCGCGGCGGGAGCCTCCGCGATCTCGCGCTTGAAGGACGTCGTGACGACGGGACGGTATGCGCCGCCCGCGAAGACGTGGCCGCAGTGGCGGCACTGCCACACGCCGGACGACCGCCGGTGGACGGCGGGGGCTTGGCACTTCGGGCACACGTGCCGACCGCGCCGCCCCTCCTCGATCTCCTGGACCCGGCGGCGGATCCGCACCCCGTAGCGGGGGCCGAAGCGGCCGACGACGCCGACCTGTCGAGTGCGACGTGCCATGAGAGACTCAGGACCCCTGCAAGATCGGGCGGATCTGGCGTCCCACCTTCTGGGACGTCTCGATGCACCGCTTGACTTCGTCGAAGGAGAAGCTTCCACTTAAGCCTTTTTGCATGGCCCGGATGTCGCCATTCTCGTCCGTCGTCACAGTCAGGCGAGCGTCGGCCATCCTCTCCTCGTCCAGGTCCGGATCGAGGAGGATGATGTCCCGAATCTTGGCGAACGTCACGCTCACGGGCCAGTGCTCCACGGGGAGCGGGTAGTCCTCCCCGACCTCCTGAAGCTTCGCGGGGACGATCGTGGACGCGAGGGCCGCCGTGGCCCCGTACGACCCGACATCGAACAAGTTGCCATCGTAGTCGAGGACGTGGATGTCGATGAACAGGATCCAGACCTTCTTCTTCGGCTCGATGCACAGCTTCTCGACGTTCACCATCTTGGACTCGCGGATGCCGCGGTCGATGACCCGGGCGATCTCGATCGCCTCGGCCTTGGGGGGGCCGGCCTCGAAGGTCGGGCTCGCCATCGGGACGAGCTCAAGGCTCGTCGAGAGGACGCCCGTGTCCGGCGTGTCGGGGTAGGGCTCGCCCGTGGACATCTTGATGCCGACGACGACATCCGTGTTCCCAAGCTTCGCCCGGGCGCTGCCTTCGGCCGTCTTGATGTATCTCCGCTCAATCGTGAGTTTTCGCGGCTCGTCGAGACCCCGGCCGTCGATGCGCTCCCCGCGTTGCGCTAGGCGGTAGACATGGCTGCGCATGAGGTCGGAGACGATCTCCTCGCTCATCAGATCCCCTCCGACCCGAAGTCCTCGTCCCTCGGCCCCGTGTCGTCCTGAGGCGCGGGCTCCTCGAGCGGTTGGAAGTCACGGTCCTCCGGTTCGGGCGGCGGTGCGACGGGCGGCGGGCTCTCGCGCAGGATTTCCTCGAGGGTCACGCTGTACCGACGGCGCAGCGCATCCCGCTGGAGCTCGAAGAGCTTGTCCGTGGCGCCCAGGGATAGCGCCATGGCCTTCTGGAATTCGTCATAGGTGAGATGGCCGTCCATCTGGAGGAGCACGATCTCCCCGGTCCCGTGCACGACGGCCATCGGGCAGTCCGCGTCCCCGAAGTTGTCCTCTTCCTTGTTCAGGTCGAGACACACGACCCCGCCGATCTTGCCCGAGGCGCAGGATGCGACGAGGTCGCGCATCGGCACACCCGCGTCGGCCAGGGCCACGGAGGCGGCCGTGAGGCCTGCGCACCGGGTGCCTGCGTCCGCCTGGAGGACCTCGATGTAGATGTCGACGGAGGTGCGGGGGAACTGCTCCTTGAAGACCACGGAGGAGAAGGCCTCCGAGATGACCTTGGAGATCTCGACGGACCGTCGGTCCGGGCCTGGGCGCTTCCGGTCCGAGACGCTGAAGGGGGCCATGTTGTAGCGGCACTGGACGAGGGCTCGCGCGGGATCCTGGATGTGCCGCGGATGCGCTTCCCGCGGACCGTACACCGCGGCGAGGACCTTGTTCCCGCCCCACTCGATGTAGGCCGACCCGTCCGCGCGCTTGAGCACGCCTGCCTCGATTCGCACGGGGCGCAGCTCGTCGGCGCGGCGGCCGTCGAGGCGCACGCCCTTCTCGTCTATCAGTTTCATTTTCTTCTCGATGTGCTCGATATCTTCCATGTCTTGCCTCCCTCAGGAGGATCCACCCGTCTTCCGGGTCTCCCTCTCCAGCAGGTCGCGCACTGCCTCGGTCAGGCCGATGGCCTGGGCCCGCTCCTCGATGAGGCGGATGGCCAGGACCGCGACGGCGGCCGCATCCTCCGGGCCGTCGATCCAGATCCGGCCGTTCTGCCCGACGTAGATGCGTGTGTGGGTCAGGTCCTTGATCATGGTGATCATGCTGCCCTGCTTCCCGATCAATCGCGGGACCTTCGTGGGCGAGATCTCCATGAGCATGCCACCACTAATCTTCCGGGCATCCCGGTCCTGCATCGTGAGTTGAATGCGTTTGATTTCGTCCACGCTGAGGACGAACGCGAGGATCGCGTCCCCGACCTTGAGATAGCGACCCGTGTCCCCGAATTCGACCCGCCACGGCGACTCGGTCGCGTGGAGGGGGGCCGGGTAGGGCGCGTTGATGTCCACGAGCCAATGCGACGGGCCCAGATCCGTGATCTCGCCGATGACCGCATCGCCGCGCTCCGGCAGGTACCGTCCATTCAGCGGGATGATGCTGACCCGCCCCTCGTGCTCCGCGCGCACGCCTAATTGGGCCGCCAGAATCTGGTCGCCCGATTTGAATGTCCCGGGACCCGGTTTCAGGTCAGGTCCGCCGACCGCTTCGCCTGGAATGACAATCTGGCGAAGCGCCGCCCCGCGCTGTTCCATTGGTTTCTCTCTCTCACGCAGGGGCGTCGAAACGGAGGCAGATACTTGAGGTTTTGGGTGTTCAGCCCGGGGGCTAGATCCTCTGGTCCGCTTTCAGAATCTTGATCTCCGCGTTGCCCTTGGTCTTGGCGTTGATGCGGTCGAAGAAGTCCGTCTGCATGCCCGCGGGCATCTCGACGACGCCGATCCACGCGCCCGTGGGGGACCATTCCTCCTTGAGGATCGTCCCGAACGACTTCAGGTCGCCGTAGCATTTCGCACTGTCCTCCGCAGTTAGGCGAACCGCAATCCGGACTTTCTCGAAACGGATCGGGATGAGGGGGCGCAGGGCATCCATGACTTCTTTGACCTGCTCCTCGACCCCTTTGAACGGGTCGACGTGGACCTTGGCCTCCTCCATCGCGATCTCGATGCGCTGGGGCGGGTGAGGTGCGCCCGTCTGCGGGTTGACCGCGTTCTGGGCGATGTACTGGACGATCTGCTTGCGTTTCTGCTCGAGCATCTGGCGGCGCTGGTCCGTGGTCAGCTGGATCTCGCCGTGCCGGATGATCTGCTTCGCCACCGCGAGGGGTTCCGTCGTGCCGAAGAACTCCTGGGTCTTCTCCTCGGACGCCTTCGAACCCTTGTGCGCATCCTTGAAGATCTGGTCGATAGCGAGCTCTGCCATCAGGTCGATCTCCTTGCCGTCCCGGAGCCGCTGGACGGCGTCGGGCTTGACAAGGACCTCGAACTTCTCGCCCGCTTTCTCGATGCGGGCAATCACGTATTCCTTGAAGATGTCGTCCCGGCGGTCCGAGCGGAGCTCCTTGGGCATAGCCTCGCCTAGGCGGCGGCCGGCAGCTTCGCAAGGTACACGGAAACTTCCTGCTCGGTCAGCCGGCGGAACTTCTGGCCCTCGGCGACCAAGCCGACCTCGATCGTCTTGCCGTCGAGCTTCTCTCCCTCGGAGGCCTTCTGGAGCGCCTCGAGCCCCAGGAGGACGGCTTCGTCCTCGGCCATGCCGTCCTTGTACTTCTCCTCGAAGAGCTCCATAACCGCGTTGCGCCCGGCGCCGATGGACCCGGCCTTGTACGACACGAGCGCGCCGCTCGGGTCCGTCTCGAACAGGTGGATCCCGAGGTCGTCCACCCCGGCCACGAGGAGGGCGGTACCGAAGGGGCGCACGCCGCCGTACTGCGTGTAGTTCTGCTTGTAGTCGCAGATCTTCTTCACGAGGAGGTCGACGCCGATCCTCTCGCTGTACGTGACCTTGTTGATCTGGGCCGCCAACCGGGCGTAGTCGATGAGGACGCGGGCGTCGGCCACGAGGCCCGACGTCGCGGCGCCGATGTGCTCGTCGATCTGGAAGATCTTCTCGATGGAGGACGTCTCGACCAGACGGGAACCGATCTTCTTGTCCGCCATGAGGACAATCCCGTTCTTGAACTTCAGGCCCGCCGTCGTGTTGCCTCGGGTGACCGCCACGCGAGCGTATTCGACCTGGAACAATCGCCCGTCGGGGCTGAAGACCGTGATCGCCCTGTCGTATGCCATCTGGCCTGGTTGCATAACGTCCCTCTTGCAGGCCCGCCTATGGTCCGGTCACTTATAAGCCTTCTTTCGAACGGGCCCACGAAAGCGGTCCTTCTCAGGAGAGATACTTCTCCGTGGCGCGCCGAATCGTCCCGGACGTGCCCAGGGTGGCGACCCGCACCTCGACCCCCGCGATCAAGCGCAGGGCGT
This sequence comes from Thermoplasmata archaeon, assembly GCA_041483635.1. Classification (GTDB taxonomy): domain Archaea; phylum Thermoplasmatota; class Thermoplasmata; order RBG-16-68-12; family RBG-16-68-12; genus RBG-16-68-12. Next base: position 15,559 of record JBGPGA010000016.1, read on the forward strand.
TCAGGGCCTCAATCGTTGCGGCCTTCCGGAGATGGGTGCACCGCGCGAGGCCCCGCGGATGGTCGAATCCCACGAGCCAGACCGGCTCGGGCAACGCGTGGAGGGCTGCGAGGACTTCGTCCCGGTCGAAGGGGCGCGGCCCTTCCACGCGGAAGGCGATGTAGCGGTACCTTGGGCGGCGGGTGCTCATGCTGACCCGAGAGGAAAGGGAAAAGGAAAAAGGTTGGGGAAAAAGGTGGAGGAGGTCAGCGGACTTCGTCGACGTCGGAGGAGGACCCGAGGCGGACCGCCCCGGTGTTCACTTCCTTGCCGAGGAGCGACTTGGATTTGACTCCCGTGATGACGAGCAGGACCTGGACCGTGTTCTGGAGCTCCGGTTCGACGGAACAGCCCCAGATGATCCGGGCCTGCGGGTTGACCTTCTGTCCGACGATTTCCGCGGCCTTTTCGGCCTCGGACACGGTCAGGTCGGGTCCGCCGACGACGCGCACGAGCACGCCGCGGGCGTGGGTCAGGTCGACCTCGCCGAGCAGCGGGGACTCGAGCGCTTCGTTGATCGCATAGTCGATCCGGTCCCGCTCCTCGTCGCTCTCGCCGATCCCGATCATCGCGACCCCGCCGCCCTTCATGATCGTCATGAGGTCGGCATAGTCCAAGTTCACGAGCCCGGGCTTCGTGATGATCTCCGTCATGCCCTTGATGGACTGCATGAGGATCTCATCCGCGACCTTGAAGGCCGCGTTGATGGGCAGCCGCGGCACGAGCTCGAGGAGCTTGTCGTTGTAGATGACGATGGTCGTGTCGCAGAACTTCCGGAGCTTGTCGAGCCCGGCCTCCGCATTCTCCATGCGGATGCGACCCTCGGACTTGAACGGCATCGTGACGACGCCCATCGTGAGCGCGCCCTCTTCCTTCGCGACATGGGCCACGTACTGGGCCGACCCCGTCCCGGTCCCACCGCCCATGCCTGCGGTGATGAAGACAACGTGCGCGCCCCGGATGAAGTCCCGGATCTCCTCCTCGTTCTCGTGGGCGGCCTGTTCGCCGACCTCGGGGAGGGCACCCGCGCCGAGGCCTTTCGTCAGGCGCTTGCCGATCAGAATCTTCTTCGGCGCGTGGACGGACAGGAGGTGCTTCGCGTCCGTGTTGACCGCGCAGAGCTGGGCTCCTGAGATCCCCGCGTCGCTGCACCGGTCAATCGTGTTCGAACCGCCACCGCCGCAACCGACGATCTTGATGGAGACGTTGATCGACTCGACGATCTTCTCGATATCCGAGTCGTCCGAGCTCTTCTTCGTCTCCGGCTTGTCGGCCGCCGCGGCCTTCTCCTTCTCTTCCTTATCCTGTGCCTCTTGGTGCCGAGCGAGGGCTTCGTTCAGAAGCGACTTCATTGAACCATCCCATCCCGATGGACTGTGACTGTCGGCGCATCGGGGTGAGGGTATTTAAAAGTAGTCATACATTTGTCAGACAGAACCGGTTGACAAAGGGACGATGGAGGATGCTCGCGGGGTGCGTTTCAGAGGGCCGCGGCGACGCCTTTCGACGGGCCGCTCTGGATCACTACGCCCGTGTTCGTGATGTCGAACGGATAGACGACGTCGTCATGGCTCGAGCCCTTGTATTTCTCGATCGAGATGAACCGTTTGATCCCCGTGTCGTCGCGGAACTTGTGGAGGCGGATCTCCCCGCGGGCCAGGAACGCCTCGGGGGGGACCTCGCCCTCCTCGGGGAGTTCGAGGGTGAGGAGGGATGTGACCTTGGACTCGGCGAGGAAGCGCATGAAGGACTGTGTCGTGAGCGTCTCCTCGAACTCGCGCATGCAGAAGTACTTCAGGGCCGTGATCGAGTCGATCACGACGCGCTGATACTGCCGCTTGATGAACAGGTTCTTCATGAGCTGCTGGAGCGAATGGACGGTGACCTCGCGGCTCTCGAAGTCCGGGGTCTTGCGGATGCGGTCGTCCAGGTCGCGCAGCCGCGCGGGCTCCTCCTCCGTGGAGATCTCCAGAATCGGCGTCGGCTCGAACCGCCGGATGTCCGAGTTCGCGTCGAGGACTTCCATGTCGTCCAAGTTCCACCGGAACGGGCGCATGTTGAGCTTGAGCTCGTTCGGTGGCTCCTCGAGGGCCACGAACAGGCAGCGCTCGCCCCCCTCGAGGCCTTCACGAAGGAACTGGACGCTCGTAATCGTCTTACCCGCGCCGGGCGGACCGGAGAGGATGTAGGGCCGTCCGGGGACCAGCCCGCCATGGAGCATCTTGTCGAGCCCAGGGACCCCCGTCCGGATCTTGGGGACGCTGCTCACGGCGCGACCTCCTTGGGCGGCGGGGGCACGGTCGCCGCGGGCGGCGGCGGGACGATGCCGAGGCGCTGCTCGAGCTCGGAGTTGCATGCGAGGGCCTGCTTCATCGCCTTCTGGTAGTTCTTGCGCTGGAAGTGGAGCATCGCGCGGGAGAGGGAGACCTCGACGTCCTTGACGGGGATCTGGCGCCGCTGGGCCTCGTCCACCTTGCGCAGGGCGGACTCGAGCACGTTCGATACGTCGTCGATAATCCGCATCTCGAGGAGGGTCTCGGTCCCCTTCGCGCTCGTCCGGTTCGTCATCGCGAGCTGCTGGTCCGGGTAGACGACGAGGCCGGCCGTGGTGATCGCAACGGGTCGGATGTGGTCGTCGAAGCGGCCTCCGCGGAACTTCTCGATGGAAATGGCCCGCCGGACCGTCGCCCCGTCGATCCACTTGTGCAACCGGACCTCCCCGCGGCCGAGGAAGAACTCGGTCTCGATCGCCTTCCGATCGAGGTGCTCCGAGACGATCAGGGTCGTCGACTCGAGCTCGGACAGGAAGCGCATGAACGACTGAATCAGGATCCGGCTGTCCTCGCCTTTCATCGAGAACATCTTGAGGGCGGTCATCGAGTCAATCACGATCCGCTTATAGCGCTCCTTCGTCTTCTCCAGGCGTCCGAAGAACTCCTGCTTGATCATCTTCTGGACGCTGTGGACGGTGACCTCGAGGGCCCGAATCTGGGACGATTGCCGGATGTCGTTCACGTCCTCCATGTCCCGCACGTCCAAGGCCGTGCCAACGTCGATGACGGACCGCTGGCGCTTGTGTGCTCGCACGTCGGGCGTCGCATCGAGGATCTTGAGCCGGTCCAGGTTCCAGCCGAATACGGACATGTTCGACTTGACCTCGATCGGGGGCTCGTCGAGGGTGACGAGGAGGCAGGGCTCGTTTCGCTTGAGACCGTCAAGAAGGAACTGGGTGGCGAGGATCGTCTTACCGCTGCCCGTGGGCCCGGAGATGACGTAGGGGCGCGCGGGAAGCAGACCGCCGTTCAGCATCACGTCGAGTCCGTCGACGCCTGTCTTGACACGTTCCATAAACTCCGGCCGGAAGACAGGTCGCCCGACGAGGGGTGCCACCATAAACGTTACGACCTGAGAATCAACGATAGAGCCGGTCGCTGCGCGTGCGGACCGGGTTGCGGCTCCATAAAAAGAGGCATAGCGGGGGATGGAATCTCAGGGACCGAGGGATGTCCTCGGTACCGTTTGAACCATCGATCTCCGGGTGTCTCACCGGGGACCCGGGAGTCCCGGGGTATGAGCCCGACGGGATATCCTGGCTACCCCACCCCGCTATCGCGGCTCGAGAGGATTGGGCCCTCGCGTTTAAACCTATCGCGGGTGGCGCTCAGAAGAACTTACGGAACCGAAGGAGATCGTCGAGGCTGCCCTTGAACTTCAGCTTCCCGGTCGCATACGCCTTGAACGGACCGATCTCGCGGAGGAGGAGTCCCCGGAGCGTTTGCTCGTCCGTCACGAGGGCGATGTCGGGGCGTTCGACGCCGCCGTCGAGGAGTCCCGCGATGTGACGGTCCTTCAGGGTGAAGTGCCACTTCGTCCCGTTCGACAGCTCGATGAGGACCGTCTTCTCCAAGTCGCCGATCTCGGTGCTCAGCGCGGGATCCGAGTCCACCTTCGCGTTGAACTTCGTAATCAGCGCCTCGAGGAGGTCCCTCATGCCTTGCCCCGTCCGTAGTCGTCCAGTTTTCGGTTCTTGGACTCCGCGAGGAGACGCCGCGTCGTGTCCCAGGTCAACCGGGTGTGAGGCGGCGGACTTCCCTTCTCCTTAATCCATCGTTCCAGGAATGCGATCGTGATTGGATCCGAAGGGTAGCCCGAACCGACGGGCTCTCCGAGTTCCGCCTCGATCCGTCGCATCTCGGCGTCCCGGCGGACCTTCGCGACGATCGAGGCGGCGCTCACGACGGGGAAGAGGTCGTCCGCCTCGTGCTGGGACACGATCTCGACCTCAAACGGGAGGAGTCTCAGGATGTCCCGCTTGAACTCGATCTCGTCGACATCGACCGCATCGACGTAGGCGGTCTCGGGATGGAGCGTCTCGACAATCCTCGCGAAGAGCTGGGCCTCGAACGCGTTGAGGGACATCTGGGCGCGCATCACGTCGATGTCCGTCGCGGGAACGAGAAGGACCTCGCATCGGGCGACCTTCTCGATCTCCGGGGCGAGCAGTTCCCGTTTCTCCGGCGAGAGCTTTTTCGAGTCCCGCACGTTAAGATGCCGGAGGGGAACGTCGGAATCCACCATCACGCCGGCGACCACGAGGGGGCCAAGGACGGGGCCGCGGCCCGCTTCGTCGACTCCACAAATCAAGGTTCACGCCTCGAGGAGCTCCCGCGCGGTCTCCTGGGCGCGTTCCAGGATCGCATCCTCGTCGACGGTCCGTACCACGCCCCCGGCCATGAGGACCTGGCCGTCGACGATCGTCGTCTGGACATCACCGCCTCGGCTGCTGTAGACGAGATGACTGATGACGTTGGCTGGATAAAAAGGCGTGGTGTGCGGACTCCGCAAGGAGACGACGGCGATGTCCGCGCGTTTCCCCACCTCCAGGGAGCCGATTCGATCCGCGACGCCAAGGGCCCTCGCCGCTTCGATCGTGGCCATATCGAGCACCTGTTGCGCGGGCATCTCTCGGGCGTCCCACCGAGTCGACTTGTGCAGCAACGCGGCCGTCTTCATTTCGGAGAAGAGGTCGGCCGAGTTGTTCGACAGGGCCGAATCGGTGCCGAGTCCGACGCACACGCCCTCGCGCATCATCTCCGGGACCGGTGCGACGCCGCCCGAGGCGAGCTTCATGTTGGAGACAGGACAGTGGGCCACGCTCACTCCCTGACGCGCGAGGATCCGCACCTCGTTGAGGGTGAGCCAGACCCCGTGGGCGACGTTGAGACGACGATCGAGAAAGCCGATCCGGTCCAACCACTCGGCCGGCCGCTGACCCGTCTTCGCGAGATGATCGTAGACTTCCTTGCGCGTCTCCGAGAGATGGGCGTGCAAACGCACATGGAGGCGGACCGCGACCTCCTTGGCCCGAAGGAGCGTCTCCTCGGAGGCCACGTATATTCCCTGGACGCCCACGGACGGGGTGATGCGCGGATCGCCCCGATGCTTCAGAACGAAAGCCTCCGCGTTCTTGACCGGATTGCCGTGTTGCGTCGTGTACGCCTCGTCGAGCGTGACCCAGGACAGGAATCCACGCATCCCCGATTCCCGCACGGCGCGCGCCACCTCGTCCTCCCAGTAGAACAGGTCCTGGAAGCTCGTCGTCCCGGACCGGATCATCTCGAGACATCCGAGGAGGGCGCCGATCTGGACGTCCCGACGCGTGAGCTTCGCGTCCAGCGCGAAGGTTTTCGCGAGCATCTCGTCCAGGGGAACGTCGTCTGCGATCCCCCTTAGGAGCGTGTTCGCCACGTGCTGATGGACGTTGATGAGGCCCGGCAGCACGGCACTCCCGCGGCAGTCGAGGACCTCGTCCGCGTCCTCAGGCGTGTCCCCGATCGCGGCGATCTGCCCACCGTCCACGAAGAGGTCTTCGCGCACGACGCGTCGGTTCGGGTCCTGCGTGACCACCAGCCCGCCCTTCAGGAGCAGGGACATCGCATTCCGGACGATGGGGAGGACCCTAGAAAGGTTTTGTGGGGACGGACCCTTGGGGGCATCGTGGTGCGCCGATTCGAGGAAGCCCTGGCGGCCTGTATCCGAGAAATCCCTCCCGGGAAAGCGGCGACGTGTGGCACGGTGGCTCGGGCCCTCGGCGACGTTCGCGCGGCGCGTGCGGTGGCCGCTTGGCTTATGGAACACCCCGATCTCGACCCCGAGCGGAAGGTCGTCCGCGCAGACGGGTGCGCCGTCGGTGGGCCACCGGGTCGTCGCGTTCCGTTGGACCTTCTTGTGAACCATGTGGACGGCGTCCCGCTCCTGTCCGAACTGCGTGCAGAGCAGGAGCGCCTCGCGCATCAGGTCCGGGAGGAGGACGAGTCCGAGGAGGTTCGAACGCTCGGTGGCGCCGATGTGGCCTACATCGGAAACCAAGCCTTCGCCGCCGCGGTCACCCTCGATGCGAACAGTCTGGAGGTCCTGAGCGTTGCGGAACGAGAACTCGAGGTGGACTTCCCGTACATTCCCTCCTATCTTGCGTTCCGGGAGTTCCCGGCAATCCGGGCCGTCGTCGATGGACTCGAGAAGAAACCCGACGTGCTGTTGATCGACGGCCATGGCCGCCTTCACCCTGTCCGGTTCGGCTTCGCATGCTATGCAGGCGTCTCCCTGGCCCGACCGACAATCGGGATCGCGAAACATGCCCTTGTCGGAAGACCGCTTGCATCGCAACGCAGGGAGAGCGGCGCGATTCCAATCGAGTTGGACGGCCGTGTGCAAGCATACGCATGGGTCCCTCCGCGCGGATCCCACGCCTTCTACGTATCCGTGGGAAACCGAATCACACTCGAGACGGCCGTTCGGATCGCACAGGGTGCAACGCGGGATCGGTATCCCGAGCCGCTTCGCCTTGCAGATCGAATGTCAAAAGAGGGAAAGAGGAAGAAAAACGAGGAAAGAAATGCGTCAGGTACGCCCGCGACGAGGCGGGTCCCTGCCCAAGGCCTTCAGGGCATCTAGCGCTTCTTGCCTTTCTTGCCCTTTTTGCCCTTCTTGGCCAAGAACTTCCTCCTACGATACCGTATGGAGCGACGGAACTTAAACTTAGTGAAAGGCTCCAATCCGTGTTGAATTGCGCGTCAATTATATAATTGACCATATTTAACTCTCGCCGAAACCATTTTCGCCCCGCTCTCCCATCTCCGGGAACGTGGAAATCCTCGTGTTCGGTGCAGGCGCAATGGGGAGTCTGATCGGCGGACTTCTCTCGATACGTGAGCATGTCCTCCTGGTGGGTCGCAAGGAGCATGTCGACGCAATCGGGGCGCACGGCCTCCGGATCACGGGGAAGACCGCGCGGCTCGTGCATCCTCGCGCCGCAACGCGCGTTCCCGCGGGCACGCGTCCGGAGCTCGTGATCGTCGCGACGAAGGCGTACGACACCGCGGCTGCCATGGCTCGACTCAAGTCGTTCGCGGACTCGGCCGTCTTCCTCACGCTGCAGAATGGCCTCGACAATCCCGACGTGATCGCACGCACCGCACGGCGCGTCATCGCGGGGACGACCGCGCACGGCGTCACGTTCCTCGGCCCCGGCGAGATCCGCCACGCGGGCATCGGCGACACGACGATCGGCGCGTGGAAGGGCGCACGCGGCGAAGACGTCATCCGAACTCGGGACGTGCTCGACGAGGCAGGCATCCGGACGCAGATCGTGGACGACATCGCCTCGGATCTCTGGGCCAAGGTCGTTGTGAATGCATCGATCAACCCGATCGCGGCCCTCGCGGGCGTGCCGAACGGCCGCCTTGTTCAAGACGGGGACCTAGCCCGTCTCCTCGGCGAGGTCGGTCGCGAGGCACTCGCCGCGGCCGTGGCCGACGGAGCCCACCTCGACGCGGAAAGCGTGTTGCGGCGGACGCGGCTCATTGCGCGCCGTACCGCGGCGAACCGCGCGAGCATGCTCCAGGACCTCGACCGCCATCGGCGAACGGAGGTCGACGCGATTACGGGCGCCGTCTTGCGCGCCGCGGCGCGCCACGGGATCGAGACCCCGGTCAATCGGGCGCTATACGCGCTCGTGCGCGCGCGGGAAATGGATGCAAGCCACCCCGGCTGAGCCTTAGCACGGGGGCCGACAAGGGAGGGGAATTCGGAACGACGGGCTTAACCTTTATAAAGGACTATTTAAATCCCCTCCGCCCAGACGCGCGGGGAGAGTACTTCCTCGTGCCGCCGGAGGCGTGACCTTGGCGAAGATCAAGATAGAGAACGTCGTCGCTTCGACCTCCCTCGGGGAGGAACTGGACCTCCAGGCAATCGCGCTCGCCCTCGGGGGCGCGGAGTACGAGCCGGAGCAGTTCCCTGGCCTGATCTACCGCCTCAAGGAGCCGAAGACGGCCACCCTCCTGTTCCGCAGCGGCAAGGTCGTCTGCACCGGTGCGAAGAGCCTCGAGCACGTCAAGACGGCGATCGACCTGGTCGCGAAGCAGATCGAGGCCGCGGGCATCCCAATCAAGAAGGACCCCGTGATCGAGGTCCAGAACATCGTCGCGTCCTCGGACCTCGGGACGGAGATCAACCTGAATGCGATCGCGATCTCCCTCGGGCTCGAGAAGGTCGAGTACGAGCCGGAGCAGTTCCCCGGGCTCGTCTACCGCATCGACGAGCCGAAGGTCGTCGTCCTCCTGTTCGGCAGCGGGAAGCTCGTCTGCACCGGCGCGCGGAAGCCCTCCGACGTCGAGCAGGCCGTCGAGAAGATCACGGTCGAGCTCAAGGCCGCGGGCCTGCTGCGCTGAACGCCCCTGGACGGCCCGCGGTAGCGATTCCACCGGGCCGGCCTTCAGGGTAAGTGCGAACGCTTTATCGCCCTGCCGGGCTTGGGCGGAGGCGAGGGGAAGCCCGGATGGCAAGGCGCCTGCCCATCTTCGACAACCACATCCACCTCCGCCCCGAGTTCCTGGGCGTCGAAGGGGCGAAGCTCTTCGAGAAGGCGGGCGGGACGGCGCTCCTCC